>NZ_JAQYWT010000207.1:0-37777 GCF_036322545.1 Streptomyces sp. SP18BB07
GATCTACTTCGCCCACGAGCGCGAGGTGTTCCAGCGGGCCGGGATGTGGCTGACCGCCGGCGAGTGGGGCGGGCCGCGCGCGAACGAGACCGTGGAGAAACGGCGGGTGCGGTACCGGACGGTCGGCGACATGTCGTGCACGGGTGCCGTGGATTCGGACGCGGTGACGCTCGACCAGGTCATCGCCGAGATCGCCGCCTCCCGGCTCACTGAGCGGGGTGCGACCCGCGCCGACGACAAGATGTCCGAGGCCGCGATGGAAGACCGCAAGCGCGAGGGGTACTTCTAGCCATGAGCACGATCACCGCCGAGGAGCTCTCGGCCACCACGCTGCTGCGGTTCGCGACCGCGGGTTCCGTCGACGACGGCAAGTCCACCCTGGTCGGACGGCTGCTGCACGACTCCAAGTCGATCCTCACCGACCAACTGGAGGCCGTGGAACGGGTGTCCGCCAGCCGGGGCCAGGAAGGCCCCGACCTCGCGCTCCTCACCGACGGCCTGCGCGCCGAGCGCGAACAGGGCATCACCATCGACGTGGCCTACCGCTACTTCGCCACCACCCGCCGCCGCTTCATCCTCGCCGACACCCCCGGCCACGTGCAGTACACCCGCAACATGGTCACCGGCGCCTCCACCGCCGAGCTGACGGTGATCCTGGTCGACGCGCGCAACGGCGTCGTCGAGCAGACCCGCCGGCACGCCGCGATCGCCGCGCTGCTGCGGGTCCCGCACGTGGTCCTCGCGGTGAACAAGATGGACCTCGTCGCGTACGAGGAGCAGGTCTTCGCGCGGATCGCCGAGGAGTTCACGGCGTACGCGTCCGAGCTGGGCGTCCCGGAGATCACCGCGATCCCGATCTCGGCGCTGGCCGGTGACAACGTGGTGGAGCCGTCCGCGAACATGGACTGGTACGGCGGCCCGACGGTGCTGGAGCACCTGGAGACGGTGCCGGTCGCGCACGACCTGAGCCACTGCCACGCCCGGCTGCCCGTGCAGTACGTGATCCGGCCGCAGACCGCGGAGCACCCCGACTACCGTGGCTACGCGGGCCAGATCGCCGCCGGTTCGTTCCGCGTCGGCGAGTCGGTGACCGTGCTGCCGTCCGGCCGGGCGTCGAAGATCTCCGGTATCGACCTGCTGGGCGAGCCGGTCGACGTCGCCTGGACCACCCAGTCGGTGACCGTCCTGCTGGAGGACGACATCGACATCTCGCGCGGCGACCTCATCGTGCCCAGCAAGGACGCCCCGGCGACCACGCAGGACATCGAGGCGACCGTCTGCCATGTCGCGGACCAGCCGCTCACGGTGGGCCACCGGGTGCTGCTCAAGCACGGCACCCGCACGGTCAAGGCGATCGTCAAGGACATCCCGTCCCGGCTGACGCTCGACGACCTGTCCCTGCACCCGCACCCGGGACAGCTCGTCGCCAACGACATCGGCCGGGTGAAGGTCCGTACGGCCGAGGCGCTGCCGGTCGACTCCTACGCCGACTCCCGCCGCACCGGTTCCTTCATCCTGATCGACCCGTCCGACGGCACGACACTGACGGCCGGCATGGTCGGCGAGTCGTTCGCCTCCCCGGAGCCCGTCAAGGACGCGGCCGAGGACGACGGGTGGGACTTCTGACATGAACCCCCAGGACTTCTACGCGACGTTCGCGAAGGAGGGCGGCCGTGTGGGCAGCGGCGCCCTCGGCAGCGGGCAGGGCGGAGTGGCGCGATGTGTGTGCTGACGTACGCGCACCGCTTGCGCGCCCCGTCCCCCCACCGGACGTCCCCGTTGCGACGAAGACCCTTTTCCTGATTCCCCGGCCACACCCCGAAGGGCTGTGACCGCCGGGCCTCCGAGAGGAACACCTCCCGTGCCTGCCAACCGCTCATCCGCCTTCCGTCGCTCCGTCGCGGTCATCGCAACGCTTCCCCTCCTCACCCTCGCCGCCTGCGGCTACGGCTCCGAGACCAAGGACGACAAGACCACCGAGGTCGCCGCCGGGGCCAAGAAGATCGAGGGCCTCGACACCGTCAAGATCGGCTACTTCGGCAACCTGACGCACGCCACCGCCCTGGTCGGGCGGCAGGAGGGCATCTTCCAGAAGGAGCTCGGCGCCACGAAGGCCGAGTACGCGATCTTCAACGCCGGGCCCTCCGAGATCGAGGCGCTCAACTCGAAGTCGATCGACATCGGCTGGATCGGCCCCTCCCCGGCGATCAACGGCTACACCAAGTCCGCCGGCAAGGGCCTGCGCATCATCAGCGGTTCGGCCTCCGGCGGTGTGAAGCTCGTCGTCAACCCGGACAAGATCAAGTCCCTGAAGGACGTCAAGGGCAAGAACATCGCGACGCCGCAGCTCGGCAACACGCAGGACGTGGCGTTCCTCAACTGGATCGCCGAGCAGGGCTGGAAGGTCGACGCCGAGAGCGGCAAGGGCGACGTCTCCGTGGTCCGTACGGACAACAAGATCGTCCCGGACGCCTACAAGTCGGGCTCGATCGACGGTGCCTGGGTGCCGGAGCCGACCGCGTCCAAGCTGGTCGCCGAGGGCGCCAAGGTGCTGCTGGACGAGGCCGACCTGTGGCCGGACAAGAAGTTCGTGATCACGAACATCATCGTGCGGCAGGACTTCCTCAAGGAGCACCCCAAGGTCGTCGAGGCGGTGCTGCGGGGCGCGGTCAGGACGAACGCCTTCATCGACTCCGACCCGGAGAAGGCGAAGGAGGCGGCCAACGCCCGGCTGAAGGAGGACTCCGGCAAGGCGCTGGACGCCAAGGTCCTCGACCCGGCGTGGAAGTCGATCCAGTTCACCAACGACCCGCTGGCCGCCACCCTCAACACCGAGGCGGAGCACGCGGTCAAGGCCGGCCTGCTGAAGGACCCGCTGCTCGACGGCATCTACGACCTGTCGATCCTCAACAAGGTCCTGAAGGCCGAGGGCGAGCCCGAGGTCGACGACGCCGGTCTCGGCGTCAAGTAACCGCGCAGTCCGCCACGTTCCCAGGAGGTGACGACCATGGCCACCGCACTCGCCAAGGCCGCCGACGGCACTGACGCCGTCGAGCACGCAGCCCGTATCGAGCACGTATCGAAGTCCTTCGCCGGGCCGACCGGGCAGCAGCTCGTGCTCGACGACATCACCCTCGATGTCGCTCCGGGCGAGTTCGTCACCCTTCTGGGGGCCTCGGGCTGTGGCAAGTCCACGCTGCTGAACCTGGTGGCGGGGCTCGACGCCCCGTCCCAGGGCAGCATCGCGACCGACGGGCGCCCCGCTCTGATGTTCCAGGAGCACGCCCTGTTCCCGTGGCTGACCGCGGGCAAGAACATCGAACTCGCCCTGAAACTCAGGGGGGTTCCGAAGAACGAACGGCGCGAGCGCGCCGAGGACCTGCTCTCGCTGGTCCGGCTGAAGGGCGCGTACGGCAAGCGGGTGCACGAGCTGTCCGGCGGTATGCGGCAGCGGGTGGCGCTGGCGCGGGCCCTCGGGCAGGAGAGCAAGCTCCTGCTGATGGACGAGCCGTTCGCGGCGCTCGACGCGATCACCCGGGACGTGCTGCACGACGAGCTGACCCGGATCTGGGAGGAGACCCGGCTCTCCGTCCTGTTCGTCACGCACAACGTGCGCGAGGCGGTACGGCTCGCGCAGCGCGTGGTGCTGCTGTCCTCGCGCCCGGGCCGGATCGCCCGGGAGTGGCGGGTCGACATCCCGCAGCCCCGCCGTATCGAGGACGCTCCGGTGGCGGAGCTGTCCCTGGAGATCACCGATGTCCTTCGTGAGGAGATCCGCCGTCATGGCCAGCAGTGAGACGAAGGCGACGGACAGGATCGACGCCCCGGCCGCCGACAAGGACCGGCTCGGGGCAGTGGAGGCGGGCCTCGACGCCCTGGAGACGCCGGGCACCGGCCGGCCTCCCTTCAGCCAGACGTTCCGGCAGAAGATCGTGCCGCCGATCACCGCGATCGTGCTGGTGCTCGCGGTGTGGCAGGGCTTGGTGTCGTTCGGCGTCGTCACCGACCCGGGCAAGCTGCCCCCGCCGTCGGCCGTGTGGGACGCGGCGGAGCAGGCCTGGCTGGAAGGCAAGCTGCTCGGCTACGTCTGGACGAGTGTCTCGCGTGGCCTGTTCGGCTTCCTGATCGCGCTGGCGATCGGCACGCCGCTCGGCATCCTGGTCGCCCGGGTGCGGTTCGTGCGGTCGGCGATCGGTCCGATCCTCTCCGGTCTTCAGTCGCTGCCGTCGGTGGCGTGGGTACCGCCGGCCGTGGTCTGGCTGGGTCTGACGGACGGGATGATGTACGCGGTGATCCTGCTCGGCGCGGTGCCCTCGATCGCCAACGGGCTGGTCTCCGGCATCGACCAGGTGCCCCCGCTGTATCTGCGGGCGGGCCGCACCATGGGCGCCACCGGACTCCAGGGCGCCTGGCACATCGTGATGCCGGCCGCGCTGCCCGGCTATCTGGCCGGTCTGAAGCAGGGCTGGGCGTTCTCCTGGCGTTCGCTGATGGCGGCGGAGATCATCGCCAGCCACCCCGATCTCGGGGTCGGTCTCGGCCAGTTGCTGGAGAACGGCCGCACCAACATCGACATGGCCACGGTGTTCCTCGCCATCTTCCTGATCCTGCTGGTCGGTATCGCCATCGATCTGCTGATCTTCAGCCCGTTGGAGCGGCGGGTCCTGCGCGGCCGCGGCCTGCTGGTGAAGAGCTGATCCACATGTTCAACGAGCCGGTCCTCCTCGTCATCGCCCACGGCAGCCGCGACCCGCGGCACGCCGCGACCGTGCACGCCCTGGTGCGGCGGGTACGGGCGATGCGCCCCGGGCTGCGTGTGGAGACCGGCTTCCTGGACTTCAACGTCCCCTCGGTCCAGGGGGTGCTGGAGTCGCTGGCGGCGGAGGGCGTACGGGACGTGGTGGCCCTGCCGCTGCTGCTGACCCGCGCCTTCCACGCCAAGGCCGACATCCCGGCGGTCCTGCGCGAGGCCCCGCCCGTTCTGCGCATCCGCCAAGCGGAGGTGCTCGGCCCGTCGCCTCTGCTCCTGTCGGCCCTCGAACGCCGGCTGTCCGAGGCGGGCCTGAGCCCCGCCGACAAGTCCTCGACCGGGGTCGTCCTGGCCTCGGCGGGGTCCACCGACCCGGAGGCGATCGCGGTGATCGCAGAAATCGCGCGGGAGTGGCGGCACACCGGCTGGTGCGCCGTGCGACCCGCGTTCGCCTCCGCGTCCCTCCCCCGCACGGAGGACGCCGTACGGGAGCTGCGGGCGCTCGGCTGCGCACGGGTGGCCGTGGCGCCGTACGTCATCGCCCCCGGCCGGCTGCCGGACCGGATCGCCGCCGGGGCGGACGAGTCCGGCGCGGACGTCCTGGCCGAGGTGCTCGGCCCCGCCCCCGAACTGGCCGCGCTGCTGCTGCGCCGGTACGCGGGCGCGCTCCGGCAGGGCCAGCTGACCGCGGCCTGAACCGCCGTCGGCGTCCCCGTCGCACTGTCCGCTCTCGTCGGCTCCGCCTCGCCCGTCCGAAGACCGAGAAGAACGGCCACGCCTGCGCGGCCCTCTACGTGGGCCCGTCGTCCCACTACCCGGCCTGGATGGCCTGCATCAACCAGCCGTCCTGTCGGGGCCGGTCATGAGACCGCGGCCGGTCATCGGGCCGCGCCGGTCATCGGGCCGCGGTCGCCCGCGGGTTCCGGCCGCTCGACGCCAGCGCTCGGTCGAACACCGGGGCGTCGGGTGGGACCGGGACCGGGGCGGCGAAGCCGTCGTAGCGGCGGTAGAGGTCGCCGTGGGTCTCGACGACGTCGAGGACGAAGCGGGCGGCCGGTTCGGAGATGTCGAACCTCTGGCCGGTGGCGGTGGCGACGTCCCAGCCATGGACGGCCATCTCCTTGATGATCATGCCGGCGATGCCTACGGCGGGGAACGGGCCCATCCCGAGGTCGATGTCGCCGTCCCACGCCGTCGGTTCGGCCCAGGCCGCGACCGCCCGGTCCAACTGGGCGGCGTAGGCGTCGGCCCAGTCGGGGTCGGCGGTGAAGTCCCGCTCGGTCAGCTCCTCGGGGAGGGGCGTGCGCAGGGCGCGGTGTTCCAGGCCGTGCGAGGTGTAGAGCACCCAGTGGTTGACCAGCGCCCGGACGTCCCAGTCACCGCAGTGGCTGGGACGCTCCAGTCGGTCCGCCGTGACGCCCCGGGCGATCCGGGCCGCCTCGGCGGCGCATTCGGCCATGTACGGGTAATGCGGGTGGTGCGGGTGCGTGCTGTCGTCGTGGCTCATACGGACCACGCTAGGGACGGCCCGCCCGGACCTCTTGAACAAACGCGACGCGAGCAGACGCGACCACGGGCATCCGGTCAGCCGGCCCGCGTCAGCTCCACCAGCTTCACCACCGTGTTCCAGTTGCGGGTGGTGGCGGTCAGGCCCTTCAGGAGGCGGGGCTTCGACAGGGTCTCCGCGAGCTTGGAGCGGCCGAGGCCCTCGGGGGCGTAGAGATACAGGGCCCGGTCCCCGATCCTGAACTCCTCGGGCAGGAAAGCCGGTTGATCGATCCCCTCGAAGCGGGCCGCGCCCACGGTCTCCGACAGGTACGTCACGTGCAGTTGCTTGCCCTCCAACTCGGCCGCCGGGAACGGGCACGCCTCCCGGACCGCCTCCAGGTATTCGTGGTCGCGCACCAGGACGTCCACGGTGAAGCCGAAGTGTTTCTCGATGGCCGTCGTGATCTCGGCGGCGTGGGAGTCCTCGTCGCCGTGGTCGCTGGTGAAGACCGCGTTGCCGCTCTGGAGGTAGGTGGCCACACCGTCGTGGCCGAGGCCGGTCAGGAGGGCGCGGAGGTCGGCCATCGGGACCTTCTTGCTGCCGCCCACGTTGATCCCGCGCAGAAGCGCCGCGTACGTCGTCATGGGCTCACGATAGGCATCGGACGGCGGGACCACCCTGAGGTTCGGCCCCGAGAACCCGGGATGGGTGTAAGGGGCCACTGTCCTCCCTGGTGGGGAGGGAGCGGGGTCCGAGCGGAGGACCCGTAGGCGGCGGGGTTCACCGGAGAGCACGACGAGATGCCCTTATCCGGCTCATACCTTCGAAACGAAAGGTGGCGGCAGGGGGTCGCCATCGCAGGCGAGGGGGCTGGCCCGTCATGGGGAACGGAGAGGTACGGGTGCGGGGGATCGCCGCCCGGGCGGGCGGCTGGAGCGCCCGGCACCGCTGGGCGGCCGTCGGGATCTGGCTGCTGTTCGTGGTGCTGACGATGGGGATCGGCTCGGCGATGGGCTCGGTCGAGGTCAAGGACAGCGATCAGCTCAAGGGGGAGACCAGCACGGCGGCTCATATCGTCGAGGAGGCCGGGATCGAGGAGCCCGCCGGTGAGACCGTCCTGATCCAGGCGAAGGACGACCGCGTCCGCGCCACGGACTCCGCGTTCCGGGCCGCCGTGGACGATGTGATGAAGGCCGTCGAGAGGACCGGTGAGGTCACGGACGTGACCTCACCGTACGACACGCGGACGATCTCGAAGGACGGCCGCAGCGCGCTGGTGCAGTTCGATGTGCGGGGCGCGTCGGACACCGCGGGCGAGCGGATCGAGCCGGTGCTGAAGGCCGTCGCGGACGTCCAGAAGGAGCACGGGTCGCTGCGGATCGAGGAGATCGGCGGCGCCTCGATGATGAAGACGTTCGACGACGCCTTCGGGGACGACTTCCAGAAGGCCGAGTACTCGGCCGTGCCGGTGGCGCTCGGCATCCTGCTGATCGCGTTCGGCGCGGTCGTGGCGGCGCTGCTGCCGGTGGCGCTGGCGATCACGGCGATCGTCGCGACGATGGGCCTGATGGCCATCGTCAGCCATGTGATCCCGATGAGCGACACCGCCAACTCCGTGATGCTGCTGGTGGGTCTGGCCGTCGGTGTCGACTACTGCCTGTTCTATCTGCGCCGTGAACGCGAGGAGCGCGCCGCGGGCCGGGACGCGCAGACCGCACTGCGGGTGGCCGCCGCGACCAGTGGCCGCGCCATCATCGTCTCCGGCGTCACGGTGTGCGTGGCGATGGCGGGCATGCTGTTCACCGGGCTCGCCGAGTTCGAGGCGATGGGCCTGGCGTCCCTGATGGTCGTGGCCGTCGCGATGGTCGGTTCGGTCACGGTGCTGCCGGCGCTGCTGTCGCTGCTGGGCGGACGGGTGGAGAAGGGCCGTATCCCGTTCCTGCACCCGGACAAGCGGCGGAAGAACGGCCGTGCGGGAGACGGTGGTTCGGAGAGCCGTTTCTGGAACGCCGTCCTCGGGGTCGTGCTCGCCAAGCCGGCCCTGTCGCTGGTCGTGGCGACCGGTGCGCTGCTCGCCGTGGCGGCGCCCGCGCTCGGGATGAAGACGCAGAACCTGACGCTGGACCAGGAGTTCGGGGACTCGCTGCCGATCGTGCAGACGTACAACCGGGTCAACGAGGCCTTCCCGGGCGGTTCCGAGCCGGCCGAGGTGGTCGTGAAGGCCAAGGACATCAACGCCCCCGAGGTGCGGTCGGCGCTCGCCGACTTCAAGGAGGAGGCCGTCGCCTCGGGTGCCTCGCGCGGCCCGGTGGAGATCAAGGTGCACGACGCGCAGAACGTGGCGTTCGTGTACGTGCCGTTGGTCGGCGGCTCCGACCAGGACAAGGCGGGCGCGAGCCTGGACAGGCTGCGCGACGAGGTACGGCCCGCCACGCTCGGCAAGGTGGAGGGCGTCGAGGCGCCGGTCACCGGGCAGGTCGCGGGCAACCAGGACTTCAACGACCAGCTCGTCGGCTCCGTGGTCCCGGTCTTCGCCTTCGTCGTGGTCTTCGCCTTCCTGCTGATGCTGCTGTCGTTCCGCTCGCTGACGATCGCGGCGACGTCGATCGTGCTGAACCTGCTGTCGGTGGGCGCCGCGTACGGCATCCTCGTCGCGGTCTTCCAGCACGGCTGGGGGGCCTCGCTGGTGGGCGCGGAGGGCGTGGGCGCCATCATCACCTGGCTGCCGCTGTTCCTGTTCGTGATCCTGTTCGGGCTGTCGATGGACTACCACGTGTTCGTGGTCTCGCGGATCCGTGAGGCGCGACTGCGGGGCCGTACGACGAAGGAGGCCATCCGGCACGGGGTGGTCACCACGGCCGGGGTCGTGACCAGCGCCGCCGTCATCATGGTCGCCGTCTTCGCGATCTTCGGGACACTGTCCATGCAGTCGATGAAGCAGATGGGTGTGGGCCTCGCGGCCGCCGTCCTCATCGACGCGACGATCATCCGGGGTGTGCTCCTCCCGGCGGTGATGGCCCTGCTCGGCGAGCGCAACTGGTATCTGCCGAGGTGGCTGAACCGGCTGCCGGACCTCACCCATGACGAGTCGCCGGAGCCGGAGCCGCTGTCACCGACGGCGCGGGACGAGCGGGTACGGGTCTGATCGGGGCCTGAACACGGAGGTGGGCCGGGGCGGCGTCGCCCCGGCCCACCTCCGTGTCCGTACCCGTCGGGTCAGGCCGCCGTGGCGACGTCTCCCCGGTCGAAGGAGTCGAGGGTGCGGGTGAAGTCGCGGGTGGAGAGCAACAGCTTGTAGACGATGGCCAGTTCGAAGACGAGCAGCAGGACGCCGGAGACGATGGTCGCCGTCATCACCGAGTCGACGATCGGGCCGATCATGAAGACGCCCATCTGGAACTCGATGCCGCTGATCAGATGGGGGCGGACCCGGTGGCGCAGCAGGAAGGACCGGACGCGCAGATAGAGGGGGAAGCGGCGGCGGAACTCCTGGTGCAGGTCGACGACCTGGGCCTGTGGCGCGGCCTGGGTGACCTCGGCGGCGGCCGAGCGCAGGTCCTGTTCGATGTCGGCCTCGGGGTTCTCGCGCAGCAGGTCCTCCATGAAGGCGAGTTCCCGCTCGTTCTCGGCGCGGCGGGCCTCACGGAGCCGGGCCTTGATCTGCTTGCGCATGGTGTGGCGGACCTTGAAGGTCTCCAGCGAGTTGATGTAGCGGAGCGCGTCGCAGCCGATGACGGCGGCGGCGAGCCAGATGTAGAAGGTCTCTCCCGTGCGCTGGTACTGACCGGCCATCAGGGCGATCGAGCACGCCGCGACCCGGACGCGGTCGAAGACGAAGTCGAGCCAGGCCCCGAACACGGAGCCCTGGCCGGTGAGTCGGGCGACCTTGCCGTCCATGCAGTCGAGGATGAAGCTCAGGTGGTAGACGACGGCGCCGGCGATCAGCCAGCGCCAGTCGCCCAGCGCGAAGAACGCGGCCGAGACCAGTCCCAGCAGGAAGGCGCCCCAGGTCAGCTGGTTGGGCGTGATCCTCGTGTACTTCGCGGTCAGCCGCACCAGAGGGGTGGCGACCGGGTCCACGAGCAGCACGGTCCACCAGGCGTCCCGCTTCTTCTGGGTCACGCGGCGCACTTCCGCGAGGTCGGGTATGTCTCGGCGCATGGGTCAACTTCCTGGCGTTCGAAATGAATTCATCCTCAGCTTGGAAGCCGTTCACCCGAGGCACAAGAACCGCCGAACGCAACCTTTCGGAGGGGGTAACGGTCGAACCCGGTAACAGAGTCAGTGCGCGTTTCGCGCGGACCGGGCGTTACCTGAGCGTTATTGAGTGACCTGATCGTGACCTGAAAAGTGCCGTGATTTCACGACAGGCGTGGAACCAACCGGCTTGCCCGGCGAGCCAACCGGCTTGCCCGGCGATCAGGGGGTGGGGCACGATGCGCAGCCCCGGCTTTTCAGGGGCTGCCCCACACCCTCACCGCTGGTAGCGCGCCAGCACCAGGTTCCCGTCGTCCTCCAACCGTTCCCGCAGCTCACCCAGGTCGATCGCCCCGCTGTAGTACTCCTGGTACGCGGGCGTGGCGACCTTGTCCTTCCACTCCGGATAGCCGCGCACGGACTGCGCGGGGGCCGGCCGGAGATACTCGGCGAGCGCGGCCCCCGTCGCCCAGTCGTGCTCGGTGGTGCGCAGGGCGGGATCCCGGAGGGCCTCCGTGCCGGTCGGGAGCATCCAGTCGCCGAGGGCGAGGCGGACCATGTTCTGGGGGCGCAGGAGGAAGTCGATGAACGCGGCGGCCTCCTCCTTGTGCGGGCTGTCCTTGGCGACGGAGAGGGTCTGCGGGCTGACGCCCTGGGTGAGCCCGCCGGCGCCGGCCGGGGCGGGCATCACCTGCCAGTCGAAGCCCTCCGGGGCCTGTTGGACGATCTGCTGACGGTAGGAGAAGCCGAGCGGGACCATCGCGTACCGGCCGCCGAAGAAGCCGGGCAGGGTGTCGGAGCCGCCCATGCCGAGGGTGGTGGCGGGTGCGCTCCCGTCGGCGTTCACCTCGTCGCGCACGGTCCTCGGGACGACCGCGTCGGCCTCCTCGAACCGCACCTCGACCTTGCCGTCCGCGTCCCGGTGGAACAGTTGTCCGCCCGCCGAGAGGGAGAGGTTCAGCGTGGCCGACACCGGTTCCTTCAACGGCCAGGCCACGCCGTACTTCCCGCCGCCGCTCAGCTCCTTCGCGACCTCGCGGAACTCCGTCCAGGTCCACGGGTCCTCGGGCGTCGGCAGCCGCACACCGGACTCACGCAGCCAGGTGGCGTTGGCGATGAGGACCCTCGGCTCCTGGAGGAACGGCACCCCGTAGACGCCCTCGCCGAAGGTCGTCGTCTCCCAGCTGTGCGGCGGGATGTCCGTCCTGAGCCGTTCGGGCAGCAGCTCGCGCAGATCGGCGAGGTAGCCGCCGTAGGCGAAGTCCGCGAGGTCGTCGGAGGCGTCGTGGATGATGTCCGGCGCCTCACCGCCCTCGAAGGAGGTGAGCAGTTGGTCGTGGACGCTGTCCCAACTGCCCTGGACGTACTGGACCTCGACGTCTGGATGGGCGGCGTTCCACTCCGCCACCAGTTCCTTGTTGACGGCGACGGACTCCTCCTGCCAGGCCAGGGACTGGAAGCGGAGGGTGATCCGGCCGTCGTCGGAGGTTCCCTCGCCGCCCGTGCAGCCGGCCATGAGGAGGCACAGCAGCAGGGCCGTGACGAGCCGTGGTGCGCGCATCAGTTCTTCACCGCCCCGGCGAGCATGCCGCCCGTGATCCGTCTCTGGATGACCGCGAAGACGACCAGCGAGGGAAGCGTCGCGAGGAACGCGGCGGCGGCCAGCGGGCCGAGGTCGGCCACGCCCTCCGCGCCGATGAAATGGGCGAGGACGACCGGCAGGGTCTGCTTCTCCGGCGTCTTGAGCAGGACCAGCGCGAAGAAGAACTCGTTCCACGCCGTGACGAAAGCGAACAGCGCCGTCGCCACGATGCCCGGCGCCAGCAGGGGCGCCGTCACCGACACCAGGGTGCGCAGCCGCCCGGCCCCGTCGACCGCCGCCGCCTCCTCCAGCTCGGCGGGCACCGCCCGGACGTAGCCGACGAGCATCCACAGCGCGAACGGCAGCGCCCACACCACGTACACCATGATCAGTCCGGGCACGGAGTCGATCAGCCTCAGGTTCTTCAGCACCAGGAAGAGCGGGATGATCACCAGCACGAACGGGAACGCCTGGCTGACCACCACCCACCCGGTCGCCATCCGCGACAGCGTCGTGCGGTGCCGGGCCATGACGTACGCCATCGGCGTCGCGATGAGTACGGCGACGACGGCCGCGCCGACCGCCGCGACCAGCGAGTTGAGCGCGGCCTGCAGCAGGGGCTGCTCGTCGAAGGCCTGCCGGAAGTTGGCGAGGGTCGGGTCCCTCGGGATCCAGGTCGGGTGGAGACTGCCCAGCTCGCGGGCCGGTTTGAAGGCGGTGGAGACCAGCCAGAGGAAGGGGAACGCGAGGAAGACGAGATACGCGACAAGGGCCAGGTACTGGCCGGTGCGCGCCGCCCTGCCGCTCCTCATGCGTCCTCACCCCGCCGCAGCCGGCCGACCAGGACGAACGCCAGGACGGTCGAGATCACCGCGACCATCACACAGCCCATCGCCGCCGCGTACCCGAACTGGCCGTAGCGGAACGCCTCCTCGTAGGCGAAGAGCATCGGCAGCCGGGTGCGGCCGCCCGGTCCGCCGTTGGTCAGGACATACACCAGGGCGAAGGAGTTGAAGTTCCAGATGAGGTTGAGCGCCGAGATGGCGAGGGCGACGGGTCTGATGGCGGGCCAGGTGACCGTGCGGAAGCGGCGCCAGGCGCCCGCGCCGTCCATCGCGGCGGCCTCGTGCAGTTCGCGCGGGGTGTTCTGCAGCCCGGCGAGCAGGGCGACGGTCGTCTGGGGCATGCCCGCCCAGACGCCGACCAGTATGACGGCGGGCAGCGCGGTGGCCAGTCCGCTCAGCCAGTCGCGCCCGTCGCCGAGGCCCAGGTCGCGGACGGTCTCGTTGAGGATGCCCGCGTCGGGGTTGTAGACGAGCCGCCACATGATGCCGACGACCACCTCGGGCATCGCCCAGGGGATGATCGCGAGCGCCCTCGCCAGCCAGCGCAGCCGTAGCGGCTCGTTGAGGAGGAGGGCGAGGCCGAGGGCGAGCAGGAACTGCGGCACGGTCACCCCGACGGCCCACAGCAGACCGATGCGGAACGACTCCCAGAAGAGGGTGTCGTGCAGCAGGTCCTGGAAGTTGAGGGTGCCGATCCACCGGGTGGGCTCGGTCCGGCCGGACTGGGCGTCGGTGAACGCCAGCGCGATCCCGTACAGCAGCGGTCCGACGCTCAGCACCAGGATGGGGATCAGCGCGGGCAGCACCAGGAACCAGGCGCCGTGGTCGATCAGGCGCCGGTCCCGGCCGTCCGCCGGGCTGCTCCGCTTGGCCGGTCGCGGGCGTTTCGGCTTCGCGGTCGCCAAGGTCATGTCCGTCATGGTGCTGAGGTCATGACAGGGCGTCAAGGCACCGCGCACACGGCTCTACCTGTGCGAATGCGAGACTGACCCCTGGATGGCGTGAACCTGACGCCACGAGCGCGGCGTCGGCCGTACGGACAGGGAGACGACGGATGGACGAGGCACGGGCCCGGGACGTACTGGTCGCGGCCGAGGTGCTGCCCGCCGCGGCCGGTGCGGCGCGGCTGCTCGCGCTGGGCGAGAACGCGGTGTTCGCCGCCGGTGACCTGGTGGTCAAGGTGGGCCGCGACGCCGAACTCCTCGACCGGGCCCGCCGCGAACTGGCCGTCGCCGCCTGGCTCGCCGAGGCGGGCGTCCCCGCGGTGCGGCCCGCCGAGGCGGAGGCACTGCTCGTCGAGGGGCACCCGGTGACGGTGTGGCACCGCCTGCCCGATCCCGTACGCCCCGCCGGACCGCGCGATTTGGCCGAACTCCTACGGCTGGTCCATGCCCTGCCCGCCCCTCCCTTCGCCCTGCCCCGCCGTGAACTGCTCGGCGGCGTGGAGCGCTGGCTGCGCCTCGCCGGTGACGCGATCGACCCGGCGGACGCGGCGTACCTCCGTGAGCGCCGCGACGGGTTCGCGGCGGCCGCGGCCGCCCTCGTCCCGCGCCTGCCCCGGGGGCCGATCCACGGCGACGCGCTCCCCCGCAACGTCCACATTGGCCCGGACGGCCCGGTCCTCGTCGACCTGGAGACCTTCTCCGGCGACCTGCGCGAGCACGATCTCGTCGTCATGGCCCTCTCCCACGACCGCTACGGCCTGCCGACGCCTGACTACGACGCCTTCACGGCCGCGTACGGCTGGGACGTACGGGAGTGGGACGGCTGCTCCGTGCTGCGGGGCGCCCGTGAGACGGCCAGCTGCGCCTGGGTCGCCCAGCACGCGCCGAGCAGCCCCGAGGCACGGGCGGAGTTCGAACGCCGTGTCGCCTCGCTGCGCGACGGGGACGAGACGGTCCGCTGGTATCCGTTCTGATCCGAGCGGTATCCGTTCTGATCCGAGCGGTGCCTCCTCAGGCGGCCCGGAGTATGAGCACCGCTTCGTCGATCTCGGCGTCCCGGGCCCGGGCGAAGCCCCGGTCGTGGCCGGTGACGACGAAGCCGCACTTCTGCAGGACCCGGATCGAGCCGGTGTTGTCCGCCGCCGCGTAGGCGTGCAGGGGACGGGTCGGCACCAGGTCGAGCAGGGCGGTGAGGGCGGCCGTGGCGATGCCTCGGCCCCAGTGGGCGCGGTCGATCCAGTAGGTGACCTCGCGTTCGTCCGGTGGGCCGAAGACCGCGATCGAGCCGACGACCTCGCCGCCAGCGACCACCGTGCGGTTCAGCACCTCGGGGTCGGCGCGGAGCTTCGCCCAGTGGCTGTCGAAGAGCGCCCGGTCGTTCTGGTACTCCCCGGTGAAGGCGGCGATCCGCTGTGCCTCGGGGTCGGACCAGTGCCTCCAGAGCAACGGCAGGTCGCTGTCGCGTACTTCGCGCAGGGAGATCTCTGTCGCGGTCATACCGTTTCGTCCTCCAGTTCCCGTAGCGGCCAGGTCGCGTCCACGGCCGCTTCGGGGTTGCCCTTGCGGCGCAGGAAGGCCTGGAAGTCGGCGGCCCACTCCGCGTACCACTCGATCTGGCGGCGGTGCAGCTCGGCCGGGCCGAGGGCCGCGACCTTCGGGTGGCGCTGGGCTATCGCACGGGCGAGCCGGGCTGCGGCCAGGGCGTCGGCGGAGGCGTTGTGCGCGGCGTCCAGCGGGACGCCGTACTCCCCGCAGACCGCTTCGAGGTTGCGCTTGCCCCGGCGGTAGCGGTCGACGGAACGGTCGATCGTGTACGGGTCGACGACCGGTGCCGGGTCGAGGCCGCCGAGCCGGTCGCGCAGGGACGGCAGGGCGTGCCGGCGCAGCTCGGCGGAGAGCAGGGTCAGATCGAAGGCCGCGTTGTACGCCACGACCGGGACGCCCGTCTTCCAGTAGGAGACGAGGACGTCGGCGATGGCGTCGGCGACCTGGTCGGCGGGTCTGCCCTCGGCCGTCGCACGGGCGTTGGTGATGCCGTGCACCGCCACCGCCTCCTCCGGGATCTCCATGCCCGGGTCGGCGAGCCACTCCCGGTGTCCGACCGGCTCCCCGTCCTTGACCTCGATCACCGCGCCCGTGACGATGCGCGCCTCGCGCGGGTCCGTCCCGGTGGTCTCCAGGTCGAAGCCGATCAGCAGCTGCCGGTGCCAACCCATGCTGGCCCCCCTTCTTGGTGGTGCTTTCCCCCAGTGACCACCACCATCGCACGGGCCACTGACAATCCGAGGGCCGCATTCCGCTTGGCTCCTCGGCAGGCGCTCACGACACCGGTCGGGAGTCCGCCCATGCCACTTCGAACTCCTCGCGGTATGTGTCGAAAAGGCCGACTTCGCCGTTCTCGTCCGCCTTGAGGACCCGGTTGCCGCCGCGCAGGACGAGCACCGGCGCCTCCATGCCCCGGGTGCGCCGCAGATAGGTCTGGACGACGGCGACTCCGTCCGAGCCGTCGCCGTCGACGAGGTACGCGGTGAAGCGCGGGGTCTCGTCGAAGACCTGGATCTCGAAGGCGCCGGGGTCGCGCAGCTTGGAGCGGACCCGGCGCATATGGAGGATGTTCATCTCCACGGCTCGGCTCAACTCGCCGCGTTTTATGCCCAGTTCGCGCTCGCGCCGCTTCACGGCGCTGGAGGCGGGGTTGAGGAAGAGCAGCCGCACCCGGCAGCCGGACTCGGCGAGCCGTACCAGCCGCCGCCCGGAGAAGTTCTGCACGAGGAGGTTCAGGCCTATGCCGATGGCGTCGAGGCGGCGGGCACCGCCGAAGAGGTCCTCGGCGGGGAACTGCCGCAGCAGCCGCACCCGGTCGGGGTGGACGCCGACGACGTCCGCGTACCGGTCGCCGACGAGGTCCTCGACCGCGTCGACGGGCAGCCGGCGTGCGGAGGGCACGTCGCTGCCTGCGCCCAGGATCTCCAGCAGCTTCGCGGAGGCGCGCTCGGCCTGGGCGAGGACGGCCTCGGAGAGGGCCCGGTTGCGGGAGACGACGTTCCGGGTGACCTCCAGCTCGTCCAGGGCCAGTTCCACGTCGCGCCGCTCGTCGACGTACGGCTCGAAGCAGGGCCAGTGCTGCACCATCAGCTCGCGCAGCTGCGGGAGGGTGAGGAAGCTGAGCACGTTGTCGTCGGCCGGGTCGAGCAGATAGCCCTTGCGGCGGCTGACCTCGCGGACCGCGACGGCCCGCTGCACCCACTCCTGCCCGGCGGGCCCGGCGGCGGCGACCACCCAGTCGTCGCCGTGGACGGGCTCGTAGATGGGCCGCAGCACGGCGGCCACCACGGCGCGCAGCCGCTGCTCGACGAGGTTCAGCCAGATGTAGGCGCGACCGGCCCGCTGGGCGCGCGTACGCACTTCGAGCCAGGCGTCGGCGTTCCAGTCCAGCTCCGGGCCGATGGAGCCCCGCTCCACCGGCCGCGCCAGGGACACCGCGCCGGGTGGGACATCCGTGGGGTCCCCCTCGTGACCCGTGTCGCCCGCGTCACCAGGAGGCAACTCCAGCCCTCCCGAGCCCACCCACGCACCGCCTTCCGCTCCCCCGAGCTCACCCCTACGCAACGATCAAGGAAGGGTACTCCGGTAGCGGGTGACGATACAGCCGGATGGACAGGTCGTTTCTCAACTACCGCACGTGGCTTGCCCGTTCCGGGGTGTCACCGCGCGGGGAGTGAGCCGATTCATAACGATCGGGCCATCGGGACCGACACCGGTGGCCCTCGGAGCGTCACGAAGTGTCCATCGCTGGGCAGGAGGGACGTATGTCCTAGGAGGTTGCATCAGTTTGGGGGAGACTCCCCCCGGAGTCGCCCCCAGTGGCGCGCGACAACTGGAAGAGTCGTATCCATGCAGGTCTGGCCTGGACAGGCGTATCCGCTCGGCGCCACGTACGACGGCGCCGGAACCAACTTCGCGGTCTTCTCGGAGGCCGCGGACCGAGTAGAGCTGTGTCTGCTGGACGACGACGGCTCCGAGACGGCGGTGGAACTGCGCGAGACGGACGCGTTCGTGCGGCACGCGTACCTGCCCGGCGTGATGCCGGGGCAACGGTACGGCTTCCGTGTGCACGGCCCGTACGCGCCGGAGCGGGGGCTGCGCTGCAACTCCGCGAAGCTGCTGCTCGACCCGTACGCACGTGCCATCAGCGGCTCGATCACATGGGGCGAGGAGGTGTACGGCTATCACTTCGGGGCGCCGGAGGAGCGCAACGACCTCGACTCGGCACCGCACATGATGACGTCGGTCGTGGTCAACCCGTACTTCGACTGGGGCGATGACCGACGGCCCCGCACCGAGTACCACCACACGGTGATCTACGAGGCCCACGTCAAGGGCCTCACCATGCGGCACCCGGGGCTGCCCGAGGAACTGCGCGGCACCTACGCGGCGCTCGCCCACCCGGCGATCATCGAACATCTGACCGAGCTGGGCGTCACGGCGTTGGAGCTGATGCCCGTGCACCAGTTCGTGAACGACCACCGGCTGGCCGACATGGGCCTCAGCAACTACTGGGGCTACAACACCATCGGCTTCTTCGCCCCGCACAACGCGTACGCCTCCTGGGGGGACCGGGGGCAGCAGGTGCTGGAGTTCAAGTCGGCGGTCCGGGCGCTGCACGAGGCCGGGATCGAGGTCATCCTCGACGTGGTCTACAACCACACCGCCGAGGGCAACCATCTGGGCCCCACGCTCTCCTTCAAGGGCCTCGACAACCCGTCGTACTACCGGCTGACGGACGACCCGCGCTACTACATGGACACGACCGGCACGGGCAACTCCCTGCTCATGCGGTCCCCGCACGTGCTGCAGCTGATCATGGACTCGCTGCGGTACTGGGTCACGGAGATGCATGTCGACGGGTTCCGCTTCGACCTGGCCGCGACCCTGGCCCGGCAGTTCCACGAGGTGGACCGGCTGTCGTCGTTCTTCGACCTCGTCCAGCAGGACCCGGTGGTCTCCCAGGTGAAGCTGATCGCCGAGCCCTGGGACGTCGGCGAGGGCGGCTACCAGGTGGGGAACTTCCCGCCGCTGTGGACCGAGTGGAACGGCATGTACCGGGACACGGTGCGGGACCTGTGGCGGGGCGAGCCGCGCACGCTCGCGGAGTTCGCGTCCCGGCTGACCGGCTCCTCCGACCTCTACCAGGACGACGGACGGCGCCCGCTGGCCTCCATCAACTTCGTGACCTGCCACGACGGGTTCACGATGCGGGACCTCGTCTCCTACAACGAGAAGCACAACGCGGCCAACGGCGAGGACAACCGGGACGGCGAGAGCCACAACCGGTCCTGGAACTGCGGGGCCGAGGGCGAGACGGACGACCCCGAGGTGACGGCGCTGCGGGTCCGGCAGATGCGGAACCTCATCGCGACGCTGATGCTGTCGCAGGGCGTGCCGATGCTCAGCCACGGCGACGAGTTCGCGCGGACCCAGGGCGGCAACAACAACGCGTACTGCCAGGACAACGAGGTCTCCTGGGTGCCGTGGCCGTCCGGCGAGGACGGGGACGAGGACGCGCCGTTCGGGGATCTGCTGGAGTTCACGCGGGCGATGGTGTGGCTGCGGAGGGACCATCCGGTCTTTCGGCGGCGCCGCTTCTTCCACGGTCGGCCGGTGGAGGGGACGCACGACGAGCTGTCGGACATCGCCTGGTTCACGCCCGACGGGCGGGAGATGACGCAGCGGGACTGGGACTCCTCGCAGGCGGGGGCGCTGAGCGTCTTCCTGAACGGGAACGCGATCTCCGAGCCGGGGGCGCGGGGGGAACGGATCAGCGACGACTCGTTCCTGCTGATGGTGAACGCGTCGGCGCAGTCGCTGGAGTTCGTGGTGCCGGTCAACCACGGGCCGCAGTGGCAGATGGTGGTGGACACGGGGCGGGAGGACGCGGTGCCGGTGGACGGGCCGAAGGTGGCGGCCGGGGAACGGGTGGAGTTGGTGGACCGGAGTCTGGTCGTGTTCAGGCGGCCGACTTAGCGTGCGGAGTTCGCCGTAGGGGCGGCTGTTCGTTGCGGGGTGCGGGTTGTCTGTGGCTGGTCGCGCCCACGCGGCGGAGCCGCACATCGATACGGCCCCGCGCCCCTTGCGGGGCGCTGTCCTTGCCCCTGCGTGTCAAGTCGCACGAAAACCTGCTCAGCGGGTACGTAGGACTTCATGACCTCTGTCGTGCCTGCCGCCACCTATCGGGTTCAGCTTCAGCCCGATTTTCCGTTCGCCGCCGCTGCGGCCGCCGTGCCGTACATCGCCTCGCTCGGTGTCTCCCATCTGCACCTGTCCCCCGTCCTCGAGGCCGTGCCGGGGTCGGCGCACGGGTACGACGTGGTCGATCACGGGCGGGTGCGGGAGGAGCTGGGGGGCGAGGCGGGGCTGCGGGAGCTGGCGCGGACCGCGCGTGCCCATGGACTCGGGCTCGTCCTGGACATCGTGCCCAACCACATGGCCATGGCGCCCCGGCACAACCGGGCGCTGTGGGAGGTGTTGCGGGAGGGCCCGGGGTCGGCGTACGCGCGGTGGTTCGACATCGACTGGGAGGCGCAGGGCGGCCGGATGCTGCTGCCGGTGCTCGGCGGGCCGCTGGGCGCGGAGATCGAGCAGTTCGTGGTGGACGGGCGGGAGCTGCGGTACTACGACCATGCCTTCCCCCTGCGGGAGGGCACCGAGAAGCTGCCGTTGCCGCAGCTGCTGGACGCGCAGTGGTACCGGCCGGTGTGGTGGCGGCTGGCCCGTACGGAGTTGAACTACCGGCGGTTCTTCAGCATCTCGGAGCTGATCGGGGTGCGGGTCGAGGAGCCGGAGGTGTTCGACGCGACCCATGCGAAGGTCCTCCAACTGCTGCACGAGGGAGTCGTCGACGGGCTGCGGGTCGACCACCCCGACGGGCTCGCCGACCCCGACGCCTATCTGCGCCGGCTGCACGGGGCGACCGGCGGGCGGTGGACCGTCGTCGAGAAGATCCTGGCCGACGGCGAGGCACTGCCCGGGGCGTGGCCGGTCGCGGGGACCACCGGCTACGACGCGCTGCGGCACGTCGACGGGCTGTTCACCGATCCGGCGGGAGCGGGTGAACTGCTGGGGCATTACCAACGGTTCACGGCGGCGCAGTCCGACCGGGGCGGGGAGTGGGACGCGACCGTGCGGCGGGCCGCGTACCGGGTGCTCACGCACGAGCTGGTCGCGGAGGTGGAACGGCTCACCCGGGTGGCGCACCGCTTGTGCGAGCGCTCCCCCGATCTCTCCCTGCGCGACCAGGCGCCGTGGGCGCTGCGCACCGCGCTGTGCGAGCTGCTCGCGCGGATGGAGGTGTACCGGCCGTACACCTCCGAGGACGCCTCCCGCGTCGTCACCGAGGAGGCCGCGGCCGAGGCGCGCGCGCTGTTCGTGGTGCCCGAGGAGGCCCGGTCGGTGGACGCCGTGCGGAATCTGGTGCTGGGCCGGAGCGACGAGCCGGACCATGTGGAGTTCCGGGCGCGGTTCGCGCAGACCTCGTCGGCGCTGCGGGCGAAGTCGGTGGAGGACACGTCGTTCTACCGCTACGTGCCGTTGCTGTCGGCGAACGAGGTGGGCGGCGATCCGGGGAGCCCGGCCGTGTCGCCGGAGGACTTCCACGCCTACTGCGCGCGGGTCCAGCGCGACTGGCCGGCCACGGGCACCGTGCTGTCGACCCATGACACCAAGCGCAGCGCGGACGTACGGGCGGCGATCGCGGTGCTCGCGCAGTGCCCGGAGCGGTGGGCCGACCTGGTGGCGGAGGTGACACGGGACGGCGCGGACGTACCGGATCCGCAGCTGGCGTGGGCGGCCTGGCAGACGGCGTTCGGGCTCGGCCCCGCGGCCGAGGAGCGCCTTCAGGGTGCCCTGTTGAAGCATGTGCGGGAGGCCGGGCTGCACACCTCCTGGACCGAGCAGTTCCCGGCGTACGAGCGGGAGGTGGCGGACTTCGTCGCGCGGGGGCCGGCCGTGGACGCCCGGGTCGCCGCGCTGCGCGAGGAGTTGGCGCCCCATGTGCGGGCGAACGCTCTCGGCGCGGCTCTCGTGCAGCTGACGATGCCGGGGGTGCCGGACGTGTACCAGGGGACGGAGGCCGAGTACCGCGCCCTGGTGGACCCGGACAACCGCCGGGCCTTCGCTCCGCACGAGGAGGCGTCGGAGAAGTTCCGGCTCACCGGGGCGGCGCTGCGGCTGCGTGCGCGGCGGCCGGAGGTCTTCGGGGAGGCGGCGACGTACGCGCCGCTGACGGCGGAGGGGGCGGGCGCCGGGCACTGTGTGGCCTTCACCCGCTCGGGGGAGGTGGTCACGGCGGTGACCCGGCTGTCGCTGCGGCTGGCCGAGGCCGGGGGCTGGGGCGACACCCGGCTCGCGCTGCCCGAGGGGCGGTGGGCCGACGCGCTGGGCGGGGAGCGGGAGTTCACGGGCGAGGTGCGGCTGGCCGACCTCTTCGGGACCCTGCCGGTCGCACTGCTGGAGCGGGTCGACACCTGACGGTGCCTTGCGCACCCGGGGGGGGCGGGGAGTGACGGTTCCCGTAGCGGGTGACGGTGAATGCGACCGGGCGCCCCTGGGAGCCGCCCCTTCGGCGCGACGACACTGGGTACGTCCCCCGCTCGGCCCGGCCGGGCGTGCGGACTCCGGTGCCAGGCGGACGGGACGGGGGTGGGTCTGCTGTCGGAGCTCGGTTATCCCACGGTGGCTGAACTGGAATCGGCCGCGAGAACCCTGACGGTTCGTCGACCAGGGTTGTGCGCGCTGCGGAGCATCGGCTTGTCACGGGCCGGCCGCCCGCTGCGGCTGCTGTCCGTGGGGCACGCGAGACGCGCCGTCCTGGTCGTCGCGGGCGCCCACGCCAATGAGCCGACCGGCGGCTCCACCGTGCTCGCCCTGGCCGAACGGGTGCTGCGGGAACGGTCGTTGCGGTCCGACGTGTCCTGGCACTTCGTGCTCTGCGCGGACCCGGACGGAGCGAGCCTGCACACCACTCCCCTGCCGCGCACGCTCCTCGACTACCACCTCGGGTTCTTCCGGCCGGCCGGCCCCGAGCAGCCGGAGTGGTCTCCGTCCGTGCTGCCGCCGGACCGGCTGCCGCCCGAGACGTACGCCCTGATGGGGGTGTTGGACGAGGTCCGGCCCTACCTCCAGGTGACCCTGCACGGCACCGATCTGGGCGGCAGCTGGGTGCAGTTGACGAAGGACGTACCGGGGCTCGCCGAGCCGTTCGCCAAGTCGGCGGCGGAGTTGGGCATACCGGTGGAGCGCGGCGCGTCCGACGCCGCCGGCTGGCCCGTGTCCGGGCCCGGGGTGTTCGTGATGCCACGGCCCGGCGGCCTCGCGGCGTACCCGAGCATGCCGGACGACGCGCGGCACAGCACCTGGTACCACGCCCACCGGTACGGCGGTCTGACGGCGGTCGTGGAGGTGCCGATGTGGGCGAGCGACCTGGTGGACGACACCGCCCCGCATCCGGCCCCGGCCGCGGCGCTACGGCACCTGGCCCGGCGGCTCGTGACGGACGCGGGCCGGGTGGAACGGGTCCTCGCCGAGGCGCTGCCCCGGCTGCCGGGCCCCGAGGGACCGCTGCTGCGGGCCGCCCGGTGGGCGCTGGCGCTGGTGCCGGGGCTCGCCCGGGACTGGCGGGACGGGCCGCCGCCGGATCTGTCGACGGCGTACGTGGGCAGTGTGGACGCGTTCGGGCGGCGGCTTCCGCTGCGGGCGGCGGCGATGCTGCTGCGGGTGCTGAGGGAGGCCGACGACCCGGGGGCGCCCCTCCTGGAGGGGCTCGTCGCCGAGTGGTGCGATTCCTTCACCGACCGGTTCCGTGCGCGGTGGGTGCCGGTGGGGGACCAGGTCGAGCATCAGGTGCGGACGGTGTTGGCGGCGGCGGCGTGTGCGCAGGGTGGAGTGGGTGCCGAGGGCTGAGGGTGCGTGATGCGCCTAGCGGGGTGCCTCTCATGCCGTCGGGCGGTTGCGGGTTCGTCGTGGCTTGTCGCGCAGTTCCCCGCGCCCCTGAAAGAGCCGGTGGTCATCAGTCCGACAAGGCGAACACCGCCCCTGTGCGGGCCGCCATCACGCATGGGTTCGCGAAGGTCTGCTCGTAGGTGACCGGTCTGCCGCTCCACTGGCCCTCCGCCGTGGCGCGTACGGGGGCGTAGATCTCGGTGCAGATGGCGTCGCGGTGGGGGATGCGGGTGATGTCGCCCTCGGTCCGCTGGAGTTCCGCGCAGGCCTGGGCGGCACGGCCGTGGCCCTGGGGCGGGTCGCAGAGGAGGAGGGTGCCGCGGGTGTCGGAGGAGCGGGCGTCGCCCCGGGTGAGGGTGACGTAGAGCCAGTCGCTCTGGACGGCCGTCGTCCGGTCGGGAGCCGAGGCGCCGAGGCTGAGGAGGGCGAGGGCGGTGAGCAGGCCGCCGCGTACCGCGTGGGTGGGGTTCGTCATTCCCGGTGCATCGGCACGGCGGGCTCGGAACTCCATCCCTGCTCACCCGAATGGGAGTCCGCACGGGTGTCCGCACGGGTGTCCGCACGGGATTCCGCACGAGGATCCGGGCAGGGCGGCTGCGGGGCGGGCGGCCCTGGCAAGTGCGGGCGCCCTGCCGCCAGTTCGAACGCGGCCAGGACGACGCGGGCCTGGTACTCCGCCTGGCGGGCGACGGGGATCCAGCGGGCCCCGTAGCCGTCGCGGTAGTCGGCGCACCACGCGTCGATCAGGCGGTCGAGCTCGGGCAGCGCGCCGGTCGGGTCGTGTCCGGCGCGGGTCACCAGCTGGTGCAGCAGTCCGGCGGTGCGCAGGGCGACCCGGCGGCCGGAGATGGCGAGGGTGGTGAGCCGGGCGGTGTCGAGCGGGGGCAGCGGCCGGGCGGCGCCGTCGTGGACGTCGGGGTCCCAGGAGTCGGCGAGGCCCGGCCCGACCAGGGCGTAGTCGTCGACCGGGGCGAGGAGCCGGGCCGCGTCCGGGGTGCCGCTCACCGAGGGGCGGACACGGGCGAGGAGGTCCTCCAGAAGCCGGGTGTCATGGCGCAGGACGCCGCTGACGGCGCGCAGCACGGCGTCGGCGTCCGGCGCCGGGGAGTCGTCCTCGACGGCGGCCACGCCCCACATCGGCGCCTCGACGACGGCGGTGACCGTGCCGTGGCGGTGCGGGTGGAACCAGGTGGACTCGACGGCCGCCTCGGTGATGGCGGCGGCCAGATCGCCCCGGCGCGGGGGTGGGATGCGGTAGACGGCGGGGCCGAGGCAGGGCCAGTACAGGGTGTCGTACGGTCGCAGCTCGCGCGGGATGCCGAGGCGGGCGGCGATGCGGGCGACACGCTCGGCGAGGCCCGGCAGGTCCCGGGTCAGTTCGACGAAGCCGCCGCCGACATCGACGCCGTGCAGGGAGCACTGGAAGAAGGGCCGCAGTTCGTCCTGGAGGTCGAGCAGGGCGCGGGTCTCCGGCAGCACGGCGCCGGCCGCGCCGTCGGGCAGCCACTCGGGCTGTTCCAGGAAGCCGGGGCGGAAGAAGTGCCGGAAGTGGTGGCCGAGGGTGTACGGGCCGCGCAGCCAGCCCTCGTTGCGGCGGGAGCCGTCGGGGTCGAGGCTCAGCAGCAGGTTCCAGGTGGTGTCGGCGGCGTCGCTCAACCGGGGATCGGCCAGGGCCCGTTCGGCGAGCCGGAGGACGGTGGCGCCGCCCACGGGCTCGTTGGCGTGCGGGCCGGCGACGATCAGGGTGTGGCGGCTGCCGTGTCCGACGGAGAGCAACCACATCGGTGTGCCCGCCCGTGAGGTGCCCACGCGGCGCAGTCGGGCGCGGTGCGGATGGCGGGCGACGAGGGCGGCGGCGCGTGCTGACAGCTCGTCCACGGTCGGGTAGCGGAGGAGGGGCGGCAGGGCACACCTCCACGAATGTGGTGCCGTCGGTTCACCTGGTGTGCATGGTGTAACCACAGTCAGTCATGGCCGAGAACATACGTCAACACCCCGGAACGGAAGGGAAGTTGACAAACTCGCAGGGTAAATCCCAGGCCAGAGCTTTGTCGTGGGGCCGGTCACAAGGTCATTGTGAGGAGAGGCGGAAGACCATGCGGCCGAAACTCACCTGATCGCCGTCGCGGACGACGGCCGCGCCGATCACCCGACGGCCGTTGACGGTGGTGCCGTTGGTGGAGCCGAGGTCGCGCAGGATCCACATGCCGCCCTGCCGGCTCAGCTCGGCGTGCACCCGGGAGACCGTCTCGTGGCTGAGCCGGAGCCCGTTCGCCGGGTCGCGGCCTATCCGCAGGGCGTGGCCGCCCGCCGGGTGCGGCAGCTGGAGCTTGGGGAGCCGCTCGACCTGCCAGGCCCGGCGCAGCTTCACGCCGAAGCCGGAGACCGCGCCGACGGTGCCGAGCACCAGCCGGGACCAGCGGTTCTCGGCGGGCAGGTCGGCGGTGAGCGCGGCGAGTTCGTCGGAGCGACGGGCGGTGAGCGCCAGCTCCATCCGCCGGATGAACGTGTCGTGCGACAGGCGGCCCAGCGCGACGCCGTCACGGAGCACCCTCAGCGCGCGGTCGCGCTCCGCGTCCGACAGCCGCGCGGGGTACGTGTGGAACTCGAAGGACGACGTCACGCTGGTGATTGTCGGTCAGCGAGGCGGGAGGTGTCCAGACAACCCGTAAACGGTGACCATCCGAGGACATGCGGGAGGACATGCGGGAGGACGCCACGACTCGCGCGGTGAAAAGCACCGATCCGAGCGCGCGCCGATCTCGTTTGCCGCACGATGGACGAGCAACCCCCTGACTACCCAGGACCACGACCGGCAGCCGAGGGAGAACCGTTCCGTGCAGTTCGAGGTGTGGGCACCGCAGGCCGACCGACTGACCCTCCACCGGGCGGGCGCCACGCACGCCATGGAGCGCGACCCGGAGCGGCCGGGCTGGTGGACGGTCGAGGCGGAGGGCGAGGACGGCACCCGGTACGGATTCGCCGTCGACGACGGCCCGGTGCGCCCCGACCCGCGCTCGCGCCGCCAGCCGGACGGCCCCGACGGGCTGAGCGCGGTCGTCGACCACGGGCGGTACACCTGGCGCGCGGAGTGGTCCGGGCGCGGGCTGCCGGGCGCGGTCCTCTACGAGCTGCACGTCGGCACGTACACCCCCGAGGGCACCCTGGACGCGGCGGCCGCTCGCCTTGGTCATCTCGTCGAACTGGGCGTCAGCCACGTCGAGTTGATGCCGCTGTGCCCCTTCCCCGGGACGCACGGCTGGGGTTACGAGGGCGTCTCGCTGTGGGCCGTGCACGAGCCGTACGGCGGTCCCGAGGCGCTGAAGCGGTTCGTGGACGCGGCGCACGGGCTGGGCCTCGGCGTGGTGCTCGACGTCGTGCACAACCATCTGGGCCCCTCCGGCAACTACCTGCCCGTCTTCGGGCCGTACTTCACCGAGCGGCACCACACGCCGTGGGGCGCGGCGGTCAACCTGGACGCGCCGGGCTCGGACGAGGTGCGGGACTACTTCCTGCAGAGCGCGCTCGCCTGGCTGCGTGACTACCGCCTGGACGGGCTGCGGCTGGACGCGGTCCACGCGCTCAGGGACACCCGTGCCCTGCACTTCCTGGAGGAGTTGTCGACGGCGGTGGACGCGCTCGCCGAGGAGGTGCGCCGGCCGCTGTTCCTGATCGCCGAGTCGGACCTCAACGACCCGCGCCTCGTCACCCCCCGCGCCCAGGGCGGACTGGGCCTGCACGCCCAGTGGAACGACGACTTCCACCACGCCCTGCACACCACGCTGACCGGAGAGTCCCAGGGCTACTACGCGGACTTCGCGAAGGCCGGTCCGGCGGGCCTGGCGAAGACCCTGACGGGCGGCTTCTTCCACGACGGCACGTACTCGTCCTTCCGGGAGCGCCGGCACGGCCGCCCCGTGGACCGTACGAGTGTCTCCGCGCACCGGCTGCTGGGCTACACCCAGACGCACGACCAGGTCGGCAACCGCGCCCAGGGCGACCGTCTCTCGGCGACCCTCTCCCCCGGTCTGCTGGCCTGCGCGGCGGCGCTCGTCCTCACCGGCCCCTTCACGCCGATGCTCTTCATGGGCGAGGAATGGGCCGCGTCCACGCCGTGGCAGTTCTTCACCGACCACACCGATCCGGAGCTCGCGGAGGCCGTACGGCGGGGTCGGCGCCGGGAGTTCGCGGAGCACGGCTGGGCCGAGGAGGACGTCCCCGACCCGCAGGACCCGGCGACCCGGGACCGCTCCTGCCTCGACTGGTCCGAACCCGAACGCGAGCCCCACGCCCGCGTCCTGTCCTGGTACCGCACCCTCATCGACCTCCGCCGCACCCACCCCGACCTCTCCGACCCCGACCTCTCCGACGTCAAGGTCGCCCACGACGAGGAGACCCGCTGGTTCGGCTTCCGCCGGGGCGACATCCTCGTGGCCCTGAACCTGGGCAAGCAGACGACGACCATCCCGGTGGGCGTCCCCCACGCCCGCGTCCTGGCCTCCTGGGACCCGGTGGAAACACCGGGCGCCGACGGGTCACTGACCCTGAGCGGCGAGTCGTGCGTGATCCTGACGGCGGAGTGAACACCCCATGGGGCCGGGGGGGCGCTTCAGGGGCCGGGGCCCTGAGGGCCGCAGGCCCTCCAGGGGCGCGGGGAACTGCGCGATCAGCCACCCACGACCCGCGGCCGCCGTCCGACGCGCACCCCCGAGCTAGCGGGCGCACCCCACACCGGCCGACCCCTCAATCCTCACCCCGCAAATCGGTCACCCGCTCCAACAGAATCGGCTCCCACGTACGCCGCAGACGATCACGCAGCACCGGCAGCGGCGGCACCGGCACCGGCACCGCCCCAACCCCCCGCCCCCGCAAACCGTCGGCCAATCGAACGACCGTGTCGCAGCGAGCCAGCCAGAGCCCCCGCAGACAGGGCCGCGCCCCATACCCGGCCAACGTCGCGGCCCGCACCGCCGCCGGTGAACCGACGGCCGCGGCAAGCCCGGCGATGTCCTCGGCGGGGTCACCGACGGCCGCGTCGCTCCACCCCAGCACCCCCCGCACCCGACCGTCGGCGCTGACGACGAGATGGTCGCCGGTCAGCCCGTGGTGGACCAGAACCGCGGCCGGCGCCGCCAGCTGCGCCGCCGTCGTCGGCGTCAGCTGCCCGAGCCGCGCCGCGTCGAACTCGTCGGCCTCGGCGAGCTCGCTCGCCGCCCGCGCCGCCGCCGCACGCAGCCCCTCCAGCGGGCGCGGAGCCAGCCGGGGCACCCCGAGCGATTCGGCCTGCCGCTGCGGCACCTCGCGCAGCCCCGTGAGGAGCGCCGCCAGATCGGCCTCGCCCACGGCGGACACCTCGTGCTCCTCGGCCGTGCCCCCGGGCAGCCGCGTGTCGAGCGTGTAGGTGAGCCCGCCGGCCCACTCCCCGTGCGCGACGCTCACCGGGACGGCGACGCCGATGTGCGGACGGACCAGGTCCCGTAGCCGCAGTTCGCGTCGTTGCCGCCCGACGGCGTGCCGATCGGTCGCGAGGCGCAGCACATGGCGGGTGCCGACCCACCAGGTGCCGTGGGTGTCGTCCCCGGCGACGGGCCGCACTTCGGGGCCGTCGCCGCCCTTGCCGCCGGGTCTGCCCTCCCCGTTCTTCAGCAGGGAACGGACCAGCCTGCGGACACTGTCCGCAGTGGGTGTCGGTGCCTGGGTCATGGTCGCGCCGTCGTCCGGGTTCGGGAGATCTGGGGAGCGGGAGAGCAGGAGCGGAAGAGCGTGAGCGGGAGCGGGAGAGCCGGAGGGCGCTGGGTCAGTCGACTATCGCCATCTCCCTCGGGGTGTTGTTGAGGCGCCGGCCGCCGTCCTCCGTGACCGTCACGATGTCCTCGATGCGGACTCCGAAACGGCCCGGCAGATAGACGCCGGGCTCGACCGAGAAGCACATGCCGGGCACCAGGGGCCGCTCCTCCCCCTCGATCATGTACGGCGGCTCGTGGGTGGTGACGCCGATGCCGTGCCCGGTGCGGTGGATGAAGCGGTCGCCGTACCCGGCCTCGGTGATGACCGCGCGGGCGGCCCGGTCGACGTCCTGGCAGGCCGCGCCGGGCCGCACGGCGCGGAACCCGGCCTCCTGGGCGGCCCGCACCAGGTCGTGCACCTCGCGCTCCTCGGCGGCGGGTTCGCCGACGTGGACCGTGCGCGAGGTGTCGGAGCCGTAGCCGTCCTTGAGTCCGCCGAAGTCGAGGACGACCATGTCGCCGTGCCCGATGACGCGGTCGCCGGCCTCGTGGTGCGGGTTGGCGCCGTTGGGGCCCGAGGCGACGATGGTGAAGTCCACCTGGGAGTGCCCGAACCGCCGCAGCAGGTCGGCGAGATCGGCGGCGACGTCGGTCTCGCGGCGCCCGGCGAAGGGCACCTGCCGGATCTCCTCGTACGCCCGGTCGGCCGCCGCGCCCGCCGCCGCCATCCGCTCCAGCTCGGCCGCGTCCTTCACGGCCCGGAGCATGGGGAGTGTCTCGGTGAGCGCGGCGAACGTGGTGCCCGGCAGCCGGCGCTGCAGCCCCAGCAGGTGCAGGGCCCAGGCGTTGTCGCTGACGCCGAAGCGACCCCGGGGGCCGAGGACGGAGACGGCCGCCTCGTAGGGGTCCTTGCCGTCGGTCCAGTCACGTAGGACCAGCGCGGGCCCGCCGGGGGCCTCGGCGGCGTCGGGGGCCTCCAGGGTGGGCACCACCAGCACCGGGTCCGCGCCGTCGCGCAGCACCAGCATCGTCAGCCGCTCGGTCTCGGGCGGCCGGTGCCCCGTCAGCCACACCAGGTCCGGGCCGGGCGCGACCAGCAGCCCGTCGAGCCCGGCGTCCGCGGCGGCCCGCGCCGCGCGCCGCATCCGGGCCCGGTAGTCGTCGGTGGTGAAGGCGGTGGGCGGCGCACCGGGCGAGGGGGCCTCGGGCACGGCGTCGGGCGTGGCGGTCGCGGGGCCGTCGCTGGGCGTGCCGGTCATCCATGCCTCCGTGTGCTCGGAGTTCCCTGGGGCTACGGGCAGCATCCTGCCCCTCCGTCGCAGCGCACGCGAGCCGATTGGCGCGTGGCGTCAACTGTCGTACGGCCCGGCGTCAGCTCTCCAGCGCGAGACGGGCGCCGAGGAGCAGCAGCACACCGCCGGAGACCTGCTCCAGCCGCCGGCGCACTCCCGCGCGCGACAGCAGGGCCTTCATCCGGCCGACGAACCAGACGTAGAGGCCGTAGTAGCCGATCTCGAAGACCGCCCACAGCGCGGCGAGCCCCACCATGGTGGGCAGCTGGGGTGCGCCCTCCGGCACGAACTGCGGCAGGAACGACAGCGCGAAGATCGCCGCCTTGGGATTGGCGAGGTTGAGCAGCAGCCCGCCCCGGTACGACGCCCAGCCGCTCTTCCCGGCCGCCTCCCCCACGTCCTCCGGCCGCCCCTTCGTACGGCGTGCCTGCCACAGGGTCTGGACGCCGAAGACGACGAGGACGACCGCGCCGACGATCCGCATCACGTCGTACGCCAGCTCGGAGGCGGCCAGCAGCGCGGTCAGGCCGAACGCGGCGACGACGCCCCAGACGAAGACCCCGGTCTCGTTGCCGAGCACGGTCAGGAAGCCGGCGCGCCTGCTGCGCAGGGACTCCTTGATGATCAGCACCGTGCTGGGGCCGGGCGAGGCGGCGATCAGGGCGCAGGCGCCGAGGAAGGCGAGAAGCGTGCTCAGCATCCCGCCATCGTGCCACCACCATCCCACTAATGCTTGAGAGTTGCCTTCCCATTAGAACTAATGCTTGGATTCGAGCATTCCGTTAAGGCAACGCCCCGAGGGAGGCGTACGACGATGCTCGTACTCGCGCACATCAGTGATCTGCATCTGGACGGGAGCGACCGGGCCTCCCGGCGGGCCGAGCGGGTACGGGATCTGCTGTGGGGGCTGCCGGGTCGGGTGGACGCGCTCCTGGTGACCGGGGACATCGCGGACCACGGCACGGAGGCCGAGTACGACGAGGCGGCGCGGCTGCTCGGGCTGCGCGAGGGCGGGGCGCCCTTCCCGGTGCTGACCTGCCCGGGCAACCACGACAGCCGGGCGCCCTACCGCAAGGCGCTGCTCGGGGTGTCGCCCGCCGACGGGCCGGTCAACAGCGTGCACGTCTTCGCGGACGCCGCCGTGCTGATGTGCGACTCCAGCATCCCGGGGCAGGACGAGGGCGAGCTGGACGCGCAGACCTACGCCTGGATCGAGGAGACCCTGGACGGACTCGACGGCGACCGGCCCGTCCTGCTCGCCTTCCACCACCCGCCGGTGGCCCTGCACCATCCGCTGCCGGACGGGTACCGACTGGGCCAGCCCGCGAAGCTCGGCCGACTGCTGGCACGCCGGCCGGAGATCGCGGGGATCATCACCGGACACGCCCACACACCGGCCGCGACCACCTTCGCCGGGCGTCCGCTGGTCGTCGGCCCCGGGGTCACCTGGACGCTGCGGCTCCCCTGGGAGGGGGACGCGGTCGCGGACCGGGAGGCACCTCCCGGGCTCGCGTTCCACGTCCTGGACGACGAGGGGCGGCTGACCAGCCATTTCAGGGTGGCCGTGTAGGCGTTCGGGCAAGGGGCCCTCAGGTCACGACGCCGGGTACGGCGGCCAGGTACCGCCGGGTGCCGTTCGCGTGCCGGACGAGGAGTTTCAGGGCCACCCCGGGGCGCGCGGCGGTGACGGCCCGCGCGAGCTCGGAGGCCGAGCCGGTCCGGGTGCCGCCCAGCGCGAGGACGGTGTCGCCCCGGACCAGACCCGCCGTGTAGCCGGGGCCGGGGACGTGGACACCGACGACGAGCGCACCACCGCCTGGTGCGCCCGCGGGGGCGTCGACGGCTTCGATGCCGAGGGTGGGGCGGGTGGGTGGATCGATGACCTTGGCCGCCGAACTCCCTGCTCCCTGGCCCGACTTGGGGACGGCATGGTCACCTGCGCGGCCGTCGGCGTCCGGGCGGGCGGGTGCACCCGGCCCGCCCGACGCACCCGGCGTATCCGACGCCGCCTCCCGCAGCTCCGCGAGCCTGCTCATGCCGATCACCGTGGCGCCCATCGTGCCCAGCCCGACGCCCGACAGCACGAGGGCCGCGCAGGTGACCACGGCGAGCAGCAGGGTGATCAGTCGTTGCCGGGCGCGGCGGGGCGCGGCGTGCGGGCGCCGGGCTGTGCCGGGCGGGCGGTCGCCGCCGGGCTCCCCGCCCGGCATGGGCTTGGGCCGCAACGCTGTCTGTTCCATGGTGGCCACCTCCGGCCCGAGACCTACCCGGGGCGCCACGGCTCGACGAGCCACGAAAGAGTGAGACTGACGCCCCGTCACATCGAGCACTCAGAGCGGCCCCGGGCCGGCCAGCTCCCGCACCAGCGCCGCCGCCGCTCCGCCGGGCGTACCGCCGTGGACGATCTCCGTACGGTGCACGAGACGGGGTGCGACGAGGGGAACGGCGACCGCGCCGGGGACGTCGGCGGCGAAGCCGCGCGGCAGGACGGTCAGTCCGTGTCCGGCGGCGGCGAGGGTGGTGAGGGTGCGCAGGTCGGTGCCCTCGTAGCGCAGGGCGGTGCGGACACCGCCGGTGCCGCTCGCGGTGCGGAGCCGGTCCAGCGGGAGGCCGGCGCCGGGGGCGTCGAGCCAGCGGGCGTCGACGAGGTCGGTGAGGCGGAGGCCGGGGCGGCGTGCGAAGGGGTGGTCTGCGGGGAGCAGAACGCAGACGGGTTCCTCGCCGACGCCCCGGGTGGTCAGGGGTGCCACATCGGGGAGCCGGAGGGGGTCGCTGGGGGCGGCGAGCCCGTCGACCAGGCCGAGGTCGGCGGCGCCGGTGGCGACGGCCGCCGGGATCTCGTCGCGGGCGAGGGTCCGCAGGGTCACCCCGGCGGCGGGCAGCGCGGCGACGACACGGGGGCCGAGTGCCGTCGGCGTCACCGCGAGCGTCAGCCCGTGCTCGGGTGCGGACGCGATCCGTACGACGTCGGCGCGGGCCGCCTCCAGACGCAGCAGCAGCGGCCCGGCGTGTTCGAGGAGCCGCTCGCCCGCCGCCGTGGGGAGGACGGGGCGCCGGGTCAGCAGCGGGGCGCCGAGGTCCTGCTCCAGCGCCGCGATGTGCTGGGACACCGCGGACTGGGTGTAGCCCAGCTCGCGCGCGGCCTCGGAGAAGGAGGCGAGCCGGACGACGGTGACGTACGTACGCAGCAGATGCGGATCCATGGCGGACAGCATCACCCACCGGGCCATCAGTGATGCTTATCGGGGGTGCAGAAATCATCGTTGGACGTGAAGTCGGAGCCGCGCCCAGGATGACAGGCATGACGAACAACGCGGCGCAGTCCGCCCCTTCCCGTACGCTCCCGTCGGCCCCGTCCGCCCGGCCCGCGCGGCTGGCCGTCGTCGGCGACCGGTCGCCCGACGTCGTCTCGCACAGCCGGATCCCGCTCCTCCTCGACGCGCTCGCCGGACACGACCGGCTGGTGCTCGACGCGTACTGGATCCCCTCCGAGGACGCCGCCGACGACGCGGCGGCCGTACGGGGGTTCGACGCGGTGTGGGTGGTGCCGGGCAGCCCGTACCGCAGCGAGGCCGGGGTGCTCTCCGCGATCCGGACCGCGCGGGAGGAGGGCATCCCGTTCCTGGGCACGTGCGGTGGCTTCCAGCACGCGCTGCTGGAGTACGCCCGGCACGTGTGCGGGCTCACCCGGGTCGCGCACGCCGAGAACGAGCCGGACGCCGAGGACTTCCTGATCGAGCCGCTCGCGTGTTCCCTGGTCGGGCACGAGGCGACGGTCGTCATCGAACCCGGCTCGCTCGCGCAGTCCGTGATGAACGCCGAGCGGTCGGTGGAGCGGTACTTCTGCGCGTACGGACCGACCCGCCACCTCGACGCCCTGCGCGCCCACGGTCTGCGGTTCTCCGGGCACGACGAGGACGGGCACGTCCGGATCGCCGAACTCCCGGGCCACGCCTTCTTCCTGGCGACGCTCTTCCAGCCGGAGCTGGCCGGTGACGGCAGCCGCCCGCACCCGATCGTGCGGGCGTTCGCCCGGGCGGCGGTCGAGCACGCGACCCGGGCGGCGACGCGTCAACCGGTGTGAACCGGCCGTCCCCGGCTCAGCCGGCGTGCGCCGGGGCGAAGGACAGCACCGGTGGCCGGTCCGGGACGAAGCCATGGGCCCGGCGGGCGAGGAACTCGGGCTTGTACCGGTCGACGCTCCGGTGCCAGTTGAGGATGCCCGCCAGCCAGTTCCGCAGGTCGGTCACATAGCCGTCCATGATGGCGCGCGCCTCCCGCGACAGCGCGAAGTCGTCGTAGACGACCGGGAGTTCATGGGCGACGACGTGCTCGAACTGCCGCATTCGCTGGGTCATCAGGTCATGGACCACCCCGAGCGCGGTCGGGTAGTCGCAGCCGAAGAAGTTCTGCACGACGAGGATCGCGTTGTGGACCTCGCCCTCGTACTCGATCTCCTTCTGGTAGGAGAAGACGTCGTTGATGAGGCACCCGTAGTCGATGGCCGCGTTCTCCAGGGAGCGGACGGGACCGCTGCGGTAGACCTCGGGCGGGATCTGCGGGCCGTGGCCCATCCGGCACAGGCTGAGGGTCATGTCGGAGCCGAAGGTGGCGCGCCGCATCTCCAGATAGTCGACCGGGTCGGGAATCCGGTTCTGGATCTGGTTGAACACCTCCCACACCCAGCTCTCCGTCATCTTGTCGACGGCCGCCTTCAGGCCGCGCCGCTCGTCGGGGGTCATCGCCGCCGTCGTACGAGCCCAGAGGTCGACGAGGCCCCGTTCCATGCCGTTGACCGGGACGGGGACCGGCTCCCCGTCGACGGGCATGCAGTCGGAGAGCCGGGCCGTGGTCAGGCGTGCGGCGGCGAGGTCGCGGCGGTGTCCGAAGACGAGGGGGTAGTAGTCGTCGCCGTAGGTGCCCCAGGCCAACCACTGGGAGCTGAGGTCGAGTTGGTCGGGGGTGGCGTCCGGGTCGAGGCCGGCGGCGCAGAGCGGCAGGTCGGCGGCGGCGAGCCGCTGCTCGTCCCAGACGCCCTCGCTCAGCATGCCCATCGCGTGCATCCAGGGGATGAGGCGGTCCCGGGCGCCGTCGAGATGGGGGCACAACTCCAACGGGAACGGCATGTGGAAGTCGGGCAGCAGGGACGGCCCGACCTTCTCGTACGGCACATGCGCGTGGGCGCGCAGGCGCTCCGCCGCGGCGGTCGCGAGCAGGGCCCCCACGTCGGCGGCGGACGTACCGAACCCGGCGCGGCCGACCAGGGCGGGGCCGGAGAGGACCGCGCCGCCGAGGTCGAGGGGGCCGCGTGCGGAGTCGGCGCCCTCGTTCATGTACCGGCTCGACCGCATGTGCCACTCGTGGCCGCCGGACTGCCAGTCCTGGAGCCCCTTCGTGTAGGCCGCGACGGCGGCGACCTCGGCCGGGGTGAGGCCCTTCTCCAGGGCCAGACCGGGGACTTCGGTCAGGGCCGTGTTCTCGAACTGGTGGAGCCGGGAGGTGAGGATGTCGTTGACGGTCTCGGCGGCCTGCTGGGTGCCGCAGCCGAAGAAGGTCTCCAGGACGAGGACGCCGTTGCTGTTCTCGCCCTCGTCCTCGACCTCCCGCTGGTACGAGAACAGGTCGTTGCGCAGATGGACGGCGTCGGAGAACGTCTCCATCAGGACCCTGAGCGGCCTCGTCCCCGCGACGGAGGGCGGGACCTCGGCCGTCGCGTACTCGACGAGACCGGCCGACCAGGGCGCGCCGCCGACCTTGCGGCGCATCTCGATGTACTCGACCGGGTTGGCGATCCGGCCCTCGTTGATGTTGGACAGCTCCCACATCGACTCGTTGAGCAGGTGTTCGGTGGCCAGGGCGAAACGGCGGCGCCAGTCCATCGACATCGACGGCACGGTACGCGCCCAGAGGTCGGCGAGGCCCGCCTCCACCGGGTTCCGCGGCTCCGGTACGGGGGTCGAGAGGTCCAGCGGCATGAAGAGCGGGAGCCGGTCGAGGTGGGCCTTGCCGCCGCGGCGGTCCTGGGTGCGTTTGTAGAGTTCCAGGAAGTGATCGTCGAAGAAGAACACCCACACGTACCAGTCGGTGATGAGCGAGAGCGCCGGACCGTCGCAGTCGGGGTGGGTGTAGGCGCACAGCAGGCCGTAGTCGTGCGCGTCCAGGTCCGCCTGGTCCCACACGCCGGAGCCCTCCAGCATGCCCATCTCCCGGGCCCACACGGAGGAATGCGCGCGGGCCTCTTCGAGGTGGGGGTTCAGCCGTGCGGGATACGGCAGGTAGAAGTGCGGGAGTTCGAACGGCTGCGTCATGGGCGTGGCCCTACCCGTGGCCTTCGGCCGGCATCCGGATGGGCGCACATGATCACACCATCGCGTGAATGTGGGTGGGTTTTTCGCCCCCGCCGCCCCTACCCGTCCCATCGCTCAGGGGCTGCGCCCCTGTGGCCCCCAACTGCGGGTCGGTGGGGGTTCTCGCGCCGTTCCCCGCGCCCCTGGGGTGGGTCGTCCCTCAGAAGCCGTATCTCAACCGATCTTGGAGCGAGTGGATCGAACAGAGTCCTGGTCGGGTGATCTTCCGGCGATACGCGCATGAAGGCAGGGCCTCCCGGTAGCTCGGGGGTGCGACCCCATTCCGAGCGGTTCCCGGCGGCCCTGTTGCCGTAGGTTCTGAATAACGCAAACTTCCCGAGCACGGTTCACTTCATGTAGGCGCTGGCAGCCGCCGGGTACTCCGCGTCCGCGCCGAGCGGCAGACGCCCGAGTGGAAGACCCGCTACGCGATCCGCTCCGGAGTGGAGGGCACGGTCAACGAGTTCACCCCCGGACACGGCATGCGCCACTGCCGCTACCGAGGACAGGGAAAGGCCCACATCCAGCACGTCCTGACCGCCATCGCAGTCAACATCGAGCGCCTCAGTGGACTGATGCCGACCGAGGAAACACCCACGCCCCGCCGGC
>NZ_JAQYWT010000208.1:0-1587 GCF_036322545.1 Streptomyces sp. SP18BB07
GGCGGCGAGGCGAATGTCCAGCTTGCTGTCCTCCACCCTGCGCACCAGTTCCGCCAGGATCTCGGGGTAGCGGGGCCGAGAGGGGTTCTGCTCGTCCACCACGTCGGTGAAGTGCACCTCGCAGGAGTCCGACGCCAGCCCCGCGCACGCGAGCGCGGAGAGGTAGTGCACGGCTGCCCGTCGCTCGTCCTGTCCCAGCGGCAGTTCCGGCCGGAACCGTCCGCTGATCAGGGCGGCGATCCAGGTTTCGACCAGGTGGTGGCGCAGGCCCGCCCGGTCCCCGCCGCGCGTCTCCACCGCCTCTTCCTCCGCGCTGGCGTTCAGGGCGCGCTCCAGCAGGCCCTCCTCGTGGAGTTCACTGGCGATCTGCAAGTAGGTGGGCGCCTCCGCGATGCCGGCCTTCTCCACGATCCAGTCCAGCCGCTGCCGGTCCTCCCAGGCACTGCCCGAGGAGATGTACGCGAGCGCGGCCTCCTCACTCAGCGGTTCCAGGTCCGTCAGGGAGGCCTCCATGCCCCGCAGAGAGTCGTGCGGGCGGGAGGTGATGATGAGCGGCAGCCGCTCGTCGGTGGCCCGCCGGATCGCCAGCCGGATGACGGTGTCGCGTTCCTCCGCCATGGTGTCACCGGTCAGCGCCTCTTCGAGGCCGTCCGCGAGGACGACGATCCGCCCCTGCTGGCACAGCCTGCGCCACACCTTCTCCGCCTCCGCGTCGGAACGGATGTAGCCCTGCACCTCCCGGCAGAACCGTCTGAACGCCATCTCGCGGAAGTCCAGGTCCGTGTCGGCGTTCCGCAGCCGCAGCGGCACGGGAAGGGCCTTGCGCCGGGCGAACTGTTCCGTCAGCAGCACGATCAGCGCCGTCTTGCCCGTGCCGACACCGCCGACCACGACATGCGTACGGCGGAACCGGGCGTCCCGCTGGTCCTCCATGAGGACCTCGCACAACTGGTCGCGGCCCACCACCTTGCCGAGGATGCCCCCCGCCGTCTCCACCAACTCGTGCGGTGTCGTCCGGGCCTTCCTCAGGTACGCCCTGCGCACCCTGGTGAACCGGAAGGAGAGGTACGCGACCGTGGCCAGGGAGAGAGTGAGGAACGGCATGATCAGCGACTGGAGGACGGTGCAGGCATTGCTGCTCTTCTTGCAGTGCTGGTCGAGCCACCGGACCGGTGTCCAGAACGTCCGGTCGTTCGCCAGCGTGACCAGTGCCGTCACGGCCAGGAACAGCAGGAGCAGCGCGCCCAGCAGCGTCGCCACGAGCGACAGGTAGTACCAGCCGCTCTTGCGGACCCGCCACGGCCGGGCCCTGCTGTACCCCTGCCGCCTCAGCCGGCCCGATGGTTTCCTTCCAACGTTCACGTGGTGACTGATTCCGTATCGGGTGGGTGCCCCACCGTCGTTCACCCGGCCGGCCCAGCCGAATCCGTACGCGGGGTGCATGGCGGGCTGGCGTCGGACTCCTGCGAGGTGCACTTCACCGACGTGGTGGACGAGCAGAACCCCTCTCGGCCCCGCTACCCCGAGATCCTGGCGGAACTGGTGCGCAGGGTGGAGGACAGCAAGCTGGACATTCGCCTCGCCGCC
>NZ_JAQYWT010000209.1:0-387 GCF_036322545.1 Streptomyces sp. SP18BB07
ACCCGCACGCGGTCGGCGAGGGCATGCTCGTACAGCGGGATGGCCCGGCCGAGATCCCCCACCGCCTCGTAGGCACCCGCGAGGTTGTTGCGGGAGGTGAACGTGGACGGGTGGTCCTCTCCGAGCACCCGCCCGCGGTCGGCGAGGGCCTGCTCGTACAGCGGGATGGCCCGGCCGAGATCCCCCACCGCCGCGTAGGCGGCCGCGAGGTTGTTGCGGGAGGCGAACGTGGACGGGTGGTCCTCACCCTGCACCCGCACGCGGTCGGCGAGGGTCTGCTCGTACAGCGGGATGGCCCGGCCGAGATCGCACCCCCACACGTATGCACTCCCGACACTCTACCTTGACGCGTAAGCGGACGGGTGCTACAAACCGAGCACCCGCACG
>NZ_JAQYWT010000210.1:0-308 GCF_036322545.1 Streptomyces sp. SP18BB07
CGGAGGGCGGAACGATCCGAATATAAGGCCAGCCTTACCAACCCTTCGCCGCGGGGGTGGGTGAAGACGCCAACTCCCACCGACACCGGCATGGAGAACCGGACGCCGGAGCCCGTCCAAGCGGTGGCGAGACCGACCCGGCCGAGACCGCACAGCACCGTCTGCGGGAGTCAGCCGTGTGCACCGGCAGCGCGCGGTACGGGGGAGGGTGAGACGACGAGGGTCGTGCGCGCTTCGCGCGCTCAGTGTAACGGGGGCACCGACACCACTGCGGCGCGGCATGTTCGCATGGGCCGCGCCCATCGTTC
>NZ_JAQYWT010000211.1:0-345 GCF_036322545.1 Streptomyces sp. SP18BB07
GGGGCCCCCCCCCCCCCCACCACCAAAACAAAACCCCCAACCAACCCCCAACCCACCAACCCCCACCCAAACAAAAAAAAAAAAAAAAACACAAAAACCACAACAAGACCCCCAAAAAAAAAAAAAAAAACAAAACACAAAAAAAAAAAAAAAACACAAACCCGCGTGTTTTATGTTTAGTAAAGCGACAAAACAACAACAAGCGCGACCCCCACCCCCCCGAGCCCAAGCTACGGCGGCCACAGATACCTACTCAGCCGCGGCCAATCTTGCCCCACACGACGCTCTTCAGCCCTAGGACGCGTCCGATGGGGGTGCGGATGGTGCCGCCGTGGCTGACGACCA
>NZ_JAQYWT010000212.1:0-122585 GCF_036322545.1 Streptomyces sp. SP18BB07
AGGCTCTGGAAGCTGACATCCGGACCTGGGTCAAGCACTGGAACGAAGACCCCAAGCCGTTCATCTGGACCAAGACCGCCGAAGAAATCCTCGACTCCCTCGCCCGCCTCTGCCGACGGATCTCCGGCGCAGGACACTAGTGCTGCTGTGGTTGTCAGTGAGGCTGTCGAGTTCGGACCAGGAGAAGATCTCGTCCCAGTAGTCGGTGATACGGCCGTCGGTCCAGCGGTAGCGGCGGCGGCTGGTGAGGCCCATCGGGTTGGCGTGGGTCGCGCCGAAGAAGGGTTCGGCGGCGGGGGAACGCCAGTCGACCAGCAGCCGACGGCCCGTGGTGCTGTCGGTGAGCCCCAGGCGGCCGATGTAGACGGGGGTCTCCGGGTCGTCCTCCGTCACCATGCGGCCGAGGCACAGGTCCAGACCGAAGCGGCGCAGGGTGCGCAGACGGGCTGTCAGGCGGTGGATCTCCGTGTCACGGTCCATGGCGTGCCGGCCGAGGCCGCCGGGGGCCCGCCGCTCGGCGTCGAGCTGGGCGGAGACCTCGGCGATCGACTGGGCGAGGCAGGTGGAGAGGGCGGCGAAGTGCCGCTCGTCGGTGGAGAGGAGGGCGGGGTCGGCTTTCGCGGCGAGTCGCTCGGGGAGGCGGAATGCACTGGGGTGAGGGTTGGGGTGCGGGTGGGGGTTGGGGTGCGGGTGGGGGCGACCGTGGGTGGTCGGGGGGTTCATCTGATGGGCTCCGAACGTCATGTGTCCGCGTGCTCCAAGTGTGGGGGCATCGCTTCGGGGGTGCGTCGTGGTCTGAGGGCCGTACGGGTTCTGGTCGGCGTGCGCTGAGCTGGGCCCGGGCTCGGTGCAGGCCCGGGCTCGCGAGCCGGCTCAGGCCCGCACCGGGGGCCGCTCCCCGCCGTACGTGTCGAGCAGCAGCCTCGCCGCCCGCGTCGCCCCGTCCGGCTGGACCATCCCGGCCACCTCGGCCGCCCGCGCCGCCGTCTCCGGCGCCAGGGCCACCTTCAGCGCCGCGGACAGGGACTCGTACGTCGGGGTCGGGCCGTCGTGGGCCACACCGATGCCCAGGTCGGCCACCCGGCCCGCGAAGTACGGCTGGTCCGCGCCCTGGGGCACCACCACCTGGGGCGCGCCCGCCCAGGTCGCCGTCGTCGTCGTACCCGCGCCGCCGTGGTGGACGACGGCGGCGACACGGCGGAACAGCGGGTGATGGTTGGCCTCGCCGACGACGAAGCAGTCGTCCCGGTCGTCTGGGTCTCCCTGGTCGTCCCGGTCGTCCAGGACGGCCAGTTCGGCCCAGCCACGGGAGAGGATCACGCGACGGCCGTGGGCGCGGATCGCCTCGACGCAGGCTCGGGCGACGTCTTCGGAGCCGCCGATGGCGATGCTGCCGAAGCCGACGTAGACCGGCGGCGCGCCCGCGTCCAGGAAGGCCGTCAGCTCGGCCGCGAGCGGTCGCTCGTCCGGCACGATCCAGGTACCGGTCTGCACGACGCCGGGGCCGGGGGGTGAGGGTTCCTGCCAGGTGCCCTGCGCAGTGGTCTCCGGCTGCGAGGACCTCCACGGATCCAGCACCGGATCCGTCGCCAGCCATGGCCGGTCGGTGAAGACGTGGTCGCGGACGCGGGCCACCGGTGGCAGGCCGACCGACGCCCGGTGGGTGTTGATCACCTCGCCGAACAGGTCGTCCGCGCTCCGGGCGTCGAACTCCCACAGGGCGCGGTTGTCGGTCGTGTCCGTCGGCAGCGGCCGCCCCGGCCGAGCCATCGGCGGATGGTGGGGCGACGGCAGGGAGACGGACTGGAAGCTCGCGTACACATACGGGATGCCCAGCTTGTCGGCCACCGACCGCACACAGGCCGCGGCGGGGAGCAGCCCGGTCGCCACCAGTACGTCGCAGCCCTCGGCCGCCTCGGCGACCGTGTCGAACTCCGCGAGCAACTCGGCCGCACGCCGGGGCACGCCGCCCGCCGTCGGCGGCGCGGGCGCGGTCATCAGCGCGCGTACGGGGCGGCCGAACGGCACCAGCGGTACGCCGACCCCGGCCAGCCGCCGCGCGAACTCCTCGTCCGGCGGCGCGCACACCCGCACCTCCGCGCCGAGCTCGCGCAGCCGGACCGCGAGTCCCACCAGCGGCTCGACGCCCCCGCGCGAGTCGTAGTTCGCCAACAGCACACGCATCGAAGCGCCCCCGGTTTTCGTCGATTCAGGCTCAGGCCGGAGATTCTGCGGCACCACGGGGGCCTTGCCGCAAGCCCCCCGGTGCGCTATACGTTGAGAGTGGCAAGGAGAGCGTGACCTCCTTGCCTTTGTCGTGTCCAGCCTCTCCTGCGCGGTTCCGCCCTCTCCTGCGGGGTCGGGGGCCCGGTCGCCGGTCGCCGCGGTGGCCGTCTGTTGACGTCTCCCTAGTAGCTGTCGAGGGGGACCCAGGCCCGCCTTCCCGCGTCGTCCGTGCCGTACCAGTAGTGCGGCATTCCCTTGATGCCGGTGGTGCGGAACGGGCTGCCGTGGTCGTCGACGCGGATCGTGCCGGTGCGGCCCTGGGACGACCAGTCGAGTTCGAGGTACCAGCGGGCGTCGTGGATCTGTGTCGTCGCGTCGACCTCCAGCACCTCGGGGTCCTCGGCGGAGACACGGTACGGGAAGCGCACGGCCGGGATGACGCGACCGCCGTCGGCAGCGTCCTCGCCGTCCTGTGGCCGGGCGACGGGGCGGTCCGCATCGAGGTTCACGGCGAAGCGGCGGGGCGTGAGCTCGCTGCCGCAGCCCTGGCCCATGGCGTACGCGGTCCCGCCGCCGCCCGGGGTGCCTCGGCTGACGACACGGACGTGGAGCGCGTCCAGGACCACCGCCGTGGACGACCGCCCCTGCACCGAGATCCGCACCTTCGTGTGCCGCCCGTGCACCGCGCTCTGCGCCGCCACCCACACCTCGGCGTCCTGTTCGAACGGCGGCGGGGGTACTTCGGCGGGCGGCTTGTCGATGACGTAGTCGTGATCGCAGCCCTTGTCCCAGGCCAGGGAGTCGACGGTCCAGGTGAGGGGGCTGTCGGCGGGCGTTGTCTCCGACGGCTGGGTGGCCGACGGTGCCACTGAGCCGCCAGGTGCGCCGGCGGCGGTCGTACGGGGGCTCGCGGAGCGGGATGGATCCGCCTCGGCGGACCGGTCGTCCGAGAGGGCGGACAGACTCGCGACGGTGATGACGAGCAGGGCGCAGACGCAGGCGGCGACGGTGGACGCCGGTGTCCGTCGACGGCGTTTCGCGGGCCCTGTCCCGTCAACGTCGCCATCGCCATCGCCATCGCGGTCGCCATCGCGGTCGCTGTTGCCGCCGACATCGCCGACGCCTTCTCGGTGGCTGCCCCCGCCCGCGCCCGCACCCGCGCCCGCGTCCATGTGGGGTGCGGGTGCCGGAATCGCGGCCTCCGGGGAGTCGGCCGTACGCACCCGCTGGCGGGCCGCGACCGCCGACAGCCACAGCCGGTGCAGTTCGAGCCGCTCCTGCGGTGTCGCCCCGCAGAAGGTCGCGAGCCGCTCGACGGGCGAGAAGTCCTGCGGCACGCCCTCGCCCGCGCAGTACCGGTGCAGCGTGGAGACGTTCATGTCGAGCTCGCGGGCGAGGGCGCCGTAACTCAGGTCGGTGCTGTCCTTGAGCTGACGCAGCTTCGCCGCGAACTCCCCCGCGTCGTCCCGAACCGGCATCGCTCTCCTGTCGTCCGCCCGCGATTCCCCATCCCAGGCCCCTGCTGACACTGCACTGCACGTCAGGTGAGCGGGGTTGGTTCCGCCATGGCCGGAAGGACGGCAGGGGAACGGGCGGGCGAGGCGGCTCCGACGTCAGTGGGCGCTCAATGCGCGCTCCTGGTCGCGATGTCGGCGATGCGGTTGTACCGCTCCACCAGGACGAAGAGCTTGATCTTCTGCGTCGTCTTCCCACTGCCGTAGGTCAGGGTGACCGCGATCTCGTGGCTGTGCCCCATGCTGCCGTTATCGGTCACCGTCCACCGCGCCGGGACGTTCTGGGCGCGCAGGACGCCGTCCACCCCGTTCTTCTTCTCCCAGGTCGCCAGTCGCTTGGCGAAGTCGGGCGTCAGGTAGTGCTTGCGGAGCGCCTTGGCCAGTGCGGCGTCCGGGTCGGCGTAGTCGCCCTTCGCGTCGATGTACGCGCCGTAGAAGTCGGCGACGCGGGTCACCACGTTGCCGGGCGTTCCGGTGACCGACTTCGGCGCGGCGGCAGTCGGCTTCGACGCGGCGGCGGTGATCGGCTTCGACGCGGTGGTGGGCGCCTTCGCCGAGGTGTGGGCGGACGCCTGCGCCGGCAGCTGTGCCGACGCGCCGAGTGCGACAGCCAGGACGAGGCCGGTGGCGGCCGCGCGGAGTCCCGAACCACGGCGTGCGGAGAACTTCCTGTTCATGTGGGTGTCTTCCTTCTCTGGTCGGTAAGAGGTCGCTCGCGCTGCCGGGGCCGTCATCGCGTCCCGGCCGGGGCGGCACCCAGAGCTTGGACGACGCCGGGAACCGCCACAACAGCCGCCGCCCCATCCCCGGCGCCAGAACGGTCCCACCCCTGCTGACCTGCGGAAAACGGGGCCCTGGGAATGCCCTGGGATGCCCATGGGACCCCTTGGGACCTTGGAACCCCTTGGAAGCCCTTGGATGCCCTCACGTTTCGGCGCGGCGGAACCTACGGTTTGTGGGTCACCCAGAGCAGTTCCGCCGGCCAGCGGTGTGCCCAGTCGGGTGGGTCGGTTTCGTTGTAGCCGTTGGGTGTTCCGCGTTCGGGCCGCGGCTCGATGAGGTCGTCGATGACGAGGCCCGCGCCGCGCAAAACCTTGACCCAGTCGCCGTAGGTGAGTTGATAGCTGGTCGCGCCGTCGGTTTCGGCGATGGTGTTCAGTCCGAAGTAGTCCTGCTGCAGTGTCGTGGTCACGCGGCCGGCGGCCTCGTCGTAGCAGGCTTCGAACCATGGGCTGGCGACGTTGAACACCAGGCGCCCACCTCGGCGCAGGACGCGTGCGGCCTGCGGGACGGCCAGGTGCGGGGGCGCCCAGCTGAGCCCACCGAAGTCGCAGAACACGAGGTCGAAGCTGTCGTCGGCGAAGGGGAGTTGTTCGGCGGCGCCTTGCACCAGCGGGTAGCGGGCCGCTCCCATCGCACGTGCTGCTGCGGCGAGTTGGGCTTCGGACAGGTCGAGCCCGACCACGGTGGCGCCCTCGGCGGCGAGCGCCCTCGACCACTGGCCGGCGCCGCAGCCGAGTTCGAGGACCCGCTTGTCGGTGACGTCGCCCAGGGCGTTCAGGTGCGCGTCGGGGATGGAGTACATGCCCCACAGCCGGGGTGCGGAGCCGATCTGCGGGTCGTGCTCGTGCTGGTAGGCGCTGCTGATCCGGTTCCAGAGCCGCCGGTTGGCGGGGATGCTGTCCACGTGCCGACTCCAGCACTGCCTGTCGGGGCGGTCAACACGATTAGTCAGTACTCCAGTGCGGTGCACGCCGTCGGGCACTGACGAGCGGTCCGGACCTGTCCTTGGCCGGACCGCTCACCGCGTGCTACTTCTCGCTAGGCCGTTCGGCCGCCCGCCGGGTGGAAGTTGATGCGTTCACTGACGACGGGGAAGCCGGCCTTGGCGAAGTTCGCGGCCATGGGGAAGTTGCCCCGGTCCGTCGCTCCGCTGACGAACTCCGCGCCCTGTTCGACAAGGAAGTGGGTGCATTCCGCGAGGAGGTCGTAGGCGTAGCCGTGACCGCGCTGTTCCGGGACGACTCCGATGAAGCCGATGGTCGGTCCGGAGGGGTTGTGAGCCGGGATGTGGATGCCGGCCAGGTCGCCCTCCGGCGTGTGCGCGATCTGCCACCACTCCCGTGGGGAGGGGCACCAGTGGAAGAAGTCGAGTTCCTCCTGGGCGGCCTGATCGAGGCCGCCCTCCTCGATGGCCTTGAGCGCGTGGGCGTCCAGGGTGACGGAGTGGATGCGACGCAACGCGTCGAAGAACACGGTGTCGTCGGGTTCGGCCCTGAAGCGCAGGCGTCCGGGCCGCTCGGGCAGACCTCGCTCCGGGGTCCAGCGGTACAGGAAGCGTTCCACCAGGGGTTCGTACCCGGCGGCTCGTGCGGCGGCGAAGCGGGCCTCGGCGGCGGGGCGCAGGTCGGGCTCGTCCCGCCAGCCGCCAGGCAGGTTGATCTCGAGTTCGACCTGCCAGGGAGCGGAGCGCAGGAGTTCGGCCCCCGCCTCCTCCTCGCCCTCGGCCACGTCGAACCAGTTGATGTTGACGGGCTCCGGGTCGTCGGGGCCGCCCCACCACGCGCCGCGTGCGACGACCTCGCCGTCGCGCAGGGCGACGCGCTTCCAGTCGGGGCGGAACCGGGTACGGCGATGGCCCTCACGGGCGCCCAGTGGGTCGGGAAGAGCGTCGAAGAGATGGGCGTCGCTCGCGGAGAGCGCGTGGATGACCGGATCGGTCATGGATTCCTCCGGGATACAGGCTGCTTGGAGCGCTCCCGGTCAGGACTCTCGAGCCACGCCGGGACAGCGGAAAAGGGAGCGCTGGAAAGGTGTGAACCGCACGGCACTCGCCTCCTTCCGTCCATCTCAGGGCGTGAAGCCACACGGTACGTGAACTTCCGCTGGTCCGCCCACGGTTTCGCGATCGACCAGCGGGTTCGTCGTCGGTAATGGCTGCGTCGGGCCGTTGTCTGGTGACGCCCGTGATCCGCTGCACCGAACGAGCCCTGGCGGCGCGTGGCCTTCCCCGACGCCCCGTCAGCTCAACCCACCGTCGAGGGCTTTCCTGCACGCCGCCCCCGGGTGATGGCGTAGCCGAAAGCCGTGGCCAGGATGTACATGAGCACCGAGTAGACGGCGCTGGGGATCGCCACCTCGGTGCTGTCGAGGATGCTCAAGGCGATGGTGAGGGCCACCGTGGTGTTGTGGATCCCCACCTCCATGGCGCTGGCGACGGCCTGCGGCTCGTTGAGGCGAAGCGCTCTGGCACCGCCGTAGCCGATGCAGAGGCTCGCGAGACAGAAGATGCCGGTGACCAGGCCGACCTGGCGAAGGTAGTCCGCGAGGTTCTCCCGCTCGCCCAACAGCGCCGCCAGGGACACCGCGACCAGGACGGCGATGGAGAACACACGGACCGGACGGTCCGCGCGGACGGCGAACTCCAGGGAGCGCTTCCTGATGAGCATGCCGAGCCCGACCGGGATGAGCACGATGGCGATGACCTGCAGCACTTTCCCGAACTGCAGTCCCAGATCGCCCTCGGCATCGAAGTGACTGATGGCCAGGTTGGTGATGAGCGGGATGGTGACGGCCGCCAGCACGGAATTGATGGCGGTGAGGGTGATGTTGAACGCCACGTCCCCACGGAACAGGTGACTGAAGAGATTGGCGGTCGTACCGCCCGGGGACGCGGCCAGCAGCATCACGCCCACGGCGAGCAGCGGGTCCACGTCGAAGATCTCCACCAGCCCGAAGGCGAGCAGCGGCAGCACCACGATCTGCACGGTCAGCGCGAAGACGACCGCCTTCGGGGAACGGGCCACACGCCTGAAGTCATCCGTGGTGAGCGAGAGCCCGAGACCGAACATGATGATGGCGAGCGCGACGGGCAAGCCGGCCGTGATCAGCGCTGAATCCTTCATGCCTCACGCTTCCTGGATGACGGCATGACGGCAGCGGAGACTCCGAGACCTGCCGCACGGCCCGTAGGTCGCCACAGTGAAGCAGTACGGAGCCGCTGTTACAAGGTGTTTGAGCTGGTCAGCGTGATCGCAGGGCGAGGACCATGACGTCGTACAACGGGGCGTCGGGGAACGGCTGTTGCTCGCCCATCTGCTCGTACCCCCAGGTCTCGTACATGGCCCGCAGCCTCGGCCGCTCCCGCCGCACCAGCAGCTCGGCACGCACCTCCCGCCGCTGCCCGATCAACTCGTCGTGCATGACCCGCGAAATCCCCCGCTTACGCCACTTCTCGCGAAGCATGTTCTCGCACAACTTGAACGTCGCGGCGTCGCCCCGTGCCGTGAACCCGTAGGTGAACCCGACGACTTCACCACCGCCACCACCACTCACCTCGCCACCGGCTTCACCGCCCACTTCACCACCGACTTCAGCGACGACACACCCCCACCCACCGGCCCCGACATGAGCCTCCAACCGCTCCTCGAACCGCTCCATGGAGAAGAAGGGATTCGTGGCGATGTCCTCCGCGTACACGTCGGCGTACACGTCCAACAGGGTCCCGCGAATCTCTGCCAACCGTTCGCCGGTGCAGTAGCTGGTTGTCACCGGATACACGGTCATGTGACCCCACCCTCACTCAACTTCATCGCGCGGCTGCTCGACCGAAATCTCGTAGGCGATCTCCCACCGCACGTCCGGCACGGTGATGTCCGCCGTCTCGACGGGCCGTCCGTCACGGTCGTAGTAGGTGCGCTCGATACGGGTCAACAGCTCACCGACACTGACACCGAGCAGATTGGCCTCTTCCTGAGTGGCCCGACCGGGACGCGGAACCTCGACCGCGGTCTCGATGACGACCCCGATGGAACGCATCCGCTCGACGACACCCATGCCGGCGAGCGGCCCCATCTCGGGGAGGACGACCGGTGTGCCGTCGGTGATCGCCATCGGCTCCCACGACTCCGACAACTGAACCGACTGTCCGTCAGCGAGGAACTCGTACCGGGTGACGACGCAGGGGTCACCCGGATCGACGGCCAGCCGCTCGGCGATGTGCTCCGGCGCGGGAACGCGCGCCTGACTGTGCGACTCCCAAGTCCCGCGCCGCCCTTGCTCCTTCATGTCGGCGCGGAACGGCGAGCCGCCCCGATGCTCACGATGCCGGGACCGGATCATCCGCAACCGCTCACGCGGTGCGCGGACATACGTTCCTGAACCGGCCCGCCCCTCCAACACACCCTCGATGATCAGGCGCTCCATCGCACGTTGCGTGACATTGCGCCCCACCCCGTACTCCTCGGCGAGCTGCGCTCGCGACGGCAGACGCTCACCGACGGCCCACTCACCCGCCCTCACCCGGCGGCGCAGGTCGTCCGCGACATCGAGATACGGGGCCTCTCGCGGCATACGGCTCTCCGTGCTGCCCCGAACGCGCAGGGCTGGTGGTGCGGTTGACGACGACATTGACAAGCTACTGCATCAGGTGGAAGCTACTGAAGTAGAAGCACGCTACGTGATCGAACGCTTACCGGGGAGACCTGTGCGCCCGAAGGCCGAAAGCATTGCCGCACGACTGGCCGTGGCCACGGGGGCCGAGGTGCGCCGCAAGGAGACTGCCGTCGATGTCCGACTGGAAGTAGACCTGCCGCGCGAGCTGAGTGACGTCGCACGCAGAGCTGTCTTGGCTGCCATCGCAGACGCCGACGCGTATGGGCATCGACGCACTGGTGAAAGTGACTACCTCTGGGCGCTCGTCATCCACAGGGCCGAACAAAGCCTCGGCGACCGCTGACACGGCCCCGGGGCATGGCCGATCCAACCAGGAGATCGACAATGAACCTTGCATCACGGGCATTTACCTGGATCAGAGCAGTACTCATCGGGCCGCCAGAACGGGAAGACCCTCTGCTACCCCCGCGCTCATGCTCGGACTCGCATCCCGATCGGAGCCTGTCGCCGCACTGCCCCCTTCGCCAGAGATGTGGGCCAACTTCCTCGCAAGCGCCACTCCACACAGAAGCTCGCATCCACGACCTCACGCAGAACTGCCACCCATCACCGCAGACGACATCAACAGCTCTCTCGTCGGTGCCTACCTCCTGACCCCGGAGGTACGCCAGTACAGGCGCAATGCGTACCAGCTGACGGGGGCGCGCTGATGCCCAGCCGACAGAACACAGCCGCCACACCCCGCCCCGAACTCCCCATGCTCCGCGCCTACCGTCTCTGGTTCGAGCACACGCGCATGTGCGCCGCCGGCTGCAAGGGCACCCCCAAGGCCCAGGACGGCTGCGAGGACGGACGGCAACTGTGGGGCGTGTACCGCCTCACGCGTATCGGAAAGGCGACGACGTCATGAGCTGGACCATCGAACGCCCGCCCGGCCGCCCCGTGCGCCGCACCGACGACAACCGCCTGGCCGTACCCCTCCGTCTCTCCGTGGCCGACGGACACGCCACCGACACCGAACTGACCCTCACCCTCGCCGAGGCCGAACACCTGCACGCCGCACTGTGCCGCGCCCTCGACGGCGAACCGGCACCGCCGACGGCCCCAGAGTGCCGCCAGCCGGTGCAGGCCTCGCCCGGGGTGGCGCAGATCATCGGGCGGGCGTAGGCAGCATCTGCTCGGCGAGGCGAAAGGCGCCGAGGCCGAGGTGGCGCCAAGTCGCCGTGATGAGGGCCCGGGGGGCGGCGTGCGGAGGGCGCGTCATTCGTCTGTGGTGTCCTCGGACTCCCAGCGCAGCAGGTCGCCCGGCTGGCACTGGAGCACCTCGCAGAGCGCGGCGAGTGTCGCGAAGCGCACCGCCTTGGCGCGTCCGTTCTTGAGTACCGCGAGGTTGGCGGGGGTGATGCCGACGCGGTCCGCGAGTTCACCCACGGACATCTTCCGCCTGGCCAGCATCACGTCGATGTCGACGGTGATCGGCATCAGATCACCTCGTTCAACTCAGCCTGCATCCGCGACGCCTCGACGTCGCGCGCGACGGCCTGGGCGAGCAGCATCCGCAGCACGAGGACGATGAGCGCGACCCCCAGGATGGCCACGCCGACCCCGCCCATGATGACGGTGACGCCCGGGTCGTCCCGCTGGCCCGGCGCGTTGATGGCCGTGACCACGAACCACAGGAGGGCGGCCCCGACGATCGCGCCGATCACGCCGTCCACGTACCGGAAGGCGGCGTGGGAGAACACGGTTCCGCGTCGCACCATCGTCACCAGCCGCCATACGCAGATCAGGGCGACCTGGGCCGACACCATGCCAAGGATCGTGATCACCCGTAGCGCGGTCAGCGGGAGCGAGCCGTCCTCCGGGTCGTTCCCGCTGACCAATGTCCACACCATCAATGCCTGCACGAACACGGTGCCGACGAGCACCGCCCCGAGCACGGCGCGCAGCGCACGCACGGTCAGCTTTCCCATGACCCACCCTTCCATCGAAGCGCGATGGAAATCTATCGAGATTCGATAGATGAAGCAAGGGCTGGCGATGTCGCCCAGGTGGTGAATGCTGTGGAGTGGTCTCTTCACGCGCCGTACGACGAGGACTTCCACCTGAAGCCCGGAGAGGTCTTCACGGTCGCGCCCGCGTGGTCGCGCCCGCGTGGTCGCGCCGACGACCAGGACGCGGGCTCAGCCGCGCGGCCGTGGAGGGATTGGACCTGCCAAGTACCGTGGTGGCCGCTTGAACCGATGTATCGAGAGGTCGACGCCATGCCCACCGCGAGGTTCTTCTTCGACGCAGGATCAGGCGTAGTCCTTTGGGCAGCCACACCCGAGGACAAGGAGGCGTGGGGGTACGCGATCGAGTTGGACCGACTACCGATCAGCCGCGACCTCCGCGACAGCCTGCGGGGGCTGATAGAACGCTTCGATACGTCGTTGAACTGGGACTACCCCCCGCACCCGGGACCGTGGCGTGAAGCGGAGTGCCACGACTTCAACGACGCGGTACGCCAAGCGCTCGGCCGACTTCGCGCCGAACTCGGCCCGGCCTGGCAGGTTTACGACGAGTTCCACGCACTCCACGAAGACCCGGACCTCGACCGCTACCTGGCTGACCCGGCCGGGTTCGCTCGCCTCTAGGGGGTGTTTCCACGAACGTTCACGGTGTCGGCGGCCATGCCGTCGGCCTGCCGGTGTGGCGGTGGGAGTTCAGCTGACCTCGTTGCGGACGGCGGTGTCGAGGTCGGTGGCGGTCAGGCCGAAGGTGTCGGCGGTCTCCGTCGCGTCCATGTGGAACGGCGCGTACCACTGGTAGTCCATCTCGGCCATCTCGCGGGCGATCGGCACGATCAGCCCGGCCGTACGCGTCACGGAGCGCGGTATCTGGATCAGTTTGACCGGTGGCCGGCCCGCCGCGACGGCGTAGCGCCGCGCCAGCTCGCGAATGGTGACGGCGGGCGCGGACGGCACGTGCCAGGGTCGGCCCCACGCGCGTTCTTCCGAGGCCAGCGTGATGAGGGCCTGTGCCATGTCACCGTTGAAGGTGAAGGTGTGCGGCATGTCGAGGTGGCCGGTGATCCAGGCCGCTTTCCCCTTCTGCAGGGCCGACTTGATGAGCAGGGAGTAGATGCCGTTGGCGTCCTTGCCGATGTAGTCGGAGCCGCGGACCTCGACGGTGCGGATCCCCCCGGCGAGGGCCTGTTCCCACATGCGTCTGCGCAGGCGGCCCTTGTGCCCGGTGGCGGCCATGGGGGTGTGTTCGTTCATCCGGCCACCGGGCTGCGGACCGTAGGCGTAAAGGCTGCCGGTCAGCGCGAGGACGGCGTCGTTCGCCTTGGCGGCGGTGATGGCCGCCGTCTGCAGGGGCGGCAACAGGCGCTCCCACACCGTGTATGAGGGTGGATTGGCGCAGTGGTAGATCACTTCCGCGCCGCGGGACAGCTCGGTCAGGCGGGACGGGTCGGACGCGTCCGCGGCGACCCGGTCGACCAGCGGGTGCTCGGGGCCGGAGCCGCTGCGGGTGACGATCCGGACGCTCTCGCCGCGCTCGGCGAGCAGACGAGCGACGTTGGTACCGATGGAACCGGCACCGATGATGATGTGCTTGGCCATGACGCTTTTCTCCTTCTCCGGGGTATCGGTCAGTCGTCCACGCCGGAGCCGGTATAGGTGGGCACGTCGGCGAGCATGCCGGCGATCTGCGGGTTGAGCTCGTTGCGGCGCCGGTGCAGTTCCTGGATCTTGGCGTTCAGGTCGGGGTCGTCGTCGTCACTGACGTCGAAGATCTCCAGCCGTTCGACCAGGTGCAGCCCGAGGTGGTCGGTCTGGTAGGTGGTCGGGTGTGTCAGGTAGGCGAAGAGCCCGTCGAGATGTTCGACGACGAACACCGCGCCGTACGTGTAGTCGCCGCCGTGGTCGCGGCCGACGACGAAGGACTTGATGGCGGGGTTCGACCGGCCCTGATTGCGCCAGCTCTCCAGCACCCCTTCGATCTGCTCAGGCGTCGCAGTGGCCTTCATCGTGACTCTGTTGATGTGGTAAATCATGACTTAATACCCGTTTCTAACGCTGTTAGGTTTCCTAACGGCGTTAACTATGGCGCGCACCGCCGACGCGGTCAAGGCGGTGACTAGGGTTCGAGGACACCATCGAAGCGAAGTGACGGACCATGTCGACCAGCACGAGACGGGCCCGCGAACGGGCGAACACCCGGGAGCGGATCATCGAGGCCGCGCTGCACGTCCTCGAGACCGAGGGCGTCGCGGCCCTGACGATCCGGCGCATCGCCACCGACGTCGAATACTCCGCGCCCGTCGTCTACCAGCACTTCGCCAACAAGGACGCGCTCGTACTGGAGCTGGTCGCGCACGGTCACCACCTGATGCTGAGCGAGTTCCACCGAGCCGCGCAGGAGCCCGATACGGACCGGCGCATGACGCGCATCGCGTCGCAGTACGTCCGGTTCGCCGGCGAGCACCCCCACCTCTTCCAGGTCATGAACGACCCGATGGTCGACGCGGACGAACGCCGACGCGTCGCGGAACCGGTCATCGACGTCCTCAAGGAGCTGCTCACCTCCTGGTCGGCTGCACACGACGTGGTCCTGGCCGATTTCGACCAGGCCTGCGAGATCCTCTGGGGCACGCTGTACGGCATCGCGTCGCTCAGTCACCTCGGCAACGTAGGCAGCGATCGCGCCCGCCGCCTCGCCGAACAGGCGCTCCGCGCGATCCTTCTCGGCTGGCAGACCGAGGCGCCGGCGAACGGTCGACCGGCGAGCAGCCAGGTGCTCTGACCGCTGTTCGCCGGGTTCAGAGGGAGGACCGGAGTGTTCGTCGAGATCGTCTTCGTGGGGCTGCCGATCGATCGTGGCTCCGGGCGGTGCTGTCCGAACTGGGAGTCGCGGACTGCGCGTCACCACGGACGGCGGTGAGCGGCAGCCGGGCATGGCGACAGTTCCTCCGCCAGGATGTCGTCATGGTCGATGAGCTCGTGGCGTTCCTGAACGCACGTCTTGACGAGGAAGCCGAACTGGCCCGGCGTTGCGGTCAGGTCGGGGGTGGGGCCGAGGTGCGGGGCATGCGGGAGGTCGAGGCCAAGCGGCGGGTGTTGGGGCGGCATGTGCTCAGTCGGGCCGAGGGGGACCCCGAGCGGCCCTGGGACGACCGCGACGACTGCCAGTACGACGGGGAGCTCTGGCCGTGCGACGACCTGCTCGATCTCGCGGGTGTCTACCTGGACCACCCCGACTTTCCCGAGCAGTACAGGCCGCGAGCGGACGCGGTGGACGGTGAGGCGTGAAGAAGGGTGAGGGGTGAGAGTGAGCAAGTCGTCTTGGGAGTAGCTCGTCAGGGCCAGGACCCCAGTGTGTAGGCCGCCAGGAGGACGCAGGCTGTCAGCTGCACCGTTCCGATGACTTGGTGACCGATCCTCAACAGCAGCACGGCCGTTACGGCGACCACCAGGGTCAGGGCGCCGAAGCCCAGCACCGGCGCCCAGTCCACGGGCGGCGCGCTGGTCGCTGACTGTCCTGAGCCGGTGCCCCTCCGGCTCCATCCCCGGGCGACCAGCACGATGGCGACCACCAGCGCGGCCGCCGCGTCCGCCAGCAGTACGAGCAGCAGGAGACAACCGGAAGTGAAAAGATCCTGTCCCTCGGCGGGAGGCTTCTCGGTGAGTTCGGGCATGGGTCGACGATCGCGCGGAACGCACACGTCCACACGGCCCGTCACCGACTCGCAATCGGTGTGTTCTCCGCTCTTCATGTGCCCATCCGGTTCCCGGGGCACATATCCGGGGTCACGCAATCCTGGGTCACGCATTCGGGTCACGCATTCGGGTCACGCATTGCAAGCAACCGTCCGCGACGGGCCCTTGACCCCACGTGCCGACAAGGGGCCCGTCGCGGACGAACCCCACGACCGCTACTGACGGTTCAATCAGCCGTCGTTGCCCTGCAGCACCTCATCGACGGCCCGGGCCACCTGCCTGGGGAGATCGGCGCGGACTTTGGCCCGTTCTTCCTGACGGCCTTCTTCGCGGATCTCCTCCTCGATCTCCGGAGAAATCTTTCCGCGAGATTTCGCTCGCTCCTCCTCGGCGGACTCACGCACCAGCTTCCTGCCCGCCCAGGGGACGACGAAGCAAAGCAGTACCAGGACGAGGAGCGCACCCTGTGTGAGCCAGAAGCAACCCGCTTCCACGATCTCGTCCTCCATACGGGCGAGCAGGAGAATCGCCGCGATACCGATCACGGGTCCCCTGCTTTTGCGCATGACCCGTGACGTTGCGCGAACGCCGTCAAATATCTGCACGAAGACACCACCTCCCGAAAGAGCCGATTTGCCGATTTCCTCCCGTACGACGGCAATGGCGCAATTCGGGTTGCGCAATCTTTGCGATGTACGCCCTTCGTGTGGCGCGAGTTCGCCGGTTGACGGTGTGAATGCCAAAAGGCTCGCTTAGGCATGAGAAAGCCCCAGGTCGATATGGCGACCTGGGGCTTTCTCAGCGGTGCGGGACTACGACGCCGGGGACGCTGTCACGTCCGTCAGCTTCCAGCGCTGGTTCAGGCCCGAGTTCGGGGTCCAGAGTCCGACTCCCGCGCCGTCCGTCGTCGACTGGCCGTAGACGTCGGGGAGTTGGCCGGTGGCCACGTTCACCAGGGTCCACGTGCTGTCGCCCGTCGAGGACAGGATCCACTGGGCGGCCTCGTCGCGGGTGGCCGTGTCCTGCTCCACCACCAGGGAGCCGAAGCGGACGGCCAGGCGCTTGTGCGAGGTCTTCTCCGTCAGGGCGTAGCGCGTGCGGTTGTCCGTCGCGCCCTTGCCGATGCGGTCCAGCGTCCACTGCTGGGTGTTGCCGGCCGTGGTGCTCGGGGTCTTGATGACCAGGCTCTTGCCGTCGGGGCCGACCGCGAGGTTCTTGCTGCTCTGGACGCCCGTGAGGGTGTACGTGTGGTTGTCCTGGAGTTCGGCCTTCGACGCCGCGACCCCCGAGACGCCGTTCACCAGGAACGACGTCACCGACTGGGCCGGGACCGTGATCGTCGCCTGCTTGCCGGTGACCTTGACGGCCTTCTTGCGGAGCAGCTTGCCGGCCGCGTCCGTGACCACCGGGGTGATCGTCGCCTTCTTGGAGACCTTGCCGAACTTCGACAGGTCGACCGTCACCGCCCGGGACTCGGTGGTGCTGTTGACGTGGACGACCGTCGCCTTGTCGCCCTTCTTCGCCACCGCGGCCGTGCTCGACTCGTCGTTGGTCTTGATCAGACGGTCGCCCGGCTTGATGAAGTGCGTGAAGTTGCGGGCCGTGTCGAACTTGGTGTTCGTGTAGATCGGGCAGGTCTTGAGGGTGTCCGACTTCTTGCAGGCGAAGGAGAGCTGGATCGAGCCCCAGTTGCCGCCCTTGGCGGACTCGCCGCCCGGCTTCATGTTGTCGTAGTCCTCGACCGGCTGCCAGAAGACCCAGGCCTGGGGCTCCAGTTCGCGCAGGTCGTCGACGATGCGCTGGGCCAGGCCCAGACCGGGGCGCATGTCGGTGAAGCTCTGGCCGTCGCCCCAGTCGCCCTCGACCTCGCTCATCCACAGCGGCTTGTCGGCGGCCTTGGCGAGGTCGCGGACCGTGGTGCGCTGGCTGGTGCCGTAGGTGTGGACGTTCATCTGGTCGACCAGGTCACGGACCTCCTGGGGGTAGGAGTTCCAGTTCGTGGCGAACGTGCCGGGGTTCGTCTCGTCCATCGCGGAGATCTTCGCGTGGGTGCGGGAGTCGTCCAGGACCGGGCCGAGCGCCCGCAGCACCTTCTGCTGGAGCTCCGGACCTATGTGGGCGCCCTCCTGGCGGCCGCCGGTGGGCTGGCCGTCGGCGCCGAGCTTGGTGCCCCAGTAGTTGGTGTTGGGCTCGTTGAACGGGTCGAGGGTGTCGACCTTGATGCCGTGCGCCTTCTCCAGGCGCTCGGTGGCGCCGACCAGGTACTTGGCGAAGTCCTCGACCGACTCCTCCTTCAGCTGGTCCTTCGAGGCGTCGAAGCCGCCGGAGACGTAGCCGCTCTCCGTCATGAACCACGGCGGGGAGTTGCTGAAGGTCTCCCAGTGCGTGATGTCCTTCTTGATGCGGTCGATCCACCAGCGCTGGGTGGCGTCGGCGTTCTTGTTCCAGTCCTTCTTGTCGTCGGCGCTCCACCAGTCGACGTCCTCGCGGGTGGTGCCCGCCGGGGCCTTCCACCAGCCCTCGACCGCGCCGCCGGCCCGCAGGTAGTCCTTGACGTCGGGGGCGTTGCCGCCGCCGATGTTGTAGCGGGCGATGTTGAGGTTGAGGCCGTTCTCGCCGAAGAGGAGCTTGGCAAGCTTCTCGCGGATCGCGGGCGGGTAGTCGCCGGTCGCGTTGGCGAACCAGACGAGGCTGGTGCCCCAACCCTCGAAGCTCTGGCCCTTGTAGGAGGGGTCGGGGCTGACCGTCACGGACGCGGCGGCTGCGGCCGACGTGTCGGCGTGCGCCATCGGCAGGGAGGTCGTGGCCATGGCGGTGCCGGTGGCCAGGGCCGTGATGCCGATGGCCCCGAGGAGCCGTCTCGTACGAGGGCGGTTCGTACGGGTGCGGTGTGCCATTCGAGTACTCCAACTCTTCCGTGTGCCGCGTCCCGGCGGACGTACACGGAGATCGGGGCCGAGCGGGGCCGACGTTCAGCGCGGTGCGGTGCGGTCAGTGCGGTGCGGTCCGGTTCAGCTGCGTGCGGTGCGTGCGGTGCAGTTCAGCGCGGTGGAGCGACTGTTTACTATGGTTCGAGGTGCTCTCGTATGGTTTGGCTCGGTCGATGTTTACGTAAACATCCACTGGGCGGATGTCTACACTGTCCGAATCTCGGGGGTCAAGGAGTCGTCAAGGTGGACACGATCGACGGTGGTACCAAGCGCGGTACGAAGCGACGCGCCGCGCGGCCCCGGCAAGGGCCCTCCATGGGCGATGTCGCCCGGCTCGCCGGGGTCTCCGCCCAGACCGTCTCCCGGGTCTCCAACGGGTTCGCCGGCGTCAACGAGGACACCCGGCGCCAGGTCCTCGACGCCATGCGGGAGCTGGGCTACCGGCCCAACAGCGCGGCGCGCGCGCTGCGGCGCGGGGAGTTTCGCACGCTCGGCGTGATCACCTTCTCCCTCTCCACCCTCGGCAACATCCGCACGCTCGACGCCATCGCCACGTCCGCCGCGCGCGAGGGGTACGCCGTCACGCTGCTGCCCGTCGCCGTGCCGACGCAGGACGAGGTGAACGGGGCGTTCTCCCGGCTCGGGGAGCTGGCCGTGGACGCGGTGATCGTGATCATGGAGGTGCATCTGCTGGACGCGGCGACCGTGTCGGTGCCGCCCGGGGTGCAGGTCGTGGTCGCCGACTCCGACGCCGGGGACCGGTACACCGTCGTCGACACCGACCAGGCGGGGGGCGCGCGGGAGGCCGTACGGCATCTGCTGGAGCTGGGGCACGGGACCGTGTGGCACCTGGCCGGCCCCGAGGACTCCTTCGCGGCGCAGCGGCGGGCGAACGCGTGGCGGGCCACGCTCGCGGAGGCCGGAGTGCCGGACGCGCCGCCTCTCGTGCGGGGCGACTGGTCGGCCGAGTCCGGGTACCGGGCGGGGCTGCGGATCGCCGAGGAGGCGGACTGTACGGCCGTGTTCGTCGCGAACGATCAGATGGCGCTGGGGTTGTTGCGGGCGCTGAACGAGCGTGGGCGGCGGGTTCCCGAGGACGTGAGCGTCGTCGGGTTCGACGACATTCCCGAGGCCGCGTCCTTCCTGCCGCCCCTCACCACCGTCCACCAGGACTTCGCGGAGGTGGGGCGACTGTGCGTGGAGGGGGTGCTCCACAAGATGCGGGAGGGTGGGCAGGAGGACGAGGAGAGCCGAGAGCACGGGACGACGCTCGTGCCCACGCGGCTCGTACGGCGACGGAGTACGGCACCGCCGCCGACGCGTGGCCGCTGAGCGCTCGGCGGACGCTCAGCTCCCACCTGCCGCCCAACCGCCGCTCAGTGTCCGCCCGTTGTCGATGCCGGGCGCCGCTGTTCGGTCCCGGGGCCCGTGAGCTCGCCGTATGCCCTGTGCAGGCGGCCCAGTTCCCAGAGCAGGTAGCCGCTGGCGCCGGCGAACGGGAACCAGGTGCCCAGGTGGAAGACGAGGACCGGCATGTACAACAGGCCGACCAGGACGACGAACTTGAACAGGATGGCTGTGTAGGGCTCGTTGTGCGGTTCGTTGTGTTCGGCCATGATGTGCCCTCCCCTGCCATGGACCGGCGGTCAACGCGATCTCATGTACGGCCCCCCTGGCCTCTGCCTCGCCATGATGCCTCCGGGATGACGGCTTCGCGAGGGTCGGCGAAGGCTGCGCCACGTATCTTCACATCCGCTCAGTTCTTCTTCCGGGCGGACTGGCGGAGTTGTGCCATGTGGGTGTGACGGCGGCCGGCGTAGCGGGCTATCGCTTGGTCGAGGGCTTCGGGGGAGATCTCGATGCGGTAGTCCTCCAGGGTCAGGAGGCGCAGGCCGCCGTGGGTCTTCTGGGTGGGCAGCCACAGCGCCCGGGGGATGGTGGCTCCGTGGCGTGGCCACAGAACGAGGGCGTATTGCTCGGGGTCGGCACGTACGACGATGCCGATGCGGTCCACGTCGCCCCAGGGGATGTGGAGCTGGTGGCTGCCGAAGGCCTTGAGGGTCAGCCCGGCGGGGCGGACATGAACGTGGACGTGGTGGCGGCCGGTGAGGAAGTACGCGCAGAAGCCGAAGACGAAGAGGAATGCCAGCAGGTCCCCCAGGACGGGAAGCCAGTCGGGAGCCCGGTCCAGATCGGCCACCTGCCCGGTGAGCGCGAAGGGTGCGAAGAGCGCGGCGCCCACGAGTGCGGAGACACCGGCCGGCTGACGGCCACGGAACGTGAGACCTGCCCTCGGGGGAGCCGAGCGTCCGGGCGGCACCCGCAGCCATGCCTCGCCGGGCAGAGCGAGTTGGCTCTCGTCCGCGAAGCGTGCGAGCGCGGCCTCCAGACGGCTGCGGTCATGCGTGATCTCCGGGAGCGCACACAGGGTCAGGGCTCCCGGCGCCAGCTTCGGCAGGAGCATGCTCGTGCGGTCGATCCGGCCCTCCGGGCTCCCGACGGGCCGGATCACCAGGAGCCCGAAGTAACGAGCTCCCCTGGGCCAGTTCACGATGCCGATGTGCTCGATCTCCGACCAGGCGTAGGCGATCTCCAGCTCCCCCCGGGTCAGGAGCAGCCCTGCGGCGCCGACCCTCAGCCGTACGGGCCGGACGGCACGGGACCCGGCGAACCAGGCCGTGCCGAAGCACAGGGCGCACGTGACCAGCGGCATGGGCGTGGAGAGGATCTCCGCGGGCCGGACGAGCACGTGGAGCGGCACGGCGTCCCAGCCCAGGACCGCGCCGGCCACCGCCACTACCGCCAGCAGGCGGCGGTCGGCGGTGAAGACCCGTTCCGCCTGAGGGGCCCGAGCCGGATCGGCGGCTAGGTCGGCGCTCGGGGTCCATGCCGCGCCGGCGTACACGGCGAGCGCCGCCTCGACGGCCTCCGGAGTCGTTCGGAGCCTGCGTAGGTCCGCGAAACGGAGGGTGCCCTCGGCGTCGTCCTGGTGGGGGCCCGGGGTACGACGGCTCGCTGTCTGCGCATAGACGCCGGGCATGGGGCGGACCATCAGGTCGTAGCGAGGACCACGCAATCGGCTCGGCGGTCGCTGCCGTATCCATGCCCTGCTGACCCGGTGCCAGGGGTAGGAGAAGTGCTCCGACTCCCCATACTGCACTTCGACCCCGTCGGCACTCAGGACCAGCGAATAGCCGCCTGGATTTCGCTTTCCGAGGGCCGCGAGCACCAGCACGATGCCCAGGAGCGCGAGCACCCCGGCCCAATGCCGCCAGTCGGTCAGGTCGATGTCCTTGCCCTTGGCCGGCAGCAGCGGGACGCCCACCAGCAACAGGCCGAGGGAGAACGGCAGGCCGATACCCCAGTTGCGGAGGCGGTGGAAGACGAGGCTCGGCGCGAATCGGATCTCGCCGCTCGGAGGACGGACGTCCGGTGTTCCCTCCTCCTCGGGCCCGGTGACGTCCTCGACCGGCGACCCCGCCCCCCGGTTCCGCACCAACCCCAGCCGCGCATGCCCGTCCGAGCTCTGTTGGCGGGGCTGTGGGTAGCCGCGGCGGGTCAGGGACTTGGTGAGGGGGTCGTAGAGAGCGCTGAGGGTGAGGAGGTCGGGGCCGCCGGGGAGGCCGTCGCGGAGGTGGCGGATGAACTCGCCGGTGAAGGCGGTGTAGCGCTCGCCGACGGGGGCGTAGGAGGGGGCGTTCGCGGAGGACGTGAGGATGTAGGTGCCGCGGATGGTGAGGGTGGCGGACGGCTCGGGGCCGTTGCCCATGAGCGTGTCCAGGACCCGGCCGCTGTTGCAGCAGTCGAGGATCAGGATCTTGTTGGGGCACGGCGACGCTTCGAGGATCTCCCGGATCGCCTCGAACGGGATGGACGTCCACCGCAGATCGCTCTCGTCCGTGCCGGTCAGCGCCAGGTGGAGGGTCAGGTCGTCGTTGAGGACGCCGTGGCCGGAGAAGTACACCAGCAGAGTGTCGGTGGCGGTCATGGCCGCTTCCCGGATCGTCGCACAGACCGCGCGCGGGTCCGGGGCGTCCTGGACCACCTCGCAGCGCTCGCGCGGAAACCCGCCGGAATCCGACGTCAGCAGTTCCTGGAGGACCTCCAGGTTGTTGCGTACGGCGAGCAGGTCCGGCAGGTCGCTGTCGTACCGGGAGGTGCCGATGAGGACCGCGCGGGAACCCCGGGGGTCCGGCAGTCGGGTGGTCACGGCCGGCGGTGGTCGCGCAGCGCCGCGTCGAGGAGGGTGTGGGCGTCGTCGGCGGAGTCGGCGGTGACCTTGACGCTGCGGCCGTCGGGGAGGGTCAGCTCGACCGTGGCCGCCGCCCGCCTGGCCTTGAGCAGCGCCGGGAGCGAGCGTACGAGGGCGGTCACGGCACCGCTGCTGCCGATGGCTATCGCCAGCAGCTCGACACCGGATCCCATCTCGCCCTCTTCCGGGGCCCTGCTCACCAGGGTGACCCGGCCGCGCAGTTCGGGTTCGGCGACGAGGCCCCGGCGGAGGAGGGCGAGGGAGTCCCCGTCGGTGGAGGGGGTTGTGTCGTCGGTGAGCAGTCTCAGCGTTACGTCCAGCATGTCGTCCCCCGACCTGATGTGCCGATCACGTGCAGGACAGTGTGCAGTACGGGGAGGGGCCCGGCCCAGACCTCTGCGAATGGTGAGACATAGTCAGGTCGCCTGCTCGACACGGGAGTTGGGTGCGGCCGTTACGGTGGGGACCGTGGACGTCATGGGGGACACGCGGGGTTGGTGGGCACGGGGGCGGATGCTCGCGGAGCGGTATCCGTGGGTGGTTGATGTCGGGGTCGCGCTGTTGGTGCAGGGGGCCATGACGATGCCGTTCGTGGTGCCTCGGGCGGCGGGGCTGGCGCCGGCCACGTGGGCGGCGTACGGGCTGACCACGCTCACCGTGGTACCGCTGGTGTGGCGGCGGCGGGCTCCGCTCGCCGTGCTGCTGGCGATTCTGCTGGCCAGCATGGTCTACAAGGTGGCACTCGACGGGCCCGGGCAGCCGCTGCCGTACAACGGGCTTGTGATCGTCTATACGATCGCCGTCCTGTCACCGCCGTGGAAGCGGCTGGTCTGCGGGGTGCTGATGCTGATCGCCGTGCCCGTGGGGGTGTGGCTCAACACCCGGTCGGCGCGTGAACTGACCTTCTCCGCCTTCGTGTTCGCGGCCGCCTACGTCTTCGGGCGGCTCACCGACGCCCGTCAGCGCGCCCACCGGGTCGAGGCCGAGCGGGCCGCCGCCCGTGAACGGGCCCGGATCGCACGGGAGATGCACGACATCCTCTCCCACGCCGTCAGCCTGATGATCGTGCAGGCCGAAGCCGGGCCCGTGGCGGTGCGTACGGCGCCGGAGCGGGCCGAGGCCGCCTTCGACGCGATCTCCGAGACCGGGCGCGACGCCATGGTCCAGCTGCGGCGGATGCTCGGCCTCCTGCGCGACAGTGAGGGAGGAGGCCGTGAGGACGACGGAGAAGTGCGTGCGGCGTACGCGTCCGGGCTCGCTCCCCGCGCGCCTCAGCCCGGGGTCGGGGAGCTGCCCGCGCTGTTCGAGCGGGTGCGGGGCAGTGGGCTCGAGGTCCGGTACGAGGTGGTGGGGGCGGAGCGGGGGCTGCCGGCGGATGTCGGCGCGACCGTGTTCCGGGTCGTCCAGGAGGCGCTGACGAACACAGTCAGGCATGCGCGGGCCCGGACAGTCGACGTTCAACTTGCCTACCGTGGCGGCTACTTGCTCATTCGGGTCTGCGATGACGGGGTCGGGCCCCGGGCGGGATTCGGTGGCGGTGGGCACGGACTCGTCGGGGTGCGGGAGCGGGCCGCCGCGCACGGCGGTACGGCTGAGGTCGGGGCCGGGCCCGGTGGGCGCGGGTTCGAGGTGCGGGTGCGGATACCCGTGGCGGCCGGGGTGCCGGACGCGGCGGCGACGGTGACGGCGGAGGTGGGGCGTTGACCGGTCAGGCGATCCGGGTGGTCGTGGCCGACGACCAGGAGTTGGTGCGGAGCGGGTTCGCGTTGATCCTCGACGTGCAGCCGGACATCGAGGTCGTCGCGGAGGTGGGCGACGGGGCGGAGGCCGTCGAGGCGGTCCGGCGGTACGGGGCCGATGTCGCCCTGCTCGACATCCGGATGCCACGGATGGACGGGATCGAGGCGTGTCGGGCGATCAGCGCGGACGGCCCGGCGGGACCGGGCGAGCGTGGCACGAACGGGGAGCGCGGCGGTTGCCGGGTGGTCATGCTGACGACCTTCGACTCCGACGAGTACGTGTACGAGGCGCTGCACGCCGGGGCGAGCGGGTTTCTGCTCAAGGACGTCCGGCGGGACGATCTCGTGCATGCCGTGCGGGTGGTGGCGCGGGGCGACTCGTTGCTCGCGCCGTCCGTGGCCCGGCGGCTGGTCGAGCAGTACACGCGGCCCGCCCCCTCCGTCCTGCGCGCCCGGCGGCCCGACCCCCGGCTCGACGTGCTGACGGGGAGGGAGCGCGAGACTCTGTTGCTGCTGGCGCGAGGGCTGTCGAACGCCGAGATCGCCGCCGAACTGGTCGTCAGCGATCACACGGTCAAGACCCACGTCGGCAACGTGCTCGCCAAGCTCGGCCTCCGCGACCGTATCCAGGCGGTGATCTGCGCCTACGAGACGGGGCTGATCGCGGCGGGCGACGCGTCGCTCCCGGAGGCCACCGGCACCCCGCACGGGGGAGCCGGCCGGGCCTGGTCCTCCCCCGTGTCGGCGAGGAAACGGCGCCGCTGAGACCGCTCGCTCGGGCGATCCGCGCGAAGCCGCCGGTCAGGAGGATGAGGGCCAGGACAGCAACAACACCGGCCCGCATCCGAGGAGTTGACCATGCCGAGCACAAAGGGCGCGAAGAACACGGGGGACACGGGGAACACGGGGCACGCGAAGACCAGGGAGGGCGCCACGCGCACGCTGATCGCCGCCGCGCTCCTGCTGGGCGTGGCCGCTGGGCCCGCGGTCCTGCCCGCCACCGCGGCGACCGCGGCCTCCCCCAACGCCCCCGCCGCCCCCACGCAGTCGGAGGCACGGACGGACCCCGACCTCGCCGCCGCCATGGAGGCCGCCATCGCCGGGCTGCCCTCCACCGACGCGACCGCCGCGCTCGTGCGGGTCGGCGGGAGCGCGGGGGTGTGGCGCGGCAGCTCGGGCGTGCATGACCTCACCACCGGCCGGGCGGCCGATCCGAAGGCCCGCTTCCGTGCCGGGTCCGTGACCAAGGTGTTCACGGCCGCCGTGGTGCTGCGGCTGGCCGCCGAGGGGAAGGTCGACCTCGACCGGAGCGCCCGCTCGTATCTGCCGGAGCTGGTTCCGGCGTCGTACGGCGGTGTCACCGTCCGGCAGTTGCTCAACCACACGCACGGCATCCCGGCGCCCGACTTCCCGTGGACAACCGTCGAGGGGGCGTACGCGAACCGTTTCCGGATCCACGACCCCGAGGAGATGGTGCGGTCGGCGACGGCGAAGAAGCCGGAGTTCGCGCCGGGGGACGCGCAGCACTACCTCAACATCGGGTACACGGTCGCCGGGCTGATCATCGAGCGGGTGACGGGGGACTCGTACGAGGACCAGGTCGCGCGGCATGTGCTGAGGCCGCTCGGGCTGCGGGACACGTACTTCCCGGGGACCGATCCGCGCATCGTCGGCCCGCACAACCACGGGTACCAGCGGATGACGCTCGACGACGGGACGACCGGGCTGCGGGACGTGACCGTGTGGGGTGTCACGGACGGGTGGGCCGCCGGGGACATCGTCTCGACCACGGCGGATCTGGAGCGGTTCACGAAGGCCCTGTTCCGGGGGCGGGTCGTGCCGCGCGGGCCGCTGCTGGAGGAGATGTTCACCGTGCCGAAGGTGGACGACTTCACGACCGGCAGGCCTGCCGACTATGCCGTCGGGCTCGCCCGGAAGGTGCTGGGCGGGCGTGAGGTGTGGGGGAAGACGGGCGGTCGCTGGGGCTACAACAGCGCCATCGCCTCCACCCGCGACGGCTCCCGCACCCTCGTCTACAGCGTCAACTCCACCGACGCCAAGGGCAGCACCATGAACAAGGTGGCCGTGAACGTGATGGTGGCGGCTTACGGGATGCCGTCGTAGTGAGCCGGGGCGTGGCGGGCGTGGCGGGCGTGGCGGGCGACCGGGCCTGGCCGGAGGCGTGGCGTGGACTGGTCGGGTGCGGGTGCGGGTGCGGGTGCGGGTGCGGGTGCGGGTGCGGGTGCGGGTGCGTGGGGCTTCTCGCGCAGTTCCCCGCGCCCCTAAAAGGTCAGGCCCTGCGGGCCTGACCGGAAGCGCCGACGTGGAGAAGCGCGCGGGCGAGGGGCTCGGGCGGAGGTTTAGGGGCACCCGCGGAGTCCTAAGCTCCCGGCATGGAGCGATCCGAGATCATGCAGCGAGTCGTCGGGATTCTCACCGAGGCGGTCGAGGTGCGGCGGCAGGCCCGCGAGAACCCCGGTGTCGAGGTGGCGTTGACGGGGGCGGTCTCCGCGCTGCTCGTGGAGACCCTGCCCAAGATCGAGCTGCCCGCCGACGCCTCCGCCCAGGAGGCCGCGCACATCGTCACGGAGGCCCTGGCGCCCGCGATCGTGACCCTGGCCCGCTGTTTCTCCTACGCCTTCGCCCATCTCGCCGAGGTGCACGACGAAGGGCGGACCGACACGACCACGGCCGACGTGCTGCGGGCGCTGTCCCTCCAGTTCGCCCAGCGCGACGGGGAGTAGGGCGTTCGTTCCCGGGATTTAACCCACGGCCTCTTGGCGACTCCCCCTCTACGCGCGTAACTTGAGCCGACTCCCCCCACACCATCGCTTCGGCGTAACCGATGTCCGAGCCCGATGTCCGAGCCCGACAACCGGTACCCGATGCCCGAAGCCCGATGTACGAGGAGACCCTCAGCCGTGCCCATGCCCGACAGACCCGCAGGAAGCGGCGCCCGTGCGCGCCGCGTCGCCCGACCGCTGATATCCGTGGGCGCGGCCGGCGCCCTCGCGTTCGGCGTGCTCCCCGCCGCGTTCGCCGCGCCCTCGGCGAGCGCGGTGATCGGGGAGGTGTACGGCGGCGGAGGGAACTCGGGGGCGACCCTGGTCCGGGACTTCGTCGAGCTGGGGAACGCCGGTTCGGCCACCTATGACCTGGCGGGCTACAGCGTGCAGTACCTGCCGGGGTCGCCGTCCGCGTCCTCGCAGTGGCAGGTGACCACGCTGAGCGGGTCGATCGCGCCGGGCGGCCGGTATCTGATAGCCGAGGCGGCGGGCACCGGCGGGACGACCGCCCTGCCCACCGCCGACGCCACCGGGTCGATCGCGATGAGCGCGACGAGCGGGACGATCGCCCTGGTCGCCGGGACCACCGCGCTGACCTGCAAGACCGCCGCCGACTGCGCGGCGGACGGACGCGTCGTCGACCTCGTCGGGTACGGCAGCGCCGTCGTCCGGGAGGGCTCCGGCCCGGCGGCCGGCGCCTCCAACACCTCCTCCGTGGCCCGTGCCGCCTCCCTCGCGGACACCGACGACAACGCGGCCGACCTCGCGTCCAGCGCCCCGTCCCCGGTCAACTCGGCGGGTCAGACGCCGGGTTCGGGCGACGGAGACGGAGACGGGGACGGGGGCGGCGGTGGGTCCACCGAGCCCGGGCCCGTCCGCGTGCACGACATCCAGGGCACCACCCGACTGTCGCCGCTCACCGGGCAGACGGTCACCCGCGTTCCCGGCCTCGTGACCGGCGTACGCAAGTCCGGCTCGAAGGGCTACTGGATCCAGGACCCGCAGGCCGACGGCGACCCCCGGACGAGCGAGGGTGTCTTCGTCTACACCGGGTCGGCGGACCCGGCCGTCGCGGTCGGGGACTCGGTCCTCGTCAGCGGCAAGGTCACCGAGTACTACCCGAGCACCACCAGCCAGTCCGTCACCGAGATCACCGGGCCCACCGCGACTGTCCTGTCCGGCGGCAACGCGCTGCCGGCGGCCGTGACGCTGGACGCGGCGAGCGTGCCGGACGCGTACGTGCCCACGGCCGACGGCGGCAGCATCGACGCGCTGCCGCTCGAACCGGCCGTCTACGCCCTCGACTTCTACGAGGCGCTGGAGGGCTCGCGCGTGCAGGCCTCCGACACCCGAGTGGTCGGCGCGACGACCGAGTACGACGAGGTGTGGGTGACGGTGAAGCCGGAGGAGAGCCCGACGCCGCGCGGCGGCACGCTCTACTCCGCCTACGACCAGCCGAACACCGGCCGGATGAAGGTGATGTCGCTCGACACCGCCACCGCGTTCCCCGAGGCGAACGTGGGTGACGAGCTGTCCGGCACCACCAGCGGGCCGCTGGACTACTCCTCCTTCGGCGGCTACAACCTCCAGGCCACCCAGCTCGGCACGCTCGTCGAGGGCGGGCTGAAGGCCGAGCGGACCCGGCGGCAGAAGGGCGACGAGCTGGCGGTCGCCACGTACAACGTGGAGAACCTGGACGCGCTCGACGGCCAGGAGAAGTTCGACCGGCTCGCCGAGGGCGTCGCGGTCGGCCTCGCCTCGCCCGACATCGTCGCGCTGGAGGAGATCCAGGACGACAACGGGGCGACGAACGACGGGACGGTGACCTCCGAGGCCACGCTGACCCGGTTCACCGACGCCATCCGCGCGGCCGGCGGCCCCCGCTACCAGTGGCGTTACGTCGCCCCCGAGAACAACAAGGACGGCGGCGAGCCCGGCGGCAACATCCGCCAGGTGTTCCTGTTCAACCCCAAGCGGGTCTCCTTCACCGACCGCACCGGCGCCGAGGCCGCCACGCCCACCACGGCCACGAGCGTGGTGAAGACCCGCAAGGGCGCCCGGCTCACCTACTCCCCCGGCCGGATCGCCCCCACCAGCGACGCCTGGGACAGCAGCCGCAAGCCGCTCGTCGGTGAGTTCGTCTTCCACGGCGAGCAGGTCTTCGTCATCGCCAACCACTTCGGCTCCAAGGGCGGCGACCAGCCCCTGCACGGCCGCTACCAGGAGCCGACGCGCTCCTCCGAGGCCAAGCGCCACCAGCAGGCCGCCGAGGTCAACACCTTCGTCAAGGACCTGCTCACGGCCGACCGCAACGCCAAGGCCGTCGTCCTCGGCGACCTCAACGACTTCGAGTTCTCGGAGACGATGACCGCGCTCACCGCCGGCAAGGTCCTCAACCCGCTGATCAAGACGCTCCCGGCCGCCGAGCGCTACACCTACGTCTACGAGGGCAACTCGCAGACCCTGGACCACATCCTGACCAGCCCGGCCGTCACGCACTTCGACTACGACGTGGTGCACATCAACGCCGAGTTCGCCGACCAGGCGAGCGACCACGACCCGCAGATCGTGCGGATCGACGTGGGCAGGTGCCGCCGGAACTGACCCCCGGCGCGCCGAACCCCCGGACCGTTTTCATGGAACGGCCCGGGGGTTCGCTCATGTGCGGGGAGGCGTCAGCCGAACATGCCCACCTGGTAGTCGCCCGCCGGCTGCTGCACCATCACGTTCAGCCGGTTGAAGGTGTTGATGAGGGCGATCAGCGCCACCAGGGCGAGGAGTTGGTCCTCGTCGTAGTGCTTGGCCGCGTTCTCCCAGACCTCGTCGGGGACGCCGCCGGCCGCGTCGGCGATCCGGGTGCCCTGCTCGGTCAGCTCCAGCGCGGCACGCTCGGCGTCGGTGAAGACCTTGGCCTCGCGCCAGCCGGCCACCATGTGCAGCCGCTGGGCGGTCTCCCCGGCGTGCGCGGCCTCCTTGGTGTGCATGTCGAGGCAGTAACCGCAGCCGTTGATCTGGCTGGCCCGGATCTTCACCAACTCCTGGAGGGAGCGGGGCAGTCCGGTCTCGACGATCACCTTGTCGGCCCCGACGAGGTGCTTGACGAGCTTGCCGGTGACGGGGTTGGCGAGCATGTTCAGACGCGCTTCCATGGCGGGCTCCTTGTGCCGTCGTATGCGGTGACAACACAAGGACGGACCGACCCCGGGTGGATGTGACACGGATGCGTGTGACGCCCGTCACGTACCCGTCCGTCGTGTCACGGCTACGGCAGGTCCGGGCTCTTGATCGTGCGGGTCGTGCCGTCGGTGAAGGTGAGGGTGGTCGTGCCGGTGATGAGGCCGTCGGGGTCGCCCTCGGGCCACCAGGCGGTCCAGCGGCCGCCCTGGAGGGTGGCCTGGACGGTGTGGCCCTGTTCCTGGAGGGTGACCTTCTCGACGTCCGAACCGACGGATCCCACGGCGTAGTTGACCTGGCCGGAGCCCTCGCCCCGAGCGCCGTAGGTGTCCAGTTCGATGGCGTCGGCGGGGAGGTCGAGTGCCGGGGAGACGGCCATCGTGATCCCGGCGCCGTCCGAGGAGGCCAGGCAGTACACCGCGTCGCCGCCCCGGCTGACCACCATCGAGGCCACGCTGCCCCGGATGTCCGCGTTGCTGACGTCGGCGGGACCGGGGCCGTAGTCCTTCGTCATGTCCAGGCAGACCTTCTCGGCGGCCGAACCCTCCTCACCCGCCGACTCCAGGCTGCTGGGCGTGCCGGTCCAGCTCGCCAACTCGGCGGAGGACAGCGGGCCTTGGGAGCCGAAGCCGGGCAGGCCGGACAGTCCGCCGGTGGCGGTCACCAGGGCGAGGCCCGCCGCGAGGGTGCCGGCCACGGTGAAGGAGACACTGCGGACCAGCGGTCGGCGGGAGCCGGGGCGCACCGAGCGGCCGGGCGGCTCGGTGTCGGCCAGGACGGTGCGCAGCAGGGTCTCCTCGCGGTCGATCTCGGCGGCGGTCGGCTCGGTGCGGGGCGCGGCGTCGAGAGGGCCGAGGCGGGCGAGCAGGGTGTCGTGCGTGGCCGGGGTGTCGTGCGTGTTCTTGTTCATGTCTCGGGGCTCCTGTTCGGAAGGTCAGAACGTCGTGGCGAGGGCGGGCGCGCCGACCGTGGCCGTGCCGAGGCGGGCGGCGAGGCGGCGCTTGGCCCGGGTCAGGCGCATGGCGTACGCGGCGCGGGTGCAGCCGAGGACCTTGGCGGCGTCCTTGGCGGACAACTGCTCCCACACCTGGAGGGCCAGGACCTCCTGGTCGGCCGGGGTGAGCGCCTGCCAGGCGGCGGCGAGGTCCATCCGGCCGTCCACCAGCGCGGCCGGGTCGGCGGCCCGGGTGTGACCGCCGGTCTCGGCGGCCTGCTGGACGCGGACGGCGAGCGCTGTGTGCCGGCGCATGCCCCGGCTGTCGTTGAGCATCACCTTGCGGGCGGTGCCGAACAGCCAGGGCCGGGGGTCGTCGGGGAGTTCACGGCGCCTGCGCCACGCCGCGAGGAAGGTCTCGCCCACGATGTCGTCGACGTTCATGGGATGGGCGCGACGGCGTACGAACCTCAGCACGTCCGCGTAGTGGGCCCGGTACACGTCCGTGAACTGGGCCTCGGTATCGATGGGCATGGCTTCCTTCCGTAGCTTCTGCCCCTACGTGTCCACGACGGCCACAGGTGCAACAGGAGAGTGTGGAACGGATGTTGACCGCCCGTACGGACCAGGACGCACGAAGGGCCGGGCCCCGCTGCGGAGAGCGGGGTCCGGCCCGGTCGTGGGCGGTGCGGAGGACGCGGTCAGTAGAGGGCGACCCTCGGGTGGACCGTGCCCAGGTCCGTGCCCTCGGCCGCCGGGTCGGTCACCGTGACGCGGTAGACCTCGGTGAGGGTGGCGCCCGCCGGCAGCGTGCGCCGGGCGGTGGTCAGGTCGGTGAAGAGGGTGCCGGTCTGGCTGCCGAGGTCGACGGCCTTCCAGCAGCCCCCTGCGGTACGGCGCTCGACCCGGACATCGGACGGGTCGAGGAACGGGCCGGCGTCCGGCGACTCCACGAGAAGCTGCGGGGCGACGGTCCGGTCGGCGCCGGAGTCGTTGCGGTAGGTGACGGTGACCTCGTGGCTCTCGCCGTCCGCCGTGAGCGGGCTGGTGGCGAGGTCGACGAAGTCGACGGGTATGGACGACGTCTGCCCGTCCGTGGACACGGTGGTGGTGGCGGGCTGCGGCGCGGCCGCTGCGGCGGGCCCCGCGAGGGCGAGACCGGCGGCGGCGACCGCCACGGCGAGGAGGGCGACCCTCAGACGGCTGTTCCTGGATGACACGTGCGCGGTTCCTTCGTGATCGTGGGGGGTCCGGCCGGGCCCATCACTGGATCACCGGCCAGGGACGCCACCAAGAGTACGAAGCGTTGATCGAAGACGGTAACTACCGCCGGGTAGTGGAGAGATTGGATGGAAACTCAGCCATGACGGCACCTCTCTGGCCTTTTTCCCCTCTCTTCAGTTAGACAGTCACCAACCCCACACCGACCAGTGGGGACTTGGGGATTCTGACCGCTCAGGGGGACACACCATGCCCACGCACCACCACACACCGAGACGTTCCTCGCGTCTCAGACTCGTCGGCGCCGCCGTGACCGCGCTCGTGCTCGCGGCGACGGGGACCGCGACCCAGGCGATGGCCGCGCAGAGCACGACGCAGAAGCCGATGTCGGCGAAGACCCCGCCGCCGCCCGTGCCCACGCTCGCCTGGACCGACTGCCAGGGCGGCTTCGAGTGCGCCAACGCGGACGTCCCGCTGGACTACCGGGAGCCGCAGGGCAAGAAGATCACGCTCGCGGTCGTCCGCAAGAAGGCCGCCGACCCGGCGAAGCGCAAGGGCACGCTCTTCATGCAGCCCGGCGGACCCGGCAACTCCGGCGTGGACTTCGTCCGCAACAACTACGCCGGCCTCCCGGCCGCCCTGCGCGAGTCCTTCGACGTCTTCGGCTACGACGTCCGTGGCGTCGGCCGCAGTTCGGCGCTCACCTGCTTCGACGACGCCCGCTACAGCAAGGCCGTCACCGACGCCAAGGGCGTCCCCGGGCCGGACGCCTTCGGCCCGGCGCTGCGTGAGGCCGCCGAGTTCAACCAGGCCTGCCTCGACAACTCGGGCGGCCTGCTGCCGTACGTCGGCACGGAGTACGTCGCCCGCGACATCGACCTGCTGCGCCAGGCTCTCGGCGAGGAGCAACTGACGTACTACGGCCGGTCGTTCGGCGCGTACATCGGCACCGTCTACGCGGCGATGTTCCCGAAGCGGGTGCGGGCGCTGACCCTCGACGGGGCCTACGACCCGTACAAGTACGCCTACCGCCCCTACGCGTACGACCGGGCCCAGTACCAGGCGCTGGACGGTTCGATGAGCCGCTTCCTCGACTGGTGTGCCTCCGACCCGGCGATCTGCGGCTTCGGCGACGGCGACCCGCGCGCGGCGTTCGAGCAGCTGAAGAAGGACCTCGACGCCAACCCCGTCACCACGGCGAGCGGCGGCAAGGCCAACGGCTACACCCTGGTCTACCGGCTGATGTTCAACATCAACGAGGGCAAGGTCATCTGGCCCTCCCTCGGCGCGGCGCTGAAGAAGGCGCAGCTGCGGGACAACACCTCGTTCCTGCTGCGGCCGCCGTCCCCGGCGAGCTTCGACTTCCTCGGCCCGAACGTGGTCGTGGAGTGCGTCGACAAGGAGTACCCGAAGAGCCTGCGCAAGCTGGAGCGGAACGTCACGGCCAACGCGAAGGACGCGCCGCTGCTGGGCCCGGCCATGGCGTTCGGTCCGCCGACCTACGACCACCAGCACGCCACCGCGTGCGTCCAGTGGCCCGCCGAGAAGGTCAGCCGCTACGAAGGCTCCTTCCGGGCCAAGGGCTCGGCCCCGATCCTGGTCCTCGGCACCACCGGTGACCCGGACACCCCGTACCAGGACGCGGTCGCGCTGTCCCGGCAGCTGGACAACGCCTCGCTGCTGACGTTCGACGCCGAGGGCCACACCGCGTTCGGCCGCAGCCGCTGCGCGACGGACGCCGTCGTCGGCTACCTGGTCGACCTGACGGTCCCGGCCTCGGGCACCACCTGCGCGGACGAGACCCAGCCGCCGTCCTCGACGCCGAAGACGGCGCCGCCCGGCACGACCCTGGGCGAACTGCGCAACGGCGTCAACGAGCGCGTCGAGCGCATGGACGCCGCGAGCTGACCGGATCGGTGACGGGCTCGGTGACCGACACGGTGACCGGATCGCCGACCTGCTCGACCCCATGGGCCCACGGCTCCATGGGCTGACCGACCGACACGAACCCCGGGGCGCCCGCCCCTCAACTCACGGCGAGCGCCCCGGGGTTCCGCATGTCTGCGACACGTCCGCGGCACGTCGCGCCGCACGGATCTGGGGGGAGCGGGCCGGTGGGGCTGCGGATCCACTTCACGTACGACGACCTGGCCAGGGTGGTCCTGGCCGAGGAACCCGACCCGCTGTGGGAGGGGCTGCTCAGCCTGCACCTGCTGCAGAACCGGGACGGCGCCCTCGTCTTCGGCCGCTGGCGCCGGGCGTCGCGCGGCCACTTCGACCCGGAGCTGCCGAGGCTGCGCCATCTCGCCCCGCCGCGCGGCTACTCGGCGGACTTCCTCACCCCGGCCGGGGCGGCCGGAGGCTTCGAGGCGGGCCTCGACGCGATGCTCGCCACCCCCCGCGCCCGGCTGCGGACCGACCTGACCGAGCTGTCCCTCGCCCGCCCGCTGCCGGGCTGGGCCGGACCGCTCGCCGACGGCGACACCCAGGCCCTGCGGGGGCTCGCCGGTCTGGTCCGCCGCCATCACGAGCGGTTCGTCGCCCCGTACTGGACCCATGTCCGGGCCCGCTTCGACGACGCCAGGTCCGTCGCGGCCAGGGCCCTGCTGCGGTCCGGCTTCTCCGGTCTCGCGGCGGGGCTGCACCCCAGTCTGCGCTGGTCGGCGCCGGTGCTGCACATCGCGGGCCCACACATCCAGGGCGACCTGCACCTCGACGGGCGCGGGCTGCGGATCATCCCCTCCTTCTTCTGCTGGCCCGGCCCGATCGTGCTGAAGGACGGCTCGCTGCCGCCGGTGCTCGTGCACCCGGTGACCCACGACCCGCGCTGGCTGGCACCGCCGCCCGACGCGCCCGGCACGCACCAGGCCCTTGCCGCGCTGCTCGGCCGGGCGCGGGCCGCCGTGCTGGAGGAGGTGGCCGACGGCCGCACCACGAGCGAGGTGGCGGCCCGGGTGGGGCTCAGCCCGGCGACCGTCAGCCACCATGTGGCCGTGCTCCGGGAGTCGGGGCTGCTGACCAGCCGGCGGATCGGCGGTGCCGTGCTGCACACCGTCACCGCCCTGGGTGTCGACCTCCTCGAAGGCGGCACGACCTGCGGCATCCGACCACGCGCGAGGACCCTGACACGGGCCGAACGGTGACGGTGGCCATGGAGCCCGTCTACTCCTTCCGCACCTGCTGATCGAGGGAACTGTCGCCGTCCAGGTCGTCGAAGGGCAGCGCGTCCAGGTCGCCGTCGAAGTCGGCGGGGACCAGGAGCGAGAGCTCCGGCGGCCCGGACGGCGGCGTGGGCCGGGGGTCGGGGCCGGTGAGGGACTGCTCGGTCCAGATGCACTTGCCGGTGGCCGTGTAGCGGGTGCCCCAGCGCTGGGAGAGCGCGGTGATCAGCTGCAGTCCCCGGCCGCCCTCGTCGGTGTCGCCGGCCCTGCGGATGCGGGGCATGGTGAGACTGCCGTCGAAGACCTCGCAGACCAGCGCGGAGCCGTGCAGGAGCCGCAGCCGGACGGGGCCCCTGGCGTGCCGTACGACGTTGCCGACGAGTTCGCTGGCGAGGAGTTCGGTGGTGGGCGCCAGCTCGTCCAGGCCCCAGGCGGCGAGCTGTTCGCGGACGTGGCGTCGGGCCTGCCCCGCGGCCCTCGGGTCGTCGAGGAGGGACCAGGAGGCCATCCGGTCGTCGGTGAGCGCGTGCAGCCGGGCGACGAGGAGGGCCGCGTCGTCGGCCGCCGCCTGCTCGGGCGGCAGCAGGCCGTGGGTGAGGGTGTCGCAGAGGCGCTCCAGATCGGCGGCGGTGCCGTCCTCGTGGGCGGTGCGCAGCAGGCGGGCCAGATCGGCCATGCCGTCGTCGATGCCGCGTTTCGCCGACTCCACCAGCCCGTCGGTGTAGAGCACCAGCAGACTGCCCTCGGGCACGCTCAACTCGACTGTCTCGAAGGGCGGTTCGGCCGCGCCGAGCGGCGGGTCGGCGGTCCACTGGGGAAAGCGCACGGTGCCGTCGGGGAGGACCACGGCCGGTGGCGGATGCCCGGCCCGGACGAGGGAGCAGACCTGGGTGGTGGAGTCGTAGAGGGCGTACAGGCAGGTGGCGTACGAGTCCTCGCCCATGGAGCCGACGATGTCGTTGAGGTGGCCCATGATCTCGTCGGGGGGCAGTTCGAGGTCGGCGAGGGTGTGCACGGCCGTGCGGAGGCGGCCCATGGTGGCGGCCTCGGACAGGCCGTGGCCCATGACGTCGCCGACGACGAGGGCGACCTGTCCGCTGGAGAGCGGGATGACGTCGTACCAGTCGCCCCCGACGTCCATGCCCTGCCCGGCCGGCAGATAGCGGGCGGCCGACGCGCAGGCGGCGAGAGTCGGCAAGTCCTGGGGGAGCAGCGCGCGCTGGAGTTCGCGGGACCGGGTGAGTTCGAGGTCGTAGAGGCGGGCGCGTTCCAGGGACTGCGCGAAGAGGGCGCTGATGGCGGTGAGGAGGGTGCGTTCCTCGTCGGTGAGGCGGCGCGGCCGGTCGAAGGAGACGACGCACACCCCGAAGGTGTGGTCGGACGCGGTCAACGGCAGGAACGCCCAGGCCTGTTTGCCCGCGCGGGCGGGCAGGTCGGCGTGCTGGGGCACGTAGGCGGCGTACTCCTGCGGTGAGGAGATGAAGATCGGGGTGCCGGTGTCGATGGCGTCCCAGGCCGGGCCGTACGGTCTCCTGGTGCGGTGGTCGACGAGGTCGATGAAGTCGGGCGCGTAGCCGACGGCGCCGACGGTGTGGAGCCGGCCGTTCTCCACGGCCTGGACGAGGAGGCCGCTGGCGGCGAACGGCGGCAGCACCCGCGAGGCGACCGCGTCGACGACGTCCTGCGAGGTGGTCGCCTTGGCGAGCGCGGCGGTCAACGCGGCGATGCGGTGGGCCCGTTCGGAGGCCGCGCGCTCCGCCTCGCGGCGCTCCTCCTCGTGCCGGCGTAGCTCGGTGACGTCGGTGAAGTAGATGGTGCGGCCGTCGGGTCCGGGGACCAGCCGCAGGTGGTAGACGCGGTCGCGGCCCGGCACATGGACGTCGAACCCGGCGGGCTTCTCCTCGGCCGCCGCCGCCCGGCAGCGGCTCTCCAGGCAGGGCGTCTCGCGCACGGACGGCAGGTCCCACAGGTGCCGTCCGCACAGCTCCTCCTCGGAGAGACCGAGGGTGCGTTCCGCCACCAGGTTGGCGAAGGTGATCCGCCAGTCGTCGTCGACGGCGAGGAAGCCGTCGCTCATGTGCCGCAGGGCCCGGCCGACCGCGTCCCGGGCGGAGCGCGCCTCGTCGCTCTCCCAGCCGACGCCGATGAACCGGTCGGGCGCGCCGTCCTCGTCGTAGGTGGCCCGGCCGCGGGCCCGGGTCCAGCCCCAGGTGCCGTCGAGGCGCCGTACGCGGTACTCCGCCTCGTACACGGTGTGGTCGCGGATCGCCCGCTCGGCGGCGGCCAGGGTGGGCGGGAGGTCGTCGGGGTGGACGATCCGCATCCAGTTCTCGATCTTGCCGGTGAACTCGGCCGGCCGAGTGCCGTAGAGGTGCAGGGCGGCCTCGTCCCAGATCAGGTCGCCGCTTCGGATGTCCCAGTCCCAGGAGCCGACGCTGACCTCCTTCAGCGCCTGCCGCAGCCGCTCGGCGTCCGGTTCGGCCCGCGCGGGGCCGGTCGGCGGGGACGCCTGGGCCATGCGGTCCTCGGTCCAGTCGACGACGGCCCGCAGGAAGTCCCATTGCAGGCCGGTGGGTTCGCCCCGGTCGCCGGTGAGGACGGTGAGCGCGCCGACCGTGCGCTCGCGGCCGGAGACGGGTAACGCGGCGAGCCCGGTACCGGGCCAGGCGAGGGCCATGGAGCCCAGCGGGGACCATGTCCCGCTGCCCTGGTGCAGGGCGCGGGCCGGGGGCAGCGGGCCCTCCTGGTCGATGATCTCCCAGGGGCGGGTCAGAGCGGGCGGGAGGCCGGTGACCGACACCAGACGCAGGGCCGACATGGGGCCCCTGAGGTGCATCATCGCCCCGAGCGCGCCGAGTTCGCCGACCGCGTGCTGGAGCGCCAGCCGGAAGATCTCGCTCTCCGCGACACCCGGATCCACCGTGCTGAGCAGGGCCAGCCGTGCGTTCATAGGGCAGACCCTAACGTTCTACTCACACGTAAGGCAGTCCGCCACAGGAATTCCACAGTGACTCCCCGATGCCGCGCCCGCGTTCCGGCTCGCTTCTCAACGTCACTACTCACAAGCAGAGTTGACGGTCACTCAGAAGCCGTGCCCGGGGCGGGCGTCGGCTGTTCCGTCCCCGGAGGGGCCACCCCGGCGTGAGCGCGCGAGACGCCGGTCGCCGGTCGCCGTGACCAAGATCTGATGAACGTCGTTGGGCCGCTGCAACCCCAGGATGTCCGGCCCGACCCCAGCAGGCGCCATGTTCGAGATGTTCCAGGCAGTCAAGACGTTGATCAAGACGTTCGTCGAGCAGTACGCGAGGAACCAGCAGCTCAAACGGGATCTGCTGGCTCAGCGTGGTGAGCAGGAGCGGCGCTGGCGGGAGGAGGACCGGGTGGTGCTGCGGGCCGCCCTCGCCGCGAACCGGGTGGCCCTCGACCAGCACAACGACACCCTCCGGCGGGCGGCCGGCGTCTCGTACCTCACCCTGCGCTGCCACGAGGACACGTGGACGTTCCTGGCCCGCACGGCGTTCGGTGTCTGGGAGCCGGCCTGGACCCAGAGCACCCGCGACCCGTACGACCGCGTCGGCCCGACCGCGACCAGGGCGGCCCACTTCACCGCGAACCCCAACCTGCCGCCGGGCCGCATCACCAAGGCGGACGGCGGCATGCAGGACGTCCAGCTCTCCGGGCACAACCTGGTCCACCTCCTCGACGCGCTCCACGAGGCGACCGGCTCGGAGCTGACCGCCACCGGGGCGCGCGCCCGGACCCTCTACGAGCGGCTGGCGTCCTTCACCGCGAAGCTCGACCCGGCGGCCCCGACGGGTCGCACCACGGGCATCCTCTGGCGGATCGACGACAGCCTCCACAGCCAGTACGTGAGCCGCCCCACCACCCCCACCCGCCCCGCCCCCCTCCTCCACAAGGTCCCGTCCCCACCCTCGACACCCCGCCGCCGCCACCCGGACCGCAACGGTTCGCCCGTGGCGCAGAAGTAACGGCGCCCGCCCGCAGCCCGCCGCTCCCGTGCCCCGCAGTCCCGTTAACCCGCTGTCCCGCCGTTCCCGCTGTTCCGAAACCGGGACACTTCCGGGGGGATCGGAGTACAACCTTCCGCCATAACCGGTCGTCTCATCTGATATCAGCGCTACCGAAGCGTTGTATGAACAAGGGGGGACGACATGCGACGAATCGGATCCTTGGTTCTGGCGCTCGCGCTCGCGGGGACCGCGATCGGGACGGCGGCGGTCACCGCGAGTGCCGCGCCCGGGGGTGCCGCGCGTGCCGCGGCGGCCTGCCCGACCGGCTGGGGCAGTGGCGTCAAGGGCAGCCCCGACAGCGGCGCCGTGCCGCTGTCGAACATCAGGACCGGCCGGCACGACTGCTTCGACCGCATCGTGTTCGACGTCCCCGACGGCGGCGACCACCTCGGCTACTGGGTCCAGTACGTCGACCGGCTCCACCAGGTCGGCTCCGGCGACCCCATCCCGGTGAAGGGCGGGGCCATCCTGGAGATCCGGGTCGCCGCGCCCAGCTACGACCCCGAGACGGGCGAGGTCGCCTACCCGGGCGACGTGGCCCGCCCCCTGCCCGGCGTGAACCTCACCGGCTACCGCACCTTCCGTGACACGCGCTTCGCCGGCAGCTTCGAGGGCGAGACCCAGATCGGCGTCGGCATCCGCGCCCGGCTGCCGTTCCGCGTGCTCCAGCTCCCCGACCGCCTCGTGGTGGACGTGGCCCACAGCTGGACGTGACGGTCGGCGGGGCAGGGCGTTCGCGAACTATCCCTCCCGTACGGCTTCCACGGCCTCCCGCACCTCCGGGTGCGGGTCGTCGGCGAGGCGGTCCAGCAGCGCGCCGACCCCGGGGGTGGACCAGTGGGCGACCGCCCACACCAGGTCCTCCCGCACACCGGGGTCGGGGTGCCCGGCAAGGTGCGCCAGCCGGTCCAACGGCCCCCGCCGACGCATCCCGAACCAGTGCAGGGTCTCCCGGAGCACGGCGGGGCCGGTGGCGGTGCTCGCCTCGGCGATCCGGGTGAGGAGGACCCGTACGGGCGGCGGTGGGCCGTCCAGGGGGTGGGGCAGGCGTTCGCGCAGGCGGCGGGAGCCGTAGCCGCCGCGCACCCGGCAGCCGAAGCAGGTGCAGGGCCGGGTGCCGTGGGCGTCGGGGAGATACCGCCACCCCACGACCTGCGGCGCCGACCGCACCCGGTGCACCTCGCGCGCCCGGATCGCCCGGGGCACGAAGACCTCCCATCCACGCGGGTCCGCGAGCGCGCCGATCCGCCGTACGGCCTCGGCCCCGGTGACGGTGACCTGCCGGCCTCGCGCGCGGTCCGAGTACCGCCCGACGAGCACCTCCTCGGCGTCGTCCAGCCGCACATGGACAGCCACCAGCCCGCCCCTGCTGCCGAACCGGCCCAGCTCGCGCAGCCATTGGTGGGTGAGGGTGTACGAGGGCAGCACGGGGAAGCAGTACACCCCGCGCGCCCCGCCCTGCCCGTGGGACGCGGCGCGGACACCGGCCCGCCGGATGCGCGGCGCGTTCGCCGCCGAGGTCAGATGCACCAACATCACCATGCCGCAGCATGCTAGGCCGCGGCCCCGGCTGAAACGGCTTGTAGGGTCCGCACGGTGGAGAGATCGTATGAAGGTGTGAACGGCGGGGCGGACTCGACGCTGCTGGACGTGTTGCTCGGGGCGGCTCGGGAGACCCCCGGCCAGACCGTCGTGCACGTCCGGGGAGACGGCGGCGAGCACACCGTCACCTTCGCCGAACTCCGCGACGACGCACTGCGCGTGGCCGGCGGCCTGCTCGCGGCGGGCGTGACGCCCGGCACCCCGCTGCCCCTGGTCGCCGACCGGGGCGACACCTTCCAGCCCCTGTTCTGGGGCGCGCTCGCGGCGGGCGCCGTCCCCGTCCCCCTCGCCCCGGAACCCCGCCGGATCGGCCCGGTCTGGGAACTCCTCGGCAGACCGCCGGTGCTGACGGACACCGAGTCGACGGCCACGGTTCTGACCGCGCTGACCCCCCTGACCGATGAGGCCGAGGGGACTGACGGGAACGGCGGGGACGGCGGGGGCGGGGAGGGCGCCGGGGAGGCGGTCGCGTACGAGCGGGCGGCGGGGCAACCGGCCACGTCTCTACGCGTGTTGCGGCTGAACGACCTGCGGCAGGGCCGTCCGCCCCAGCGCCTCCACCGCCCCGCCCCCCACGACGTCGCCTTCCTCCAGTTCTCCTCCGGCAGCACGGGCGCCCCCAAGGGCGTGGAGCTGACCCACGCCGGGGTCCTCGCCAACCTCCGCCAGATCCGCACCGCGATGGCGATCACCCCGGACGACGTCCTCGCCACCTGGATGCCGTACTTCCACGACATGGGCCTCATCGGCACGCATCTGGTCCCCATGGCCGCGCGGGTGAAGCAGATACGGATCGAGCCGCTGTCCTTCGCGAAGCGGCCCGCCCTGTGGTTCGAGGCCGTGGACCGCCACCGCGCGACCCTCCTCTCCGCCGCGAACTTCGCCCTCGCCCTCGCCGTACGCCGCGTCCCGGCCGCCGTGCTCGCCGGACTCGACCTCGGCTGCGTACGCCTGCTGCTCGTCGGCGCCGAACCCATCGCGCCGCGTGTCTGGCGGGAGTTCACCGCGCTCACGGTCCCCGCGGGGCTCGACCCGCGCGCCCCGCTGCCGGTGTACGGCCTGGCCGAGGCGACCCTCGCGGTGACCGTACCGCCGCTGGGCGAGACCGCGACCCCGCTGGTGCTGGACCGGGCCGCGCTCGCCGCAGGGCGGGTGGTGGACACGCGACCCGGGCCGCACGCCGTGGAGTTGATGGACCTCGGGCGACCGGTGGCGGGGTGCGAGATCCGTATCACCGACGACACCGGGGCCCCGGCGGGCGAGTCGCGGGTCGGGCATGTGGAGGTGCGGGGGCCGCAGCTGGGGCGCGGGTACCACCGGGCGCCCGAGGCGAGCGCGGCGGCGTTCGGGGACGACGGCTGGCTGCGCACGGGCGACCTGGGGTTCCTGCGGGGCGGACGGTTGTGCGTCACCGGGCGCCACAAGGACGTCGTGTTCGTCAACGGCCGTACGTTCCACGCGTCCGACCTGGAGGAGACGGTCGCCGCGACGCCGGGGCTGCCGCCGGGTGCCGTGGCCGTCGTGGGGTCCACCGATCCGGACGGCGGGGGCGAGCGGGTCGTCGCGTTCGTGCCGTGGGCCCGGCCCGAGCGGGCGACCGCGGCGCCGGTGCTCCGCGCCGCCACCGGCCGGCTGCGGGAGGTCCTCGGGCACGACGACGTACGGGTGCTGCCGTTGCCGCCGGGGGCGATCGCGCGGACGACCAGCGGGAAGCTGCGGCGGGGGGTGCTGCGGGAGCGGTTCGAGGCCGGGGAGTACGCGGCGGTCGAGGAGCGGTGGGGCAGCGTGGCGCCGGGGGGTGCGGTGGGTGCGGCGGCTCTGGTGGTGGGCGAGGGGCCGAAGGAGGTTCCTCGTTCGCTGCGGGAGGTGCGGGAGGCCGTACGGGAGGTGTGGGCGCGGGTGTTGGAGGTGCCCGTGTCCGAGGTGGGGCCGCGGGAGCGGTTCTACGACCTCGGGGGTTCCTCGCTCAAGGCGATGGCTGTGCTGGGCGGGTTGGAGGACGTGTTCGGGGTGACGGTGGAGCCGGGTGCTCTGCGGGACCACGACACAGTGGCGGGACTGGCCGGGTATGTGGTGGAGCGCCTCGCCGCCCGGGGAGAGCCTCTCGCCGGCGACCCCGGACCCGTCGCGGCTGATCGCGCCCACGCGGCGGAGCCGCACAAGTCAGGACCCCGCGCCCCCGGAGAGCCCGAAGCCCGTCCGGGCGGCGCGGGTAGCGACAGCGGTCCCGTCGGGGCCCTCGCTGTTCTCTCCGTCGCCTGCCGGTTTCCCGGAGTCGATACGCCCGAGGACTTCTGGGAGTTGCTCACGACCGGTGGGGACACTGTCGGCGGGGACGCGGCCGGCCGGCTGCCCGACCCCGGGGCCTTCGACGCCCGTTTCTTCGGGATGGACGACGCGGAGGCGCGGGCGACCGATCCCCAGGCGCGGATCTTTCTGGAGCTGGCGCACGAGGCGTTGGAACGTGCCGGGTACGCGGGGCCCCGGCGGGTCGGCCGCAGGGTCGGGGTCTTCGCGGCGACCGGCGACAGCGGCTACCGCGAGGTCCTCGCCGAGGCCGCCGACGGGGACCTCGCCCGCCACCCGGGCGCCCTCACCGGCAACCTGCCCAACCTGATCCCCGCCCGTGTCTCCCAGATGCTGGACCTCGACGGTCCCGCCCTGGCCGTCGACACGGCCTGCTCCTCCGCCCTCGTCGCCCTGCACCTGGCCCGGCGCAGCCTGCTGAACGGCGAGTGCGACCTCGCCGTGGTCGGCGGCGTCAATCTGGGCCTGACGCCGACCGGCCGGCGTCTCCTCGCGGCGACGGGCGCGTTGTCGCCGACGGGCCGGTGCCGTGCGTTCGGCACCGACGCGGACGGATTCGTGCCGGGGGAGGGCGGCGCGGCGCTGGTCCTCGCCCGCCTCGACGACGCCCGCACCGCCGACGACCCGGTCCTCGCGCTCGTACGCGGCACGGCCGTGAACAACGACGGCCGCTCGCTCGGCCTCCTCGCGCCGACGCCGCGCGGGCAGCGCGAGGTGATCGGCCGGGCGTACGAGGAGTGCGGTGTCGATCCGGCCAACGTGACGTATGTGGAGGCGCACGGGACGGGGACGCCGATCGGTGACCCGGTCGAGGCGCGGTCGCTCGGGCAGGCGTTCCCGTCCCGTGCCGACGGGGTCACGCGGCGGCTCGGCTCGGTGAAGACGAACGTCGGGCACCTGCTCAACGCGGCCGGGATGCCCGCGCTGGTCAAGGTCGCCCTCGCCCTCACGCACCGCCGGCTCCCGCCGTCGCCCCACGCCACCCCGCCCGCGCCCTTCCTCGCCGACACGGCGCCCGGCTTCCGCCTCGTCACCGAACAGGAGGAGTGGACCAGCCCGGACGGCCTCCCCCTGACCGCCGGGATCAACAGCTTCGGCTTCGGCGGCACCAACGCCCACGCGATCCTGGAGGAGGCGCCGGGGGACGGGGGCCGGCCGGGCGGGGCGGCCCCGGTCGCCGACGGCCCGCACCTGCTGACCCTGTCCGCCCGGAGCGAGGGTGCCCTGCGCGCCGCCGCCGCCGAACTGGCCGCGCATCTGCGGGCCCACCCCGAACTGGACGAGGGCGACGTGTGCGCCACCGTCAACACCGCCCGCGACGAGGGGCCGCACCGACTGGCCGTGGTGACGGAGGGAGACCTCGCGGACCGGCTCGAAGCGGTCCAGACGGCAGCAACCCCGAGCACAGCCACCACCACCAGCACGGCGGCTACCAGCAGGTCGGCGGCCTTCAGTGGCGGTGCCGGTGTGGCCGGGTCGCTGCGTAGCGAAGCCCTCGCCCGGTCGGGGCGGGTTGCGACGGGGCGGGCCCGGGGGCGGGCCCAGGTTGTCTTCGTCATGCCTGGGCAGGGGGCCCAACAGAGCGTTGCCGCAAGGGAGTTGTGGCGCTCGGCGGACGTGTTCCGGGACCTTCTGGAGGAGGCCTCCTCCCTCACGGGGCCGGTGCTGGGGCGGAGCCTGGCAGCCTGGTGTCTGGACGACGCCGCCGAGCCCGAGGCTCTGGCCCGGACGGAGGTGGCACAGCCCCTGCTCGTCGCATTCGGCGTGGCGCTGGCCGGGCAGTTGGCCGCATGGGGTGTGGCACCGGACGCGGTCGTGGGGCACAGCGTCGGCGAGATCACCGCCGCCTGCGTCGCCGGCGCCCTGCCCCTGGCCGAGGCGGTCGGCTTCGCCGCCGAACGCGGCCGCCTGATGGGCGGGCTCACCACACCGGGCGCGATGGCGGCCGTACGGGGAGACGAGGCAACCGTCGCCACCCTGGTCGCCGACTCCGACGGCACGCTCACCGTGGCCGCCGTCAACTCACCCACCCAGGTCGTGCTGTCGGGCGAGGCCGAGGCCGTCGAGCGAGCGGTCGCGGCGCTCACCGCCCGTGGCGTGGCCGCCCGACGCCTCCCCGTCTCCCACGCCTTCCACTCCCCTTTGCTGAACCCCGTACTCGACCCCCTCCACAACGCGGCGAAGGCCCTGACCGTGCACCCGGCCACCGTTCCGATGCTGAGCACGGTCACCGGTGACTGGGCCCCCGACCTGAACCCCGGCTCCGGCTACTGGCGCGACCACGCGATCCGCCCCGTCCGCTTCGGCCCCGCCATCGCCCGGCTCCTCGACGAGGGCTACGACACCTTCGTCGAACTCGGCCCCGGCACCTCCCTCGCCGCCCCGATCCACACGGTCACCGCCGCCCACCCCGCCGTCGCACCCACCGAGGTGACGGTCCTGCCCGCGCCGACACCCGGCGAAGGGCCGACGCGGGGAGCGGGCGCCCTGCTCGAAACCGTCGGTCGGCTCTGGGCCCGTGGAACCCCGCTGTCCCCGACGTCTCCGGCCAGGAACACGACACGGCGACGGGTCCCCGTCCCCACGTACCCCTTCCAGCGCGAACACCACTGGCCACGACGCCTCGACACCGCACCCGAGCCCGAGCCCGCACCCGCACCCGAGCCCCAGCCCCAGCCCGCTGAGGCGCCCACTCCCGGCGCCCTTCCCCTCGGCCTGCCGACCCCCCAACCCCTCCTCTGGCGCGACGCCCCGCTGACCGCCGCCCCCGCCCCCCGCGCCGTACGCCTCACCGGCGCCGATACCCCCCTGCGCCGTTCCCTCACCGACCGGCTCACCGGTCGCGGCGTGACGGTGCTGAACTCGACGCCCACGCAAGGCCCGTACGACGCCGGGGCGGAAGTAGCCCCAGCCCTGGGGGCCACCCCGGAGGCCGTGCTGTGGTTCGCCGGAGGCGCCACGGGCCCGGAGTCGGAGGCCGGCACGGCCGTCTCCGCCCTGCGCGAGGTGCTGGCGGCGCTCGGCACGCCCCTCCCCCGGCCCACCCGTCTCCTGCTCGTCACCGAGAACGCGTACAGCCTTGAGCCCGGCACCGACACCGACACCGACACCGACACCGACGACGCTTCCGCCCACCCCCACCCCGAACAAGCCCTCTTGCACGGCTTCGCCCTGGCCCTCGCCGAGGAACAGCCCAGCCTCACCTCGCTGAGCATCGACCTGTCCGCCCAGGACCCACTGGACGACCAACTCACCTCACTGGCACGTGAGTTGAGCGCGGACGCAACCACAGCCGGCACCGTCGCCTGGCGAACGGGCCGCCGCCTCACCCGCGTCGCCGCCGCGCCCCCGACCCCCACCCCGTCGCCGCCCACCCCCCTCCCCCCGAACGGCACCTACCTGATCACCGGAGGCGCGGGCGGTCTCGGCTCCGCGCTCGCCCGTGACCTCGCGGAACGCGGCACGCCCACGCTCGTCCTCACCGGCCGCACCCCCACCCCGCCCCGCACCCTGCTCAACGAACTCCGCGCGCTGGGCGCCCTCGCCCGCTACCAGGCGGCCGACATCACCGACGCGGACGCCGTCGACGAACTCGTGGCCGGCCTGCCACCCCTGGACGCCGTGTTCCACGCGGCGGGTACGGCTCGCCCCGGCAGCCTGCGGGGCAAGCCGGACGACGAGATCGAGGCCGTGCTCGCCGCGAAGGTGCGCGGTACGAGGCTGCTCGCCGAGGCGCTGCGGCGGCACGGCCAGGAGGGCGCCGTATGCGTCGCCTTCTCGTCCGTCTCCGCCGTACTGCCCGGCCTGGCCGGCGCCCTCGGCGACTACGCCGCCGCCAACGCCTTCCTCGACGCCTTCGCCACCGCCGAACGCGCCGCCGGCCGCCCCTGGCAGAGCATCGCCTTCGGCCCCGTCAGCGACACGGGCCTGGCCGGCGGAACCCACTCACCCACGCACAGCCTCACCCCCATGACCGCCGGGGAAGCCCTGGCAGCCCTCCACACGGCACTCACCCTGAACACGCCCCACGTCCTGATAACAGCCACGCCCAACACACCCTCGACGGCCCCTATGGAGGCCGCAGGCCCCATGGAGGCCGCAGGCCCCATAGGGGCGCGGGGCCCTGACATGTGCGGCTCCGCCGCGTGGGCGCGATCAGCCACGACACACCCGCAGCCGCCGACGCACAACACCCCCCGAGCTATCAGGCGCCACCCCACCTCTACCGACGTAGCCACCGTCATCCGCCACCTCCTGGCGGACGCCCTGCACCGCCCCCCACAGGACATCGGCGACGACGAACCCTTCCTCACCCTCGGTTTGGACTCCCTCAGCGCCGTCGACCTCGCCCGCCGCCTGGAACGCGAACTCGGCCACCCCCTCCCGGCCACCCTCCTCTTCGAACACCGCACGATCACCGAACTGGCCACCCACCTGGCCACCACCCCACCCACCCCGACCCCCCAGCCAGAGCCGGCATCCCGGCCCACACCACCCCCAACAGACACCCCCCTCACCCCCCTCACCCCCCACCCCCTCACCCCCCTCCAACTCGCCTTCCACACCACCGAAACCCTCCACGAGGGCCTCACCGCCTACGGCTACGTACGGCAGAGCATCAGCGGCCCCCTCGACACCACCGTCCTCGGCCAGGCACTCGCCCACCTCTCCGCCCGCCACCCCATGCTGCGCATGCGGATCACGGACGACGGAACCGCCCGCCCGAGCCAGTACGCCGCCCCGGCAGGCCCCCTCGACACGGCTCCGCGCTGGTACGAGATCCAGGACCACCTCCACCCCCACGACCTGCACCAGCTCGAACACGACCTCTGCAACCGCCCGTTCGACCTCAGGACGGAGGACCCGGTACGAGCCGTTGTCGTCCCCGAGGACACCCACCTCGCCCACCTGCTCCTCGTCGTCCACCACGCCGCAGCCGACGGCTTCAGCCTCAAGCTCATGGCCGAGGAACTCTGGTCGCTCTACACGGCGTTGACCCGCGCCGGGGACCCCGCCCAACTACCTACCCCACCAGCCCAGTTCACGGACTACGCCGCCACCCTCACCACCGAACGCCAGTCCCCGGCGTACGCGCGGGACCTCGACCACTGGCGCACCCACCTGGCCGCACACGCACCGTCCCTCCCCTCCCTCCCCTACGACGGCGACCCCGAGGCACCCCCCACCCCACCCCTCACCCACCACCGCACCGACCTCGACGAGGAACTGACCGCCGCGCTCCGTGAGACGGCCGCGCGACACGAGGTCTCGTTGTTCCACCTGCTGCTGGCGGTGTACGGCCGCTGTCTGGCGCGGTGGAGCGGACGGCGAGCCGTCGCGGTCAATGTGGCCCGGGCGCGGCGGGAGTCTCCGATCGCCGGCATCGACCGTCTGGTGGGACCGTTGGCCGACACCCTGCCGGTGTTCGTGGACATCGACCCGGCCGAACCGGTCGCCGCACTCGCCGACCGGCTGCGTGGGATCTGGCGGGAGGCCGAGGCCCACGCGACCCTGAGCAGCGTGGACTTCGCCCGACTGCTGTCCGAGGTGCGCCCCGCCACAGGCCCCGCACCGCGCACGGTGGCCGAGGCCGGCTTCAGCTTCGCCCGCTTCCCGGTGGTCCACGGCCCCGACTGGCCCGTCACCGTCACCCCGACGGCCGCGGCCACGGCCTCCGCCGCCACCCGCCTCGGCCTCCTCTGCTGGGAGGCCGACGCCGCCCTGCGCCTGTCGTGGAACCACCCGGCCCACCTGTTCCGCCCCGAGACCGTCCACCGCCTCGCCGACGAGTACGTCACGGAACTGCGGGCCGCCGCCACGGCGACGACCCCCGCCGCCCCGGCCCCCATCACGGCCGACACAGGCCGCGGCGGAATCGTGGACCGTCTCGGCGCCCAGTTCCGCGCCACCCCCCGGTCCCTCGCCGTCGCCGCCGACGACGGGACCACACTCACCTACGCCGACCTCGACGCCGCCTCCGCCGACCTCGCCACCCGGCTGCGCGCACACGGCGTACGCCCCGGCGACCTGGTCGGGCTCCTCACGGAACCGGGCGGCACGGCCACGGTCACCGGAGTCGTCGGCATCCTGCGGGCGGGCGCCGGCTGGGTACCGCTGGACGCCACCCACCCCACCGCCCGGCACCGGGATCAGCTGTCCCGTACGGGAGTTCGCGTCCTGGTCTGCGCCCCGGCGACCCACGACACGGCCACTGCCCTGGACGACATCACCGTCGTCCCGGTCCCCGATCCCGACACCCCTCGGGCCCCCGAACCCGCCACAGCTGCCGAACTGGCCCCCTCGCCCGATCCCGACGCCATCGCGTACGTCATCTTCACCTCCGGCTCGACGGGCCACCCCAAGGCCGTCCCCATCACCCACCGGTCGATGACGAACTACCTCGACTGGTCGCTGGCCACCTTCGGCTACGGCCCCGGCGACCGGCTCGCACAGACCGCGTCGGCCTGTTTCGACGCCTCCGTACGGCAGTTGCTGGCACCCCTGCTGGTCGGCGCCACCGTGCACACCCTCTCGCGCGACCTGCTGCGCGACCCTGAGGCCCTGCTCGACCATGTCGTGGCGGACCGGATCACGGTCTGGAGCTCCGTCCCCACCCTGTGGGAACGCCTGCTCACGGCCGCCGAGGAACACGCCCGCCGCAACGGCGGCACCGCCCTCGACCTCTCCGCCCTGCGCTGGGTCCACGTGGGCGGCGAGGCCCTGCCCGCCGCCCACGTACGCCGCTGGTTCGACCTCACGGGTACCGGCGGACGGAACGGCGGACGGATAGCCAACCTCTACGGCCCCACCGAGACCACCATCAACGCCACCTGCCACATCATCGACACCCGCCCGGCGGACGACGTCCGCCACCTCCCCATCGGCCGCCCGATCACCGGTACGGAACTGACCGTCGTCGGCGAGGACGGCCACGAGTGCGCCACCGGCGAACCCGGCGAGCTCCTGATCGCCGGGACCGGCCTCACCCCCGGCTACCTGGGCGACCCCCACCTCACCGCCGCCGCCTTCGCCGAACGGGACGGCCGCCGCTGGTACCGCAGCGGCGACCGCGTCCGCCGTACGGCCGACGGGGTACTGGAGTTCCTGGGCCGGCTCGACGACCAGGTCAAGGTCCGCGGCCACCGCGTCGAACTCGGCGAGATCGAGGCCGCCCTGCTCACCCACCCGGGAGTCTCCCGCGCGGCGGTCCTGCTGCGCGACGGGCGCCTGGAGGCGTACGTGGAGCCCAGGACCGGCACCCCCCACGCCCCCCACACTCCCCACTCCGCCGAGGCCCTCGACCCCAGAGAGGTGCGCGGTTTCCTCTCCCGAACCCTCCCCCCGTACATGCTCCCCGCGCGCGTCCACTCCCTCCCGGCCCTCCCCCTCACCGGCACGGGCAAGATCGACCGCAACCGCCTCGCTCCCCGTGGCGAAACCACGCTCCCGGCCCCTCGGCGCACACCACCCACCACCCCCACCGAGCAGTTGTTGGCGCGCACCTGGTCCGCACTGCTGGACCTGCCGACGTCCGAGATCAGCCGCGAGGACGACTTCTTCAGCCTCGGCGGCGACTCCATGACCGTGCTGGAACTGTTCGCGCGGCTACGCCACGAGCGCCCCGCGCTGCCCCGCCCGACCGCCCTCTACACCCACCGCACCCTGACGGCCCTGGCCACAGCCATCGACACCACCACGACCAAAGCCGTCACGCCGACCGAAGAGCACCAAACCGATCACCACCCCGCACCCTCCACCCCCTACCCCCTCACCCCCTCCCAGCAGGGCTTCCTGCTCGCCGACGCCCTCGCGTCCGGCGTCGGCCCCAACCCCGCCTGGCTGGCACGCTTCCGTATCGACGGCGCCCTGGACCCCGACCTGTTCCAACGGGCCGTGGACGTCCTCATGGCCCGGCACCCCATGCTCCGCACGGTCTTCCCGGCCGGCGCGCGCCCACCCGTGCAGCAGGAACTCCCCGCCTCGCTCCGGCTTCCCGTCGAGACGGAGACCCTGGCCCACCCCGGTCTGCTGGAGGAACGGACGGCCGAGGAGGCGAGCCGCCGCTTCGAACCCTGGGCCTGGCCCCTGTTCCGCCTGCGCCTGTTCACGCTCGCCCCGGACGAACACGTCCTCCTCGTCCACGCCCACCACCTCATCGGCGACGGCTACAGCGCGGCCCTCCTCACCCGCGAACTCCTCACCGTGTACGGCCGCTTCGAACGCGGCCTCCCCCACGGCCTGGACCCCCTGACCTCCACCTTCCGCGACCACGTCCTCCGCCGAACCACACCCGCCCGGACACCGGCACCAGCACCAGCACCGGCCCCACAGACAGACGACGACTACCGCGCCCGCCACCACACCCCGTACACCCCGCCCGTCCTCCACGCCCACTCCGTCGGGAACACCCCCGCCTTCCACACCACCACCCTCACCCTGGATGCCGACCGCACCCGGGCCCTGCGCAGCCTCGCCCGGACGGCGGGCACCACGCTCCACGCCCCCGTCCTCACCGCGTACTACCGCGCCCTCGCCGCCCTCGCCGGCCGCCGCGACCTGGTCCTCGGTCTGGCCGTGACCGGCAGGGACGAGACGGTCGACGACGCCCACCGCGTCTTCGGCCCGTTCGCCGAGGCGGTGGCGCTGCGCCCGGTGTCACCGTCCGACAGTGCCGAGCCCGCCCCGGGCTTCGCCGAGGACCTCCGCCGTATCGCCGCCGAGACGCTCGCGGCCCGCGCCACCGGCCCCCTGGACCTCCGTACGGCCCAAGGGCTGCCCCGTACCGCCCAGTTCTTCTTCACGTTCCTCGACTTCGGCTCGCTCGACGCGCCGCCCGACACCACGCTGTCCCTCCGGGCCGACGACGGCGACACCGAACTCGCCCCGCCGCCGGTGGGCACCGACGTCTTCCTGGCCGTACGCCCCTCCCCGGACGGCGAAGGACTGAGCATCACGGCGCGCGCGTCGTCGAAGGCCATGTCGGCGGACCAACTCACCGACTTCGCAGAGGAGTTGAGGGGAGAGCTGGAGGAATCTCCGGGCCGTGACCACGCCCTCGACGCGGCCCTCATCGGCTACCTCCCGGCCCCTCACCACCTGGCCGCCTTCGCCGGGCTCCGCGCACACGCGGTCCCGAGCCGCGCGCAACTCCGCGCCCTCCTCTTCCCGGACGGCCGCCCCCGAGTCCTGGAGACCGTCACCACCCCCCTGGGCAGATCCGGGTTCGTCTCCCTCCCCCTGTTCGAGGACGAACTCACCGGCCCGCTCCCCACCGACCTGAACCCGGACCCGACCGACCCAACCCCGGCCTCCCCGACCACCCCGTCCGCCCCGAGCACCCTGGCCGCCCTGACCGCCCGCGCCGTGGACCACGCCGCGTCCCTCGGTGCCCGCTGCGTCTCCCTGGCGGGCATGATCCCGTCCCTCACCGGCTACGGCTACGACGTCCTCCGGGAACTCCCGGCGACACCCCGTGCCTTGACCACCTCAACCGCTCCGACCACCCTCACCACCGGCCACGCGGCCACCACCGTCGCCGTCGTGAAAACCGTGCGCGCCGCGCTCCGGGCGACCGACCGAGAACTGGCCGGGCTGACCCTCGCCGTCGTCGGCCTCGGTTCCATCGGCACGTCGTCCCTGCGTCTGCTGCTCGCCCTCAGCCCCGCCCCGCCGACCCGCCTCCTGCTCTGCGACGTCCCCGGCAGCGCCCCCCGCCTCCACCATCTGGCGGCGGAACTGTCGACCGCCCACCCCACGACGGCCGTACGGGTCGTCGAGTCCACCGACCCCCGCACCCTCCCCACCGAGGTCTACGAGTCGTCCGACCTCATCGTCACGGCGGTCAGCGGCGGCCCCACGGCCCTGCTGGACGTGGACCGGCTGCGCCCCGGCACGATCGTCGTGGACGACTCCTTCCCGCACTGTTTCGACACCGCGCGGGCCCTGGAGCGGATGAGACGCGAGCGGGACGTACTGATCGTGGGGGGCGGCCTGTTGGCCCTCGACTCCACCGAGACCCACCTGTCACCGGATCTCCCGGCCGCCGCCCTCACCGGCCACGCCACCGCCCGCACCCAGCACCACCTCACGCTCCACCTCCCCGACACCCTCGCCTCCTGCCGCCTTGAGTCCCTCCTCCACGCCCACCTCACCCACGCCGCCCCCGACGCGAACCCCACCACGACCCGTACCGCGACCCGCGATTCCGGCGACGCCACAGGCCCCCGTACGGAACTCCCCCTGATCCACGGCCTCGTCGACCTCCCCCGCGCCCTCGCCCACTGGCACGCCGCCGAGGCAGCCGGAGTCCGTGCGGCGCCCCTCCACCTCCTCGACCACACCGTCTCGCCGGAGGCCCTGGTCGCTCTTCCGCCGCCACCGTCAGGGGGTGGGGATGCCCGCCGGTCGGGCGGGGCGGCCGAAGCGGGCCGGGACACCGGGTGAGTACAGGACACTGACCGGTGGCCCGGCCGGCGCCGACAGCCCGGCCGCGGCCACCAGGTCCTCCTCGCACGTCATCAGCTCGGCCCGGTGCAGCGGCCAGCGCGGGTGGGCGTTGGGCAGGAACACCGACCGGCCGAAGAACGCCCCGTGCATCCCCCAGCGGGCGGTGAGGAAATGCTCCAGGCCGGTCGGCTCGTCGATCCGTTCCCCCACCCGCACGACGATCCGGCTCCGCGCCCCGCGCGGACCGGGCCAGCGTCGGGAGCTGGTGTAGGTGACCAGGTCACCGACGTGGCCGCCCCGGGACGCGATGTCCATCCGCGCCCACACGTAGGGCATCCGGAAACCGAGCCGTCCCACCACCACGGGCAACAGCCTCGACGCGTCGAGCGAGCGGAAGACGACCCCGCGCCGCCCGTCCCGGTCGACGGAGTACAGCCGCACATTGGTCTCGGGAAAACTGCCCAGGTAGGGCACGCCGGGCAACCTCAGCCACCCGACCTTGTGCATCCGGAACGCGACGAGCCCGACGTACGTGACCCCGTCCAGCGTGTCGGGCACCGTCCCCGGCGGCAGCAGTCCGGCGACGGCCTGCGGCTCGACGGCCCAGTGCAGAAAGGTCAGGTCGAGCCAGGACTGGGTGAGCAGGGGGCGCGCGATCACGTCGGGCGCGTCGGCGGTTATCGGCGTCATGGGCACGCGGTCTCCGGGCGCGGGAGGCCGTTCAGGCAGCTGCTGCGACATCGGATCAGTACTACTACGGGCGTACTCCGAGCGCAGTACTTGCCTAAGTCAAGCAATCTGCATATGCTTGAGTAAGTCAAGTAATCCGGCACTCGCTCGGGCCACCCCGCCGAGTCGCCGCACGCACCCCGGACGGAGCCCGCCATGAACCCCGCCCCCCACGCCGCCCAGGCGGGCTCCACCCCCGACCCCCTCTCATCCTTCGCGCGCTTCGTCCTCTTCGGTGGCGGCGTCGGCCTCCTCTCCAGCGGAGCGGTGGCCCTCCTCGCCGGGGCGATGCCCTGGGCTCTGGCCAACGCGGTCATCACCATCGCCTCCACCCTGCTCTGCACCGAGCTGCACGCCCGCTTCACCTTCGCGACCCCCCACCGCCCCGGCTGGCGCGAGCACTGGCAGTCCGCCGGTTCGGCCGCCGCCGCGTACGCCGCGACCACCGCCGCGATGACCGCCCTCCACCTACTCCAGCCCTCCCCCGGCGCCCTGACGGAGCAACTCGTCTACCTCTCGGCCTCCGCCCTCGCCGGCATCGGCCGCTTCCTGGTACTGCGCCTGGTCGTCTTCGCCGGTGGAACCGGCCGGACCTCGGCATCCACGACATGGACCGCCACCCTGGATGCGCGCGTAAAGATTGCTTGACTTAAGTAAGTCTCTATGATTGCCTAAGTCAAGCAATGGAGATGAACCCCCAGACCGGGGTCGCCCGAAGCGGAGAGCGACCCCAGCGCGCCGGACCCGTGGGGACGGGGCACGGCGCGATCGGCGGCCCGGCGGCCGGAACACTCCCCCCGTTCCGCCGCCGGGCCCGCCGGTAGGCCACCGCCCACACCGGCAGGGACCCCGACCATGACGACCGCGCCCCCGAATCCACCCCCGTCGACGACTCCCCTCGGCTCCGCCCCCGGCCCCGGCCCCCACACCGTCCGCCGTGCCGCCGACGCGGCCCTCGTGCCGGCGCTCTTCGCCTGCTCCTTCCCCGGCAGCCTGCTCACGTTGCCCGGACAGGGACCGGGGGCGCCGTGGTGGCCGGGGATGCTGCTGGCGGCGGCGTCCTGCCTGGCCCTGCTCGGGCGGCACACTCGTCCGCGTACGACGGTGGCGGTGACGCTGGTGTGTGCCATCGCCGCGTGCGCGCTCGGCTATCTGCTCACCGCCCTCCTGCTGGCGCCGACGATGGTCGCGCTGTACTCGCTGGCGATGCGGACGAACCGGGGCACGGCCAACTCCTTCACGCTCTCCGGTGTCGTGGCCCTGGTGGTCACAGGTCTGGTCTCCGGGCCGGACGGGGAGCCCCTGGTGCTGAAGCTGCTCGGACCCACGGCCTGGCTGCTGCTGCCGACCTCGCTGGGCACGGTGACGCGGTTGCGGGGCGCGTATCTGGAGGCCGTACGGGCGCGGGCCGAGCACGCCGAGCGGACCCGGGACGAGGAGGCCAGGCGGCGGGTCACCGAGGAGCGGATGCGCATCGCACGGGATCTGCACGACGTGGTCGCCCATCACCTCGTACTGGCCAACCTCCAGGCCACGGCGGTGGGCCGCTTCGTACGGACCCGGCCCGACGAGGCCGAGCGGCTCCTCGCCGAGCTCTCCGGCACCACCACCTCGGCCGTACGCGAACTCAAGGCCACCGTCGGGCTGTTGCGCGCGGAGGGCGAGGAGGACAAGGTCCCCGACCCGACCCCCGGTCTCGCCCGACTTCCCGAACTGGCCGCCTCGTTCGCGCACGCCGGTCTCAAGGTGACCGTCACCGGGGAGGGCGAGCCGCGGCCGCTGCCCGCCGGGGCGGATCTCACCGCGTACCGCATCGTCCAGGAGGCCCTCACCAACGTCACCAAACACGCCCCCACCCGCACCGCCGACGTCCACCTCGCCTACACCTCGAAGCGACTCCGCCTCACCATCTCCAACGACAGCGACAGCTCCGGCTCCGACTCCAGTTCCGGCTCCGGCTCCGGCTCCGGCGACACCCCCCGCGGCGGGTACGGGCTCCTCGGTATGCGGGAGCGTGCCCACTCCGTCGGCGGGCGCCTCAGCGTCGGACCACGCCCCGACGGCGGCTTCGAGGTGGTCGCCGACCTGCCCCTCCCCGACCCCCACAAGATTTAACTTGCGTAAGTCAAGCAATAGACTTATGGTTGAGTAAGTCAAGCAAAGCAAACGGAGGCCATGCCATGTCCCACGCCCTTGCCCGACCCGCCGACGCGGGGGCCGGTACCCCGTCGCGGCCGAACGCCGTGGTGGCGGTGCTGGCGCTGGCCGGGATCGTCGTCGCGCTGATGCAGACACTGGTCATCCCGATCGTGCCGGAGCTGCCGAGACTGCTGGACGCGCCGGCGTCCGACACCGCCTGGGCGGTGACCGCGACCCTGCTCGCCGCGGCCGTGGCCACCCCGGTCGTGGGGCGCCTCGGTGACATGTTCGGCAAGCGACGGATGCTGCTGCTGAGCATCGTGCTGCTGGTGTCCGGCTCGGTGGTCTGCGCGCTGGCCGACTCGCTCGTACCGATGATCATCGGCCGGGGTCTGCAAGGACTCGCGGCCGCCGTCATCCCCCTCGGCATCAGCATCATGCGGGACGTGCTGCCCGCCGAGCGGCTCGCCGGGTCGACCGCGCTGATGAGCGCCTCGCTGGGTGTCGGTGGCGCGCTCGGACTGCCCGCCGCCGCGTTCATCGCGGACAACTGGAACTGGCACCTGCTGTTCTGGACCTCCGCCGCCCTGGGCGCCCTGTCGTTCCTGCTGGTCCTGACCGTCGTACCGGAGTCGAAGGTGCGCACCGGCGGCCGTTTCGACCTGGTCGGGTCGCTCGGGCTGTCCGCCGGTCTGGTCTCCCTGCTGCTGGCCGTGTCCAAGGGCGCCGACTGGGGCTGGACGAGCGGGACGACGCTGGGCCTGTTCGCGGCCGCCGTCGTGATCCTCGCGTCGTGGGGCTTCTACGAGCTGCGGGCGAAGCAGCCGCTGGTCGATCTGCGGACCACGGCCCGCCCCCAGGTGCTGTTCACCAACCTGGCCTCGGTGGCGCTCGGGTTCTCGATGTTCGCGATGTCGCTGGTCCTGCCGCAGCTGCTCCAGCTGCCTGAGCAGACCGGCTACGGCCTCGGCAAGTCCATGATGACCGTCGGTCTGGTGCTGGCCCCGCAGGGTCTGGTCATGATGGTGATGTCCGCGGTGTCCGCGGGGCTCACCAAGGCCAAGGGCCCGAAGGTGACGCTGATGGTCGGCGCGCTGATCGTCGCCGCCGGCTACGGCCTCAACATCGTCCTGATGAGCGAGGTCTGGCACCTCGTGCTGGTCTCCTGCGTCATCGGCGGCGGTGTCGGCTTCACCTACGGCGCGATGCCCGCGCTGATCATGGGTGCCGTGCCGGAGTCCGAGACGGCCGCCGCCAACAGCCTGAACACGCTGATGCGTTCGCTCGGCACGTCGTTCGCCAGCGCCCTCGCCGGCGTCATCCTCGCCCAGATGACCACCGACTTCGGCGGCTACGCGCTGCCCTCCGAGAACGGCTTCAAGGTCGTCATGGCCATCGGCGCCGGCGCCGCCCTCCTCGCCTTCCTCCTCGCCTCCTTCATCCCGAAGCGCCGCGCGGCCGTCCCGGCACCGGACGCCCAGGGCCCGGCGCCGTCGGTAGAGGCGGAGGGGCAGGTGGCCGCGGCGAAGGCGTGACGCCCCCGTCCCACCACCGCACACCGACACCCCCCACTCACCCTCCCCATACGGCGAAACCCCCAGGCCCTGGGCCTGGGGGTTCGTTGCCGCCGGGGGCGGATCAGACCGCTGTCACTTGGCGTCGACTGTCACTTGGCGTCGATCAGGTCGTGCGGCGGGACCTGGACCGTGCGGGCGCCCTCCGTGCCACCGAGGATCACCTTGCGGAGCGCGATGTTGTTCTTGTGGTTGGCCTCCTGGAGACGGTTCTCCGGGTTGGCGATGACCTGGATGTAGTACGTGCCGTTCGGCAGGTCGGTGATGTCGAAGGACTGGCCGGGACGGTACTGGGTGTACGTGTCGCCGGAGCCGACGTCGAGGACCTCACGGACGTTGATGGCGTCCTCGGAACCGCACGCGGTGGACAGGTCGGTGTTGTCCGGGTGCCAGTTGGCGTTCTTCACCGTGTAGTCGATGGCGTCGGTGTTGGCCAGGCAGAACGCCTCCTTGCCGGAGCGCACCTCCTTGGTCTGGTCCGCGCTGAGCAGGCGGTAGCTGGCGAAGTCCGTGAAGTGCCAGTGCTCGTGGCCCTCGCGCGGGTCCCACTCCATGGTGCCGGCGGGCGCGTAGCCGACCTGCTTGCCCTTGGCGTCGTAGAAGTACTGGTACGAGTCCATCAGGTTCGCGCCCGGCTTGCGGAAGCCGTCGACGACGAGCGGCGCGGGGCCCGCGTTCCAGACGTTGGCGCTGAAGGCGAGGTAGTCCTTGCCGGGTGCGTCGCCGTCCTCGCCGTCGGTGATGGCGATGTCCCAGGCGGGCAGCGAGCGCAGGTCCGGCTTGGGGGTGTTCGCCGGGGCGCCCGCCTTGCCGGTGGGACGCTTGGGGGCCGCCTGCAGCGCGGGCGCGATGCGGGAGCCGTCGGTGTGGCCCTTGCCGTCGCCCAGGTGGTTGGCCAGGCCCCGGTCCTGAAGGGCGAAGGACAGCTCGGGCGGCGTCGGGGCGTCGGCGCCGCGCGGGCCGTAGTGGTGGTTGTCCGGAGCCGGCTGTCCGGCCGGGGCGGACTGCGCGTCGTGACCGCCGTGGGCTCCGCCGTGCCCGCCGCCGTGGTGGGCGGAGGACGACGACTTCGACGGGGCCAGGCCCACGCCGCCTTCCCCGCCGTCCTCGCCGGCAGGCTCCTCCCGCACCGTCACCTTGATGGTCGGCCGGTCGTCGGGGATGCCGAACAGGTCGCGGTACTTCTTCGCGACCCCGACCTGGGCGGTGTACTCGCCGGCCGGCAGGTCCACCCCGTTCTCGTAGTCGAACTGGGTGGTGTTGGTGGCCCAGCCCTTCTCGATGCCCCACACCGAGCCCAGCGTCCACGGGTTGGTGGAACAGCTCTGCGGATAGTGGTTGAGGTCGGGGGCGTCCGGACGGATGCGGCCCGAGGCGTTGTTCGGACAGAAGGTGTTCTCGCTCTTCAGGACCTCCTCGCCGGCCGCGTTCTTGATCGACATCTCCAGGAAGCCCTTCAGCCCGGAGAAGTCGTCGACGACGCCCTTCGGCAGCGTCTTCGTCTTGGTGGTCTTGCCGTCGCGCAGGAACTGCTTGACGACGACGGGGTCCTTGTACGACTTCCGCGTCACCTGGAGCTCCAGGGGCGCGTTGTCGACCGACAGGTAGGTCCCGAGCTGGAGGCTGACACCGCCCATCCACTCGGAGCGGGTGAGCGTCACGGAGTTCGACGCGGCGATCAGCTTGATCTGCGGCGTCCCGGGCTTCGCGGCGGGCGCGGCACCGGCGCCGGGGGCGGCCCCGGCCACGGCGGCGACCACGGTGAGCGACGCCAGGGCGGCGAGTGCCGGGCGCTTCAGGCGGCGGCGGTCCTGAGCACCGGCCGGGCCGGGCGAGCTGGTCGAGCTCGCCGGACCGGTCTCGCCGGTCGGGCTGGAGGAGCTGGTCATCTGGCTGGTCATCGGTTCCTCGTCTGCGAGTGCCCTGGTCAGGGGCATCGGACTGGACAGCCCACGGACGACGGCGGACCTGCGGTCGGCCGAACGGATGCACCCCCACGCACCCCGGGCCGACCGGGCTCGTTCCGCTCGCCCTGTGAGCAACCTGTGAGACCGGCAAAAGACGTGCCCGGGTTGCCTGTTGGGACGGAATTCAACGGAAGGTGTGGCGAGCACGGCTCAAACACACGCCCGCGCATCCCTGCGGAACCGGTTCCAAGTCCCCGGGGAATCCGCGCAGGAGCGTCACACAGCCTGCACACAGCCCTGAGAATGGCTCGTTAGCGTTGCTGACCGCTCGATCCGCTCGATCCCACGTGCGAACGTGATGTGACCGGGCCGCGGCCCGGCGGGTCGACGGCATGCCAACACAGGAAGACCTCGATGGACTACTGCTCCTCATGTCGCCGACATCTCAACGGTGCCCTCGTGTGCCCGGGCTGCGGCGCCTACGCGCCCGACATAGCCCCGGCCGCGATCGACAGCCGTGTCGACCCGTCCGGGCCCACCGGGACGGCGACCGCGCCGCTGATGATCCCCATGCCGCCGACGACACCGGCGGCACCGGTACTGCCGGCGGCGACGTGGGAGTACGGGGCGACGGACGAGGGGTGGCACGGCGGGGCACCGGCGGACGACTCGGCAGGCATCGACGGCGGGCACCTCGGCCGGAACACCGACCGGATCGCTGACCGGACCGCTGACACGGATGCCGCTCGCGACGTGAACGGCGTGGACGGCGTGAACGGCGTGGACGTCGAGGGCGTGGACGTGGTGCCGCAGGGGCGGGCCGCCCGGCGGCGTCAGTTGGCGCGGTGGAAGAAGAACCAGCGCCGGGCCGTCGTCGCGACCGCCGTGGCGCTGGTCGGTGGCGGACTGACCGTCATGGGCATGGACCGGCAGTCCACCGACCGCACCCAGGCGGCCACGGCCCCGGACGCCGAGAGCCTCGGCTCCGTCGAGCAACAGGGCTCGCAGCGCGACCGGGCGTCGGCGACGGAGACCGACGACGCCCGGCGCACCCCGGACGACTCCCCCTCATGGACCCCGTCCGGCGACCCCGCACGCGACCGCTCCACCGCGAGCCGGTCGAACTCCCGCGCCGAGCAACCCAACTCGCCCCGCACGGACTCGGCCACGCCGTCCGCACAGGACGCGCGGACCGGCTCCTCGGGCGCCGGCAGGTCGGCCGCCGACGACACCGCCGCCGCCCCGTCGGACGAGGCGACCACACCGCCGGCCACAGACGACTCCGGCTCCTCGTCGGACGCGGGCACCGGCACGGGATCGGGCTCCGGCGCGGACAACGGCTCGGGCACCGGCTCGGAAGCGGGAAGCGGCTCGGGCGGGGACACGGGATCAAGCTCCGGCTCGGGCTCCGGTTCGGACACGGGCGCATCGGACGGTTCGAGCTCCGACACGGCGACGACGTCCCCCTCGGGGCTCTGCCTGCTCGGGATCGTGTGCGTGAACTGACGCACGGCCACACACCGCCGCACGCAGGACACCAGAGGGCTGACCGTTGCCAGGCGGTCAGCCCTCGGCCATCGGGCGTGGCCAAGAACGTCCGCTGACACGTTCGATGTCGGTGTTGAACTGCTCCAGGTCGGCGACGAAGCGCCGAAGGCGTTCGGCGGGCCAGTCGGCGATGACGCCGGTGAGCCCGGCGACGAACTCCTCGCGCTGCGTGGTGAGGCGAGCCGCCCCCTTGTCGGTGATCCGGAACTTACGGGCCACTCCCCCGTCGGGGTCGAGGGTCCGCTCCACCAGCCCCTCTCGCAGGAGCGCGGAGGTCTGCCGGGTGAACGTGGACGCGTTGAACCCGAACGCCTCCACGAAGTCCGGGATGGACATGGGCCCTTGGGCCTCCAGCCTGGTGAGCAGAACATAGGCGCTGCGGTCCAGGGCACCGCCGTCGCGGACGCCACGGGGCGTCGACGTCTCGCGGTTCCGCGTCAGGATCAGCAGTTCCCGCTCGATGCGCTTCCCCGCCTCTCGGGCATCCACCGGTCTCCTCCTGCCTGTCTGGTCTCCATGGGCCCCTCACCCTACGTCGAGATTGCGCCATGCATGGATGGTGCATGATGCACCATTGATGCAGGATGCACTACCCATGTAGCGTGCATTCCCATCTCCCTCCCTCCCCCCACTAGGAGATGCCGAGATGGGCAAAGCCGAGACAGACACGGTCGGGACAGGAACGGCTGGGACGAGCGGTGGTGGTGAGGAAGTGGTCCGGCTGCCGATGGTCAGCGCCGGGCCGCTGGACCCGCCCGCCGCGTGGGAGCGGCTGCGCGCACGCTGCCCGGTGGCCACGGTCGAGCTGCCGAGCGGCGACCGGGCGAAATTCGTGAGCCGTTACGACGACGTCCGCGCCCTCCTCTCCGACCCCCGCTTCGCCCGCCCGCGCGCCGGCGAGGACACCGCGCGGCTCTCCGCCGACGGCTCCGGCGGCGTCGCGGCCGACGCGAGCCCCGAGTACACGCTGGCGATCCCCGAGCACGGTGAGCAGCATCTGCGCTGGCGCCGCCAGGTGGGCCGGTACTTCACCGCGAAACGCATGGCGGCCCTGCGCCCCGGCATGGCGCGGATCGCGGAGTCCCTGCTCGACGAGATGATCGAGCACGCCACGCCGGGTGAACCCGCCGACCTGAAGGCGGCCCTCGGCTTCCCGCTCCCGGTCTACGTCATCTGCGACCTGCTCGGCGCTCCAGCCGAGGACCGCGACCGCTTCTCGCACTGGTCGGACGCGTTCCTGAACGTCAGCCGCTTCTCGAAGGAGGAGACCCGGGCGGCGTTCACGGAGTTCGCGGGCTATATGTCCGCCCTGGTCGAGGCCAAGCGCGCCGCACCGGGCGAGGATCTGCTCAGCACACTGATCGTGGAGAGCGCCGCGCTGCCGGAGGAGGAACGCCTCACCGACGCCGAACTCCTCGCCACCGGCATGGGGTTGCTGGTGGCCGGCCACGAGACCACCGCGAACATGATCGGCAAGATGGTCGCACTGCTGCTGGCCGACCGCAGCCGCTGGGAGCAGTTGCTCGCCGACCCCTCCCTCGTCCGTACGGCGGTGGAGGAGGTGCTGCGCTTCGACGCGAACCTCGGCGCGTTCGGGATGCGGCGCTATCTGAGCGAGGACGTGGAGCTGGACGGGGAACTGCTGCCGGGCGGCACCACCGTGTTCTGCGGGATGTCCTCCGCCAACCGGGACGACCGGGTCTTCGCCTCGCCCGACGAGATGGACCTGACCCGCAGCCCCAACCCCCACCTGACGTTCGGCGCCGGGCCGCACTCCTGCCTCGGCCAGGCCCTCGCGCGCACGGAGCTGCAGGTCGTCCTCGAAGTTCTCCTCCGCAAACTCCCCACCCTCGAACTCGCCGTCCCCGCCGATGAGTTGCGCAAGGTCGAGGGCCTCCTCGTCGGCGGCCTGCGCGAGGTCCCGGTGCGCTGGTGACGGGGGTCTTCCCAGGAGGTGTCCTCATGAAGGTCCACGTCGACGAGACGAAATGCTGTGGCGCCGGCCAGTGCGTCCTCATCGCCCCCGAGGTGTTCGACCAACGCGACGAGGACGGCATCGTCGTACTCCTCGTCCCGACCCCCGCCCCACCGCACCATCCGGCCGTCCGCGAGGCGGCGGCGGTCTGCCCGACGGCGGCGATCACTGTCGACGGGACGGAGTGAGCGGACTGTGGATCCGGATGATCTCGCTACCCCCTGGCCGACCGATGCGGCCCCAACTCTCCTAGTACGGCGTGGAGTTGCTCGGCGGTGAGGGCGGGCCCCGGCAGGGGTGGCGGCGGTGCCGGGGCGGGTGCGGAGGGGCGGAGGCCGTCGAGGAGGAGGGCGAGGGGGCGGCGCCAGGCGTCGGGGGTGGTGGCGGCGGTGAGGGCGGGGACGGCGCGGCCGAGGGCGGCGAGGGCGAAGAGGACGTCCTCGGTGGTGGCATCGGCCCGCACCGTGCCCTCCTCACGACCGCGCAGCAGCAGGAGCTCGATGGTCCGCCGGTTGTGCTCGTGGACATCCTCCAGGACGTCGATGCCCGGCAGATGCGTGGTCATGAGGTCGTTGGTGCCCCGGTCGGCCGCCAGCGTGTGGAAGACCGCGCCGAGGTATTCGACCAGCCCGGTCCAGGCGTCCGGCGCGTCGCGGACCCGGTCCCCCACGGCCATCGTGCCGGTGAGCTGGTCGTGGAAGACGGCCTCGATGAGGGTGGCGCGGCTAGGGAAGTGCCGGTAGAGCGTCGCGTTCCCCACCCCGGCCCGGCGGGCGATCACATCCAGCGGCGCTTCGAGCCCCTGCTCGGTGAACACCTCGTGAGCCGCCGCCACCAGCAGCTCCCGGTTGCGCCGCGCGTCACGCCGCCGCACCGGCGGTGTCCCACGGCCCGCACCGACGGTCATCCGATCCTCCGCGTCGCTGAACAACCCCCGATGCCGAAGCCCGATGCTACGTGGACGTGGCTCCGAGCAGGCCCTGCGGGTCGGGAACCGTCCGTTGGCGGCCCCGGTGGTCGAGTCGCGCGGACGGCGGGGGAAGCTTGGGCCGGTGTCGTTACCCCCCAACTCCCAAGGAGACGACCGGAGATGACGAAACGACCGGCGCGTAGAGCGGTGTTGAGCGGTGGGCTGGGCGCGGGGCTGGCCCTGGCCGGGGCGGTGGGCGTAGGCGGGGTCGGGAGTGCCTGGGCCGTCGGCGGCGGGGGGCGGCGATGGGGCGCCGCCGACGGCGGGGGCGTGGGCGAGGAGTACGTGCCGGTCCCGGTCGGGGCCGGGGGCGGGCCCGTCGGCAGTGATCGGGTGCATGTGCTGAAGGTGGGGCCGCGGGACGCGCGGACCGTGGTGGTGCTGGTGCCGGGGATGTTCGGCGCGGCGAACGACTTCCGGCTGATGGCCCGGGACCTGGTCGCGCGCGTGCCCGGGACACAGGTGTGGGCGGTCGACCGGCGGGAGGAGAACCTCGCCGACCGCAGCGGGTTCGCGAGGGGACGGGGCGCCGACCCCGTGGGCTACTACCTCGACGGGCGCTACCGGGCCCTGGAGCCGGCCGCCGCCGGGTACGTCGGGCGGTGGGGGCTGGAGCGGGCCCTCGACGACCTGCGGTGCGTCGTGCGCGCCGCTCGCGCGGGCGGGCGGCGGCGGGTGGTGCTCGGCGGACATTCCTGGGGTGCGACCAGTGCGCTGGCGTACGCGGCCTGGGACTTCGGCGGCCGGCCGGGGTACCGGGATCTCGTGGGCCTCGCGGTCCTCGACGGGGGCGTGCGCGGCGCGTTCGAGGGGACGGGGGCGCCCGTGCGGGACTCGCCGGAGGAGGTGCGGGAGCGGCTCGCGGCGATCGCCGGCGGGCAGGTCTTCGACATGACGCTCAGCGGCGTCGGACTGGGCGACCGGGCCGAGAGCACCCAGATCTGGTACCAGCTCGCCGGGTGGTACGCCCACCACGACCCCGAGGGCCGGTCCGTCCTCCAGGACCGGGTGCCCGAGGCGCTGCGGGTGCCGTTCCCGGTGACGAACGCCGCGCTGCTCGGCAGCTTCGTCGACGCGGGCTTCGGCTGGCCGAACGACATCAGCGTCCACTCCGGGCACCTCGCGGCGGCGGCCGACGCCGACGGCGTACGGGGGTGGGTCGACGACGGGATCACGCCGATCGGACGGGTCGCGGAGGCGTACGCGGGGCCCGTGCCCGGGGTGTGGGAGTGGTACTGGCCCGCCCGTCTCTCCGTCGACCTGGACGTGAGCGACGCCTTCGCCGACACCGACCTGGCCCGTTCCCTCGGGCTGCGCCTGCGCCACGCCGCCGGGCTCGACATCCCCCTCTACGCCTTCCAGACCAGTTACGCCAAGGGCACCGTCGTGGAAGGCGCCCGTCGTGTCGCCGCCGAGGCCCGCGTCCCGTACGCCGTCTACGAGTCGGACGACTCCATGAACCACCTCGACCCCCTCTTCGCAGCCACGGCCCACAACACGGCGACGCACACCCTGACGGAGTTCCTGGGGAGAGTGACGGGGACGGCCAGGGCTCGGTGACGGCCGGGGGTGCCTCACCGTCGCCCTCAGAGCGTGCGGGCCAGTAGGTCCAGCAGGGCCGACCAGTGGCGTTCCGTCGCCTCACGGCTGTGCATGGCCGTGTCGGCCTGGGTGAAGCCGTGGTGGGCGCCCTCGTAGACCTCGGCCCGGTGGCGTACGCCGGCGGCGGTGAGGCTCTTGCCGAGGCGGTCGATCTGGTCGGCGGGGTTGGTGGAATCGTTGTCGGCGTGCCCGAAGTAGAGCTCGGCGGTGATCCGGTCGGCGAGCAGATGGGGGCTGTCGGGCGCGTCGGTCGCGAGGTACGCGCCGTGGAACCCCGCCGCCGCGGCCACCCGCTCCGGGTACGTCCCGGCCGTACGCAGTGCCAGCCCCGCGCCCATGCAGTAGCCGGTGATCCCGACCGGGCCGCCGTTCGTCAGGGGGGAGGCGTCCAGCCAGTCCAGGTAGACCCCGGCGTCGCGCATCGCCGCGTCCGGCGTCAGTCCCAGCATCGCCGGACGGATCCGGTCGATGATCTCCGGCCGCTCCGCCGGATTGATGAACGCGGGCAGCTCCACCAGCGGCGCCCGCCCGCTGCGGTACATCACGTTCGGCAGCAGCACGGCGTACCCGGCCGCCGCCAGCCGCTCCGCCATCCCCTTCAGATGCGGCCGCACCCCGAACGCGTCCATGTAGAGGAGCACGGCGGGGTGCGGCCCGCCGTCGGCCGGGTGGCAGACGTACGCGTCGACGGTCCCGTCGGGGGTGGGGATGTCGACCGGGGACGTGTGGACGGGACGGGCGGGGCGCGGAGCGGGACCGGCGGAGGGGGTCATGGGCTGATTCCCTTGTGTGGAAGGCGAGTTGACGGGCTTGCGGGAGTCTCTGGAGGACGGAGCCGGGAGACGGTCGGCCGCCGACGCCGACGCCGACGCGGACGGAGCCCGGAGACGGTCGGTCAGCCGATGCCGGACGGAGCCGGGGGGCGTCAGTCGTCGGGACGTCAGTCGTCAGGACGTCAGCCGTCAGGACGTCAGCCGTCGGGACGTCAGTCGGCGAGGGCCATGTGGGCCGCGCCCGGCTCGCCCCGTACCGCCGCGTCCGTCAGTTCCCTCACCCGGGCGGCCGGGACCGGGACACCGGGGGTCTCGAAGAACCAGCGCCCCGCCTCCTCCTGGCCGAGCCCGGCCGGGCGTTCGGCCAGGTACGGCGTGACGTACACCGGCGTGCCCGGCTCGGCGCGCCAGCTCTCGGCCAGGGGGCCGAGATCGACCGCGTCGTAGCCGAGGGCGTCGAGGAGCCGGATCACCTCGTCCTTGGCCGTCGCGTGGTCGCCCGCGACCGGCAGGGCACTGCGGTCGGCGGCCCCGGCGGGCCGGGCGCTGGTGAGCAGCCGCCGGAAGTCGATGGCGTTGAACGCCTTGACCACGTACGAGTCGGCCAGGTGCCGCTGGACCAGGGCGCTGGAGGTCAGGCCGCCGCCGTCCAGTTCGGCGAGGCGGCCGTCGCGCTCCGGGTAGTAGTTCATGGTGTCGATCACGGTCCTGCCCGCCAGGTCGGCGGCGGAGAGCCGCGTGTGGGCGTGCAGCGGGACCGTCGCCACGACCAGGTCACCGGCCCGCGCGGCCTCGGCGGGGGTGGCGGCGTGGGCGCGGTCGCCGAGTTCGGTCACCAGGTCGGCGAGGGTCTCGGGGCCGCGCGAGTTGCTCAGGACGACGTCCAGCCCCGCGGCGACGGCCAGCCGGGCCAGCGCACCGCCGATCATTCCGCTGCCGATGAGTCCGAGGGTCTTGGTCATGGCGCCGGATCGCTCCTTGCTATGAGTAACGTGATAACAAGTGCCGTAGCTGAAACTGAGTGTCACGCTAGCCACTGAGTTGCACACCCGCAAGCCGGGGTCGGGCAGGGTTAACATCGCGGGGTGAGTGAGGTGAGCGGAGCGGCCCGCGCGAACACGCGGAACATCGCACGAGCGGCCGTACGGGCCGAACTGGCCCAGGTCGCCTTCGAGTTGTTCCGCCGCGACGGCTTCGACAAGGTGACGCTCGACGATCTGGCGTCGGCGGCCGGGGTGTCCCGGAGCACGTTCCTGCGGTACTTCGGCACCAAGGAGGACGCCGTCCTCGACGTCTTCGACGCGCACGGCGGCTGGGTCGCGGACGCGCTGCGCGCCCGCCCCGCCGACGAGGACGACTGGACGGCGCTGCGCCGGGCACTGGACACGGTCATTCAGCGCTACCACCAGGACCCGGTCGGCTCCCTCGCCACCACCCGGCTCGTCCGGGACACTCCCGCGCTCTGCGCACGCCAGTTGGAGAAGCAGCACGGCTGGCGGCCGACACTGGCGAAGGCCCTGGCCGAACGTCACGGTTCCCCGGGGCCGCCGACCCTCGCGGAGACCGTACGGGCCGCCGCCGCGCTCGACTGCCTCAACATCGCCCTCGACCACTGGACCGCCTCGGACGGCGACCTCGACCTCGTCGCCCTCCTGGACGAGGCCTTCGCGGCACTGACGCCATAGTTGACGCCGTAGCTGACGCCTTGGACGTAGAGGTCAGACGTACACGATCGGGCATGCGCGGCGGATCGAGTGCTGGGCCGCGCGCAGGTACAGGGCGACGTAGAAGGCCATGTCGAGGTCGTCGGCCCAGGGGCCCGGCCGGGTCGCCGCCAGTTCCTTCGCCGGCCCGTCCAGGAACCACATGGTCAGGTCGAGGTTGTCGCACATCTCCGGGACCTCGGCCGTCGGCAGCTCGACGGCCGCCGCGAGCCGCTCCGCGAGCGCCAGCACCTGAGGCGCGCCCGCGACCACGGTCTCATCCGTGTAGCCGGACTCGACGTCGTCCAGCCGGATGGTCTCCTCCAGCGACAGCGGCACCAGCACGGTCCAACCGAGCAGGGTCTCCGTCTCCGCACGCGTGAGGTGGGCCCCGCACAGCGTGACGAACCCGTCCATCGGCGGGACCAGCTTCTCCTCGAAGGTCAGCCCCGAGCCGCGGACCAAGTCCGTCCGCCCGGGCACCGAGTCATAGGGCGGCAGCCCCCGCCGCGCCAGCTCCCCGTTCAGCGCGGCGGCGACCCGCCCCCGCCCCTCCTCCTCGTCCTCCTCTTCGTCCTGGTCCTCACCGAACCAGTCCTCCGCTTCGACGCTCACCAGGTAGATGCCCATGGCCCGGAACGTACCGCGTGCCACTGACAGCGCGGGGGTGTAGCGGGCTACACCCCCCATCCGGGAGGGCACTCCCTCGTGGCGGGGCCGGCCGAGCGGGATCGTTGAAGCACGAGGTCGAACGGACCTCACCCCTCCTCTCCCCGAAGGGAAACTCCCATGAAGGCCCTGCTCGGCTCGAAGCCCGTCCTGTGGTTCCTGTTCCTGTTCAACCTGGTCGTCGCCGCGGTCGCCCCCTTGGTCGTCGACGGCGCGCAGGGCGTGGCCACCGCCGTCGGCATGGGCGTCGTCTCGCTCGGCGCGGGCGTCAGCCTGCTGCGGGGCCGAGGACAGCGGCAGCACGCCTGAACGCCACCGCCGGCGTGCCGATGAGTCTCGGTGACGTGGGCCGTATCCGCGGAACCCCTTCCCGCCCACACGCGTCCCTTCCGTTGTCCAGCTCACCGAGGCACTCCCGGCGTCGGCCAGTCATACAGAGAGCGAATGACCACCGTGCTCATAGCCATCCTGTCCGTCGTCCTCCTGCTCGCCATCGGCGGCTGCGTCTGCGTCTACTGGACCGCCCGGGGCGACGCCCCGCGCTGGGCACGGGGCATCGCCAGGACCACCGAGGTCGCGAGCGAGCTGGTCCTCAGCGCGAACAGCAAGCCCCGCAGCGGCGGCGGGGACAACGACTAGGACGCGCCCGCGATCGTACGACCAGGACCCGCCCACGGCCGGTCGGCGGTCGGCCCGCACAACTCCCGGGCCCTCGGAACAGTCGTTCTCGGTGACATCTCCCCCGTGGCGGGGCGGTGCAGGGAACTCCGAGGGGGACGCGTGGGAGTTGTCAGGGGTGGCGGAGCCGACGGCGCGGCACATCAAATCGCCTATTTCCTGCGGGAGTTGGCGGCCACGGAACCCGGGCGGAGGGCATCCGCCGTCAAGGGGCTCGGGCGGGTGGGGCGTTGGGCGGCAGCCTACGAGGACGTGGTCGCCGATGTGAGGGAGGCGGTCTTACGGGCCGCTCAGGACCCCGCGGCCGTGGTGCGGGCCGGGGCGGCGGACGCGCTCGGCCGGTTGGGGCCCGTCGGAGGGGAGGGCGCGGCCGCGGTGGTCGTCGCTCTGATGGGGGACCCGGACGGCGGCGTACGGCGTCGCGCGTCGCTCGCGGCCGAACGGCTGGCGCTGGAGGGGCCGGACGTCGTCGGGGCGTTCCGGCGGCTGATGTCCGACGACTCGGACTGGCACCTGCGGCTCAACGGGCTGCTCGGGGTGACCCGCCGGGAAGGAGCCCCCGACCCGACGGTGCTCATCCGGCTGCTGGGCGACACCGGCACCCATGTGTGGGGGCAGGCGCGCACCGCCCTCTACCCGTTGCTTCGGCAGGGTCCCGTCCGGGAACAGGTCCTGCACACCGCCCGGCAGGGCCGGGGTCTGTCCCGGGCGCGGGCCCTGGACATGCTGCCGTCGAAGGACCTGGACCGGCTGCGCGGCTCACTCGTCGAGGGCCTGCGCGACGAGTGCCCCGCCGTCCGGGGCATGGCCGCGTCCAAGCTGTCCGGCGACCGGAGCTCCCGCACGGTCGACGCGATCCTGTCCGCCCTCGCGGCCGAGACCGACGCGGAGGCCGCCCGGCGGATGCTCCACACCCTCGGGTGGTGGGGCGAGGAGCGGGCCCTGCCCCTGGCCGTGCGCTGGCTGGACCACCCGCATCCGGGGTCCACCGCCGTCTGGGCACTGGCCCGCATCGACACGCCGGAGGCCTGGGAGTGGATCAGGACGGTGGTCGTCAGCGGGCCGGGACCCGAGCCGGTGCCCGGTCGCGGTCATCCCGGCGTCCGGGACGCCGCCGCCACGGCGCTGGGCGAGCGCGGGGACGCGAGGACCACCGAGCTGCTGCTGCCGCTCCTGCACGATCCCGACGAGCGGATACGGCGTGGAGCGGTGCGGGGTCTGATGGAACTGGGGCGGCACAGGCTGCGACGCCGGCGGCGGCGCCCGGTGGTCGAGGCGCTGCTCGGTCTCCTGACGACCGACGAGGCGATCCTCCCTCACACGCGGGACGCGCTCAGCAACTACCCCGAGGCCCTTCCCGCCGTACGACAGTTGATCGACCACCCGTCCGACGAGGTCAGGGCGGTGGTCGTCTCCCTCCTCGACGTGGACGAGGACGGCGATGTGCGCCTTCTGCTCGGCCACCTCCACGATCCGTCGGAATCCGTCCGGTACCAGGCCCTGTACGGGATCAGCCGGTATGTGGACACGTACGGCGAGCTGCCCGACGCGGCCGACCGGGCAGGCCTGCTCGGCGAGTTGAAGGCCCTCGCGCACGGCCCTTACTCCTCCGTCACCTCCTTCAACATCCGCCTGACGGCGGGCCGGATCCTCGACAAGCTGAAAGTGGAAGGGAAGGCCTGACCAGGACATGAAACGGCCGGCTCGACGCGGTGGGCGTCGAGCCGGCCGTTCCAGGTGTCCGTCGGCGATCCGGGTGTCCGTCGGCGATCAGTCCGTGCCGGACTCCATCGCGGCGCGGTCCAGGAGGGCGTCCTCCTCGGAGACCTCGCCGCGCGAGGCGATGGCCTCTGCGCCGCCCTGCGGCAGCTCCGGCATGGTGCCGATCAGCCCGGTCGCGGCGGCCTGGGAGGCGCCGATCGTGGGGCTGCCGGTGCCGATCAGGCCGAGGCCCGCGTACTGCTCCAGCTTGGCGCGCGAGTCGGCGATGTCGAGGTTGCGCATGGTGAGCTGGCCGATCCGGTCGACCGGGCCGAACGCCGAGTCCTCGGTGCGCTCCATGGACAGCTTGTCCGGGTGGTACGAGAACGCCGGGCCCGTGGTGTCGAGGATCGAGTAGTCCTCGCCGCGCCGCAGCCGGAGGGTGACCTCACCGGTGACCGCCGCGCCGACCCAGCGCTGCAGGGACTCCCGGATCATCAGCGCCTGCGGGTCCAGCCAGCGGCCCTCGTACATCAGGCGGCCGAGGCGACGGCCCTCGGCGTGGTACTGGGCGAGGGTGTCCTCGTTGTGGATGGCGTTGACGAGGCGCTCGTACGCGGCGTGCAGGAGGGCCATGCCGGGCGCCTCGTAGATGCCGCGGCTCTTGGCCTCGATGATCCGGTTCTCGATCTGGTCGGACATGCCCAGGCCGTGGCGGCCGCCGATGGCGTTGGCCTCCAGGACCAGGTCCACGGCGGAGGCGAACTCCTTGCCGTTGATCGTGACCGGACGGCCCTGCTCGAAGCCGATCGTCACGTCCTCGGTGGCGATCTCGACCGACGGGTCCCAGAACTTGACGCCCATGATCGGCTCGACGGTCTCGAGGCCGGTGTCCAGGTGCTCCAGGGTCTTGGCCTCGTGGGTGGCGCCCCAGATGTTGGCGTCGGTGGAGTACGCCTTCTCCGTGGAGTCCCGGTAGGGCAGCTGGTGGGCGACCAGCCACTCGGACATCTCCTTGCGGCCGCCGAGCTCGGTCACGAACGCCGCGTCCAGCCAGGGCTTGTAGATCCGCAGGTGCGGGTTGGCGAGCAGGCCGTAGCGGTAGAACCGCTCGATGTCGTTGCCCTTGTACGTCGAGCCGTCGCCCCAGATCTGGACGTTGTCCTCCAGCATCGCCCGCACCAGCAGCGTGCCGGTGACGGCACGGCCGAGGGGGGTCGTGTTGAAGTACGCCCGCCCGCCGGAGCGGATGTGGAACGCGCCGCAGGTGAGTGCGGCCAGGCCCTCCTCGACCAGCGCGGCGCGGCAGTCGACCAGGCGCGCGATCTCGGCACCGTAGGTCTTCGCGCGGCCGGGCACCGAGGCGATGTCGGGCTCGTCGTACTGGCCGATGTCAGCCGTGTAGGTGCAGGGGACGGCACCCTTGTCACGCATCCACGCGACGGCGACCGAGGTGTCGAGCCCGCCCGAGAAGGCGATGCCGACGCGCTCGCCGGCCGGAAGAGAGGTGAGGACCTTGGACATAGAAATTATTATGCATGGCAATGCATGATCATGCAAAGTCGCCGTCCGGTGACGGCCCTCACGTCCGACGGCTTTCCCGTCCGACGGCTCTCACGTCCCGAGTTCGGTGAAGAGGGTCAGCTGCAGGGCGCCGGGCGCTTCGAGGCGGGAGTTCAGCGAGTTCCAGGGAGTGCGGGTCGGTTCGGCGATCACCTCGGCGCCGGCCGCCGCCAGCCTCGCCGTGGTCGCCGTCGAGTCGTCCACCTCGAAGGCGACCCGGATGTGGCCGGCCACGCGGCGGCCGACCTCCACCTCGTCGATGAACTCCGCGTGCTTCGGATCGGTGATCTCCAGCGTCGCGCGGCCCGCTTCGAGGATCGACACCCGCCCGCCGTCGGACGAGAACGCCGCCCGCTCGGGCAGCCCCAGCACATCGCGGTAGAAGTGCAGCGCGGCGTCGTAGTCGGCGGCGGTGACGACCAGCCGGAGTTCACGGACGGGGGTGGTCTCGTCGGACACAACAGCTCCTGGGCTACTCGGGGTCGAGGAACGAAAGGGTGATCGTGGGGGCCGCTAGGGGACCCCTAGACGATGCCGTCCGGCAGGACGACCCCGGTGCCCGCCAGGTGGCGCAGGGCCGACGCGATGGAGTGGCAGTCGAAGAGGGCCGAGTGTTCGTCGCCCGGGGTGGCGGGCCGGGGGAGCCCCAGGGCCTGCCAGAGGCGGCCCGAGTTGACGCCGGTCGTCGCCGGGGCGACGGCGTTCAGCCACGGCCGGACGTTGAGGAAGCCCGGGGCGAGCACGCGGTGCTCGATCGTCTCGCCCCGGGCCCGGGCCCAGCCGATGTTCTCGCCGAGGACGAGCATGTCGTTGCCGTAGGAGAGGACCGGCCCGCCCCGGCAGAAGGCGAGGAAGTCGCCGAGGGCCCGGGCCGGCGCCAGGCCGTCCCGGTCCACGGCGCGCTGGTCGATGCCGGTGAGGGTGGTGAAGAACGGCGAGAGCCGGGGGTTCACCACCGGGCGGACGAGCGTCTCGTACTCCTCGACGACGGCGTACTCCTCACTCACCCGCACCGCGCCGATCTGCACGATCTCGCGCAGTTGGCCGGGGGCCGACCAGTCCTGCTCCATGGCCCCCGGCCAGGTCGTGAACTCCAGGTCGAAGATGACGAAGGTGGACAAGACGCTGTGCTCCCTGCGGTGCGAGGACGGTTACGGAAGCGTCCTACCCAGCAGACCGTCCGGGAGGATCCGCCACGCGTCGCCCGCCGCGAGCCTCGACTTCGTCCCGGCCCCCGAAGCCGCCCCCGGCTCCTCCAGCGTCGGGCACAGCGCCCCGAAGACGTGTCGCTCGATCGCGTCGTCGATCGGGCTCGGCTCCAGCGCCGTGCCCTCCGCGTTGAGGCGCTGGTACTTCATCAGGTTCCAGCCCATGGAGACCTGTCGGTCGCCGTCCGCGCTGGTGAGGCTGACGGTGCCCGCGCCGAAGACCCCGCCGTCGTGGCCCCAGAACCGCCCGCAGCCGGGCACGTCCAGGGTGTAGATGCCGAGGCCGTAGCCGATCGCGGCACCCGGGGCGATCTCCACCGGAACCGTGCGCTGCATCTCGGCCAGCGACGAGCGGCGGACCAGATCACCGGTGAGGAGCTGCCGGTAGAAGCGGTTGAGGTCGTCCGTCGTGGAGACGATCGCGCCGGCCGTGTACGCCCAGGACATGTCGTAGACGCTGTAGTCGCGGGGCGGGTCGATGAGCCCGTAGAACGACTCGTACATCCGGGAGTGCGGACCCTTGATGTACGCGGTGCGCGGATACGAGGTGTGGCGCAGCCCGGCGCGGTCGATGACGTTGCGGGTGATGTACGTCGACGCCTTCTGACCGGTGACCTTCTCCAGGATCAGGCCGGCCAGCACGTAGTTGGTGTTGGAGTACCTGCCCGGCTGGGCGCCGGGGCTGCCGGTGGCGGGGGCCGCGAGGCCCAGCCGTACGAGCTCGCGGGGGCTGATCGAGCGGAAGCGGTGCTCGTCGAGGCTGGTGGTGGAGTTCTGGGCGAGGGAGGGGAAGGCGCCGAGGACGTAGTCGCTTATGTGACTGGTGTGGTTGAGGAGCATCCGGACGGTGACGGCGTCCCCGCGCTCCCGGGCGTCCCCGTCGGTGCCGGTGCCGTCGAACAGCTCGGGGACGTAGTCCGTGACCGGGGCGTCGAGGCGGATCCGGCCCCGCTCCACCTGCTGCATGATGGCCACGGCCGTGAACGTCTTGCTGATGCTGCCGACGCGGTGCCGCATGTTCGGGGTGACCTCACGGCCCGTGTCCACGTCGGCCAGCCCGGCCGCACCGCTCCAGCGTTCCCGCCCGTCCCGCACGGACGCGTACGTGCCGTACATCCCGGCCTCGTGGACCGCGTCGAGCGTCTCACGCAACTCGGCCCGGTCCAGACGCTCCCCCGACGCCGCCGGACCGGCCGCCTCGGCGGCGGGTACGGCCGCGCCCAGCAGAAGTGTGGTCCCCACCATGGTCCCGACGAGACGTTGCATACGCACGACGTGTCCCCCTCGATCCTGACGTTCCGACGGCCCCGGACGGTCAACTCCGGTGCTCTGTCAGATAATTGTCACGACCAACCGGTGCGCACTACATCCTTCCCGGGGACGATCACTTTCACAGCGGGGCCATGACATCTGTCATGGCCCCGCCGCACATCACCGGACGAACGGTGTCAGAGACCGTACCGGGACTTCATGTGGCGCCAGAAGTCTCGGAACATCCACTTGTCGAACTCGGTGATCTGAGTGGCGCTGCCCGCCTTCATGAGGAAGCAGCACTGGCCGGTCGGGGTCCAGTCGTAGAAGTCGTCGAGGCCGAAGGTGTGGCCGACCTCGTGCAGATAGATGTGGATGTTCTCCTGGTTCAGGGCGCCGGTGAAGTAGGAACGGCCCATGCGCTGGCCCCAGTCGCCGCCGGCGCCGCCGCCGAAGCCCTCGGTGAGCCAGAGGGACTGGTCGTAGTGGCGGGCGGCGCCGCCGGGACAGCGGGAGTAGTTGCCGTCCTGATGGAAGAAGCGGCCGCAGTCGGGGTTGCACTGCGGGGCTCCGGCGCCGTCCAGCATGTTGGTGTAGATGTCGACGGAGTTGTCGCTCCACTGCAGGGTGGAGCGGTTCTTCACCGCCCAGCCGACGATGTTGACGGGGACGTTGGTGTACGGCCAGGCGTTGTGGCCGACGCCGTTGTCGACCATCGCCGCCATCCACTTGCCGAACTGCTTCTTCAGCGCGGCGTGGATCTGGTCGCGCAGGGCGACGCTGACCGGCTGGTCCGACTCCCAGCGGACGCAGTAGTTGACGCTTCCCCGGTTGGCCATGATCTGGTCCCAGCCGTAGTTGCGGAAGCCGTAGAGGTTGCCGTAGGTCGACTCGACGTGGTTCCAGACCTCGTTCAGGGGCTGGACCAGGTTCGAGGGCGGGTTCCAGGCGGCGGGCGCGGCGGCGACCGCGGCCGCCACCGCCCGGTCCTGGGTCTGTTCCTGGACCTGGTCCTGAGCCGCCCGGTCGTTCGCGGCCTGCGCGACGGACGGGGTGGTCAGACCGGGCGCGAGCAGCACGGCCAGGACGGCGGCGAGCACGGTGAGCAGTCTTGCGATGCGGGTGCGCTTGGTGTGCATGGTGAACTCCCTTGTGGGGTCGGGATTTCACGTACTTTCGGTTCACCCTTCCGTCGCCGCCGCCACCCAAGAAGGTTGCCCCTTCGAACCAACTGGCCACCCTTCACCGCCAGTCAGGTCTACTCGGCCTCCTCGCTCTCCCCCGCCTCCCCGAACCGCGCCAGCGCCACCCCACCCCCCACACAGCCCACGAACCCGACCACCGCCAGCCACCCGTACCCGTCGCGGGTCGAGTCGCCGAGCCACAGCACCCCGAACACCCCCGGCCAGACGGTCTCGCAGATGACCATCGCCGCCGTCGCCGCCGTCACCGAGCCGGACTGGAGGGCCTGCACGAGAAGGAGATAGCCGCCGAGGCCGGAGACGACGACGGCGTACGCGGACGGCTGGGCCAGCACCCCGAGGACCGTGGTGTCCGGCAGCAGGCGGACGGCGATCGCGGTGATGCCGAAGCTCAGGCCCGCCGCCGCGCCGAGGACGACGGCCCGGCCCCGCCGCAGCCGGCCGCCCACCACCCAACCGCCCGCCACCACCAGCACCGACGCGGCCAGCGCCGCCACCCGCAGCGGGGTGTCACCGTCCCCGTCGCCCGCGCGTCCGGCGGACACCGCGAGCGTCGCCAGCCCCAGACAGACGACGGCCACGGCGGCCCACTCGGCCCGCCGCGGCCGCAGCCCCAGCACGAGCGTGCCGGCCACCGCCGTGACCGCCAACGACGCGGCCACCGCCGCCTCCACCAGGAACACCGGCGCCAGCCGCAACGCCACCACCTGCGCCGCGAAGCCGAGCGTGTCCAGTCCCGCCCCGGCGAGGAAGGGCCAGCCGCGCAGCACCTCCACCACGGTCCGCCCCCGGCCGCGCGCACCCTCGTCGCTCCGCGCGGTCGCCACCCGCCGCGCGCCCAGCGCCTGCAGCACGGTCGCCGTCCCCATGCACACCGCCGCGCACAACGCCCACGCCACACCCGCCACCATGGGGGCACCGTAGGGTGCCCGCCCGGTGGCGTCACGCTCCCACCCTCACGACCGCACAAAGTCCGACAGAGTTATTGATCCGCTTCTGTTCGAAGTCCTAGTGTGGGCCCGGTTTTCAACAACATCAGACAAAAAATCGGACCGCATCCGACGCTCCTCGTCCCACACGTCACTCCGTACGTGCATCCCTGTACGTCACTCCGTACGTGCCCCCTGTCACCGCGAGGAAGGCCCCGGCAATGCAGCACCCGCACCCGCAACCACCTCCGCAGCCGCACACCGGCACCCCCGCAGTCCGCCCCGTCGTGAGCCGCCGCCGGCTGCTGGAGGGCGGCGCAGCCGTTCTCGGCGCCCTGGCCCTCTCCGGCGGCGACGCGTACGCCGCTCCCCGCACCGGGACGGCGGCCGCCGACACCCCCGAGTGGTCCGGCAACATGGCCCTCTTCCAGGTCGGCGCGGAACCGCCGCACACCACCCTCATGCCGTACGCGGACGTCAGACAGGCCCTCGCCGCCGACCGCACCCGCTCCCCGTACCGGCTGAGCCTCGACGGGACGTGGAAGTTCGCGTACGTGGACCGGCCGGGCGACCGGGACGAGGACTTCTACAAGACGGACGTCGACGACAGCGACTGGGACACCATCCCCGTCCCCTCCAACTGGCAGCTGCACGGCTACGACTTCCCCATCTACATCAACATCACCTACCCGTGGTGGGGGCCCAACGGCCTCGGCGAGGAGGCCCAGCCGCCGAACGCGCCGACCCGCTACAACCCCGTCGGCCAGTACCGGCGCACCTTCCACCTCCCGAAGGACTGGACGGCCGGCGACCGCCGCACCTTCCTGCACTTCGAGGGCGTCAAGTCGGCCCACTACGTGTGGATCAACGGCCAACTCGTCGGCTACCACGAGGACTCGTACGACCCGGCCGAGTACGACATCACCCGGCACCTCAAGCCGGGGAAGAACCAGATAGCCGTCGAGGTCTACCGCTACTCGGACGGCGACTGGCTGGAGGACCAGGACATGATCCGGCTGAGCGGTATCTTCCGCTCGGTCTACCTCTACTCCACGCCCGCCGTGCACCTGCGCGACTTCAAACTGGACACCCCGCTCAGCGACGGCTACACCGCCGCCGAGCTGTCCGTCACCGCGAGCGTGCGCGCGTACGCGGCCGGGCACGAGGGGGCGTACTCGGTCGAGACACAGCTCTACGACGCCCGGGGGCACGCCGTCTGGTCGCGGCCCCTGGTGCAGTCCGTCGCCGTCGGCGCCTCCACGACCGGCGAGGACGTGACCGTCCAGGCGAAGAAGTCCGTCCCCTCGCCCGAGCTGTGGTCCGCCGAACACCCCACCCTCTACACGGCCGTGCTCCGGCTGCGCGACCCGCGCGGCAAGGTCGTCGAGACCCTCTCCCACCGCGTCGGCCTGCGCGAGTTCGCGCTCAAGGACGGGCTGATGCGGATCAACGGCAAGCCGGTCTCCTTCCGGGGCACCAACCGCCACGAGATGCACCCCGACCGGGGCATGGCGCTCACCCGCGCCGACATGGTCCAGGACATGGGGATCATCAAGGGGCTCAACATCAACACCGTCCGCACCTCGCACTACCCCAACAACCCGCTCTGGTACGAACTGGCGGACGAGTACGGCCTCTACCTCGTCGACGAGACGAACCTGGAGACCCACGGCATCCGCGACCGCTACCCCGGCAACCACGCCGAGTGGACGACGGCCTGCGTGGCCCGCGCCCGCGCCATGGTCCACCGCGACAAGAACCACGCCTCCGTCGTCATCTGGTCCCTCGGCAACGAGGCGGGCGGCGGCTCCACCTTCGTCGCCATGCGCGACTGGATCGAGTCCTACGACCCCACCCGCGTCATCCAGTACGAGGGCGACGACCGGCCGACGATCAGCCAGATCCGCTCGGAGATGTACGACAGCCCGCAGCGGGTCGAGCAGCGGGCGAAGGACACCTCCGACACCCGGCCGTACGTGATGATCGAGTACTCGCACTCCATGGGGAACTCGACCGGCAACTTCAAGAAGTACTGGGACCTCATCCGGCGCTACCCGGTCCTCCAGGGCGGCTGGATCTGGGACTTCGTCGACCAGTCGCTGACCTGGCCGGTTCCCAAGCTGAGGGTGTTCACGGATGCCGGTCCGAGCGCGCTGAAGGGCCAACTCCTCACCGCCGCAGGAACGTTCAGTCGAAGCAAGGGGCTGTCCGGCGCCACCGGCTTCACCCGCGACCCCGCCCTCGACCTCACCGGCTCGCTGACCCTGGAGGCGTGGATCACCCCGCACGTCACCGGCGGCCATCAGCCGCTCGTCGCCAAGGGCGACACGCACTACGCGCTGAAGCAGACCAACAACAGCGTCGAGTTCTTCATCTACGGCGGCGGCCAGTGGGTCAGCGTGAGCTGGGGCCTCCCGGCGGACGGCTGGACCGGCCGCGAACACCATGTCGCCGGGGTCTTCGACGCCGAGGCCGGGTCCCTCACCCTCTACGTCGACGGCGAGGTGAAGGCCACCCGCACCACCACCCGCCGCCCGAGCGTCAACACCGCGCCGCTCGCCCTCGGCACGGACACGGACAACCCGACACGCGAGTTCAGCGGCACGATCCGGCGGGCGGGTGTGTACGCGCGCGCCCTGAGCGGCGCCGAGCTGGCCTCCGGGGGGCGCGGGCCGGGCGACGAGGGCGTGCGGTTCTGGTTCGACGCGGCGACGGTGAAGGTGGCGGAGCGGGAGCGGGAGGGCTTCGCGAAGGAACGTTCGTTTTTCGCGTACGGCGGTGACTGGGGCGACAACCCCAACGACGGCGCCTTCGTCGCGGACGGCATCGTCAAGGCCGACCGGGGCCACACCGGCAAGGCCGCCGAGGTCAAACGCATCTACCAGGCGATCCACGCGACCCCGGCCACCGGCGCCGCGACCGACGCCCTCACCCCGGCCTCACGGACGATCACCCTCACCAACGAATACCTGTTCACCAACCTCCGTGAATTCGACGGCAGTTGGACCCTGTCCGCGGACGGCAAGGAGATCCAGCGGGGCCGCCTCACCCGCGCCCAGCTCGACGTCGCCCCCCTCTCCACCAAGGACATCACCGTCCCCTTCCGCCTCCCCTCCTCCCCCGCGCCCGGCACCGAGTACTTCCTCGCACTCTCCTTCACCACCAAGGACCGCACCCCCTGGGCGAAGTCCGGCTTCGAGGTGGCCCGGCAGCAACTGCCGGTGGACGCGGGCAGCCCGGCGGTGACACCGGTCCCCCTGGCGACCGTCCCGAAGCTGACGTACAAGGACGGGCCGAACGAGATCACCGTCACCGGCAAGGGCGTGCAGGGGCGCGGCTTCTCCGTCACCGTCGACAAGTCCACCGGCATCATCACCACCTACAAGGCGGCCGGCACCCGCCTGATCACCTCGGGTCCGACCCCCAACTTCTGGCGCGCCCCCACCGACAACGACAACGGCAACGGGCAGCACACCCGCAACCAGACCTGGCGCGACGCGGGCACGAACCGCGAGGTGACCGACGTGACGGTCCGCGCCCTGGGCGCCGACCGGGCCGTGGAGATCAAGGTCACCGGCACCCTGCCCACCACCGTCGCGTCCGCCTACACCACCACCTACACGGTGTTCGGCAACGGTGAGATCAAGGTCGACAACACGCTCCACCCGGGCGCGGCCTCCCTCCCGTACATCCCGGAGGTGGGCACCCTCCTCCACCTCCCGCGCCGTCTGGACCGCCTCCACTACTACGGCCGCGGCCCGGAGGAGAACCACTGGGACCGCAACAACGGCACCGACGTCGGCCTCTACTCGGGCAGCGTCGCCGACCAGTGGTCCGGCTACATCCGCCCCCAGGAGAACGGCAACAAGACCGACATCCGCTGGGCGGCCCTGACCGACCGCGACGGCGAGGGCCTGCTGATCGCGGGCGACTCCCTACTTGAGGTCAACGCCTCCTACTTCACCCCGGAGGACCTCTCGACCGGCCTCCGCCACGACTACCACCTCACCCCCCGCGACACCGTCGTCCTCCGCGTCAACCACCGCCAGATGGGCGTCGGCGGCGACAACAGCTGGGGCGCCCACACCCACGACGAGTACAAACTCTTCGCCAACCGCGACTACGCGTACACGTACCGACTCCGCCCCCTCCCGGACGTGGACACCGCGACGAAGCTGTCGAGGAGGCCGACGGCTACGGAGTAGTCACCCCTGGCACAGCCGCCAACAACAGGACGCTCGACCGGGGGCACTCCCGGTCGAGCGTCCTGTCGGCTTTCCCCGGCACCAGGCCGAGCGTCAACCCCGCTTCTCACCCAGTGCCGCGCGCAGCCAGTCCAGGGAACCGGTCGCCAGTACCGCGTCGGCGAGTTCGTTGGCGGACTTCGTGGTCAGTCGGCCGCGGCTGTTGTCGATCCAGCGCTGGGCGTTCTCGTAGCCCTGGGCCTTGTACTCGATGCCCTGGATCATGCACTCGAGCTTGTCGGCGTCCCGGGCACAGATCGCCTCGGCGGATTCCTTCGCCTCGTATTCGGCGACGAGTTCCCGCACGGCCGAGGCCAGGATCTCGGGCATACCGGCAACCTGGTCAGCGGTGACGGCTTGCGGGTCCGCCTCAGTCGCGTACTTCTTGCCGAGGTGGTTCACATCACCGGTCCGGGTTTCCTGCGTGTCGTGCCAGACCGCCAGATAGGCGGCGCGTGCCGGGTCAGCGCCTTCGAGCTTCGCGATGATCGTCGCGAGAAGAGCCGCGCGCCAGGAGTGCTCCGCCACCGACTCCGGATCGCGTACGCCGGCCATCCACCAGCCGGTGCGCTTGGTCTGCTTCAGCGTCCCCGCCTCGTACAGGAAGCGCGCCACCGCCGACAGGTCTTCAGCCACCGTCCGGCTCCTCTCACGCCTCGGCGAGGCGGATCGCGTATCGGATGCTCTCCAGCTCCCGGCGCCCGCGCCCCGACAGCTCCCGGCTATCCAACATCACGGGCAGCCGGTCGCGCAGGGCCCGGCTTGCCGCACCGGATCGGAGCAGGTGAGGCCGGACCTGGAGCAGGGACCAGACGGAGTGGATGTTCAGGTCGAGGTAGCCGTGCTGCGGGGCGAAGCCCTGAGCGAGGTGTGTGAGCAGCTTGTCACCCGGCCATGGCCCAGGAGTGGAGGTGGCGATGAAGTCATCGGTCAACTCGACATGGTCGGTCTCACCGATCCAGTACGCCCAGTAGTTCAGGTTCGCAGTCTCACCGGCATCATCGCCGATCAGGGCTGTGTCGATGAAATGGCTCATGCCGTCCCGGTCACCTTGCCGAGCCGATACAGCGGCAACGGAACGGGAGTTGAGCCATCCTGTGAGCCAGTCGCCAGGGCGCTCGGTGGACTGCTGGTGGGCGAGCCAGTCCGAGGTGTCGGGCTGGTCGTCGTACCCGGAGAGGTACAGGGCCTGGCGGCGAAGAAGGAACTGATCCTCGCCACGGGCCCGCTCTGCGGTGCGCCGCATCTGTGTGAAGAAACGTGTCCGGTCGGATGCCGACAGCTCCGGCCCGTCCGGCGCGGGCCCTCGACGCCTGCGGGGCGCGGTAGGTAGATCACGGATGGTTCCGGGAGGTACGTGGTTGAGAGGCCACGCGAGCACCTCGACGAGATCCCGCTGCATGACACAGGCCCCGAGCGGGCTGTCCCTGAGCCCGCCCGTGTCGTCGAGGGCCCCGGTGAGGAGGACATCCGCTTCCAAAGCGCGGTCAAGCGCTCGGAGAAGCGCAGGCACAGTGCCCATCTGCATGAGCCGGTGACGGTGCACCAGCATCTGACCGACCGGTACGGCGGTCAGGGGGCGTCTGCCGGACTCCCAGCCCGCGATCGTGTCCCCGGACACGCGCAACCGCTCAGCCGTTTCCTCCTGGGTGAGCCCCGCCTGTTCTCGTATGACCCGGAAGACGTAGCCGGAGATGACGCCCGTGCGTGGGCGGACGGACGATCCCTGACTGCCGGTCAGGGTAGGTCGCGAACTTGACCGCATGAGACAGCCCCATTCCCGTGCGCGCGGCAAAGCACCCGTACTCGCGGTCACTTCAAGCCGTGATCACGGACTTCTACCTTCGTATGCGTCACCGGACGAGAGTAGTGGGACGGCAGCCTCTACGACCGGTGACAGAGACAGGCCACGGCTTCGCCGACGAGGCGAGAACCCCCGCGACGGGCGCAACCGTCCGGGGGCGTGGCCATGAGCGGACCAAGAGGAGCTGATGGCAGTGAGCATTATCCACGCGTTGACGCGATGGGTACTGGACGTGATGGCGCCCGGCACCGGCAGACGCCGAGCGGGCACGCATACGGCGGTATCCGCCCGCAACCGATCCCTCGAGGTTTCCGGCGCGACGGCCTCTCTCCCGGTGCACCGATCTCCCTACGGGTTGCACACGCCCCTCGACGGCGCCGCGACCGTCATGGTCCGGCCCTACCTGGACGCCGACGAGCGGAAGCGGGAGTGCCCCCGTCGGCCCCACACCTGGGTTCGGACACCGTGCCGCCCTGCATCACCGCCCCACACCCGGCAGTTCGTGGAGGTGAACTGATGTCTGACGGGCAGACGGGGGCTGGGGCCACCCTCCAGAGTTCCGAGATCCCCATGCTCCGCGCGTACCGGCTGTGGTTCGAGCACACCCGTAAGTGCGACGGCGGCTGCAAGGGCGCCCCCAAGGTGCAGGACGGGTGCGAGAGCGGGCGGGAACTGTGGGGTGCGTACCGCCTCGCGAGGATCGGAAGAAGCGGGGCGGCGTCATGAGCTGGAGCATCGAGCGCACGCCCGGGCGACCCGTGCGGCGCACCGACGACGACCGTCTGGCCGTCCCCCTACGTGTGACCCGTACCGGCGGCCGCCCCACCGACACCGAACTCAGCCTAACCCTCGTCGAAGCCGAGCACCTCCATGCCGCCCTGTGCCGGGCCCTCGACGGCCAGCCGCCGCCCCCGGCCGCCCCGGACTGCCGACAGCGGTTGCTGACATCGCCCGGCACGGCCCGCATCGTGGACCGCAGGTGAGGGGTGCGCAGGGACGCCCCCCAGAGGGCCTGGCGCCGGTCAGCGCACCAGCAGGTCGATCATCCCCGTCGGGCCTTCCTCGCCGTCGCCCTCGGCCAGGCTGCGGCGCATCAGCGCGAAGTAGGGGCTGAGCAACTCGGCGCTGACGCCCTGCTGTTCGGCGGTGGTCAGGAAGGTCGGGATGCCGGCCACCTGCATGGCCAGGCTGGAGTCGACGTCCCGGGTGCGGTCGCCGCCGCGCAGTTGCTCGGCGGTCCCGTGCACGGACGGGGCCATCGCGACGAGCCAGTCGGCGAGGAGGGGGGCGAAGGTCGTGGGGTCGATGTCCTCCTTGCGGATCAGGGCGAAGGCGTGCGCGGCCCCGGCGAACATGCCGTACATCGCGCTGAGCAGGGCCACGTCGTGCAGGGCCGCGAAGCCCGCGTCCTCGCCGACGTAGGTGGTGCCGACCGGGACGGCCAGGGTGGCCCGGTGCTGTTCGAACAGCTGCCGCGAACCGCTGTAGAACACGTAGCCCCCGGCCTCGGGGACGCCGACCATCGGCGGGACGGCCATGATGCCGCCGTCCAGGTAGCGGGCGCCCCGAGCCTCGGCCCACTCGGCGCGGGCGCGGGCCTGGGCGGGGGTGCTGGTGGTCAGGTTCACCAGGTCGCGGCCGGTGAGGTCGGCATCGGCCAGTGCCTTCTCCACGGAGGCGTCGTCCAACAGGCAGACGACGACCAGGGTGTTCGCCGCGACCGCCTCGGCGGCGCTGTCCGCGACCCTCGCGCCCTCGGCGGCGAGCACCGCGGACCGGGCCGGGGTGCGGTTCCAGACGGTGAGCGGATGGCCGGCGGCCTGCCACGCACGGGCCAGCGCGGTGCCCATCGCGCCGAGGCCCAGCAAGGTGACGGGGGTCTTCTCGGAAGGATTCTGTGTCATGCCGAACAGGCTGGTCATGGGCGCGAAAGTGATCAAGTACGTACTTCGGAGTGGGTGGTTACCCTGAGGTGAGCGAGCACGTCGGAGGGGTGGGGGCATGGCGACGTTGAATCGGCCGGGAGCACCGGACGGCCACATCTGCGGGATCGACACCGCGATGGAGGTGATCGGCGGCAGGTGGAAGGTCCTGATCCTCTGGGCCCTGCACGAGCAGCCCTCTCGCCGCTTCGGTGAGCTGCGCCGGCTGCTCCCGGGTGTCAGCGAGAAGGTGTTGGCCTCCCATCTGCGCGAGATGGAGGCGGACGGAGTCGTGCGCCGCGTCTCCTACGACGAGGTGCCGCCCCGCGTCGAGTACTCGCTGACCGAGGACGGCATACGCCTCAACGACGCGCTCGAACCGCTGGCCGCGTGGGGCCGGGAGCGGGCGGCGCGGTAGGAGCCGTATACGTCTCGGGTGTCGCCGCCCGCCGGGCTCAGAGTCGCCGCCCCCGGGCGGGGCGTTCCGCCTCGCCGGCTCCCCACCACCACTTTGTGACCGGTTCAAAAACCACCCGTGTCACACCCGTTGACTTACACCCCCTCCGGCTCTAGTTTCGGCCAGCCGATACGTTCGGCGAGCCGATCCTTGTTCGAGATATCGACGCTCGATATCCATCGAAGGAGCCGCATGTACCCCCCTCCCCGCACCGAATCCACTGACTCCCCCGGTTTCAGACGCCGTTGCAGAAACGCCGCCGTACGCGCCCTCGCCCTGGCGACGACCGCGACGGCTGCCCTGCTCCTCGCCCAGCCACCGGCCGACCCCTCGGCCGAGGCGACGGCCTCCCCGCCCGTCACCCGGCTCGACGCCGCCCCCGTAGCCGTGACGGATCGTCAAATACCCGTCCCCGAAGCCCCGATGGGCTGGGCCTCCTGGAACGCCTTCGCCGCGAAGGTCGACTACAACGTGATCAAGCAGCAGGTCGACGCGTTCGTCGCGGCCGGGCTGCCCGAGGCCGGCTACGAGTACATCAACATCGACGAGGGCTGGTGGCAGGGCACCCGCGACAGCGCGGGCAACATCACCATCGACGAGGCCGAGTGGCCCGGCGGCATGAAGGCCATCGCCGACTACATCCACAGCAAGGGCCTGAAGGCGGGCATCTACACCGACGCCGGCAAGGACGGCTGCGGCTACTACTTCCCCACCGGCCGCCCGGCCGCGCCCGGCAGCGGCAGCGAGGGCCACTACGTCCAGGACATGACGCAGTTCTCCCGGTGGGGCTTCGACTTCGTGAAGGTCGACTGGTGCGGCGGCGACGCCGAAGGCCTCGACCCGAAGACGACCTACCAGGCGATCAGCGACGCCGTCGCCACCGCGACCGCCACCACCGGCCGCCCCCTCGCCCTCTCCCTGTGCAACTGGGGGTACTCCAACCCCTGGAACTGGGCACCGGGCATGGGTCCGATGTGGCGGACGAACACGGACATCTTCTACCACGGCCAGACCTTCACGTACGGCAATGTGCTCACGGCCCACGACCGGAACCTGCACCCCACGGCCCAGCACACCGGCTACGTCAACGACCCCGACATGCTGATGGTCGGCATGGGCCTCACCCCCGCCCAGGACCGCACCCACATGAACCTGTGGGCGATCTCCGGCGCCCCGCTGCTCGCCGGCAACGACCTCTCCACCATGACCACGGAGACGGCGAACATCCTCAAGAACTCCGAGGTCATCGCCGTCGACCAGGACCCCCGCGGCCTCCAGGGCGTCAAGGTCGCCGAGGACACCACCGGCCTCCAGGTGTACGGCAAGGTCCTCTCCGGCAGCGGCAACCGCGCGGTCGTCCTGCTCAACCGCACCTCCACCACCCAGAACATGACCGTCCGCTGGTCCGACCTCGGTCTGACGAACGCGGTGGCGACCGTCCGTGACCTGTGGACCCGTACGAACGTCGGTACGCCCGGCACGAGTTACACCACCAGCGTCCCGGCGGGCACTTCGGTCATGCTCACCGTCAAGGGCGGCACCGAGCAGTCGGCGAGCACCTACAACGGCACAGCGAGCTTCTCCGGGGTGGTCGCCGGAAGCACCGGCCTGAAGACGGTCGACGTCTCCTACACCAACAACACCTCCGCCGCCCGGGTCGCCACCCTCACGGTCAACGGCCAGACCCCCACCAAGGTCTCCTTCCCGCCGACCGGCTCCTCCCCCGGCAACATCTCCGTCGCCATGTCGCTCACCAAGGGCAGCGCCAACACGATCACGTTCTCCGGCGCCCCGACCCTCGAAGGCATCGTCGTACGGCCGCTGCCGGGCACCAACGGCACCCTGATCACCGGCACGGGCTCCGGCCGCTGTGCCGACATCAACGACAACACGATCACCAACGGCACCGACGCCCAGCTGTGGGACTGCTCCGGCGGCCAGAACCAGGTCTTCACATCCACCTCCCGCAAGGAACTGGTGGTGTACGGCAACAAGTGCCTGGACGCCTGGGACCGCGGCACCTCCAACGGCACCCGCGTCGTCATCTGGGACTGCCACGGCGGCACCAACCAGCAGTGGAACGTGAACACCGACGGCACGATCGTCAACGTCAACTCCGGTCTCTGCCTGGACGCCTACAACGCCGCGACCAGCAACGGCACGAAGCTCGTCCTGTGGTCGTGCAACGGCCAGAACAACCAGAAGTGGAGCCTGACATGAGCGACGTGAGCGACGTGCACAACACGGGCGACATGACCGGCAGGCCCGGCCTCTCCCGCCGCATGTTCCTCGGCACGGCGGCGACCGTGCCGCTGGCCGCGACCGGTGTGCTCACCCTCGGCGCCGGCACCGCCCACGCGGCCGACTCCGCGTACGCGATGGTCTACTTCACCGAGTCCACCACCATGCTGGAGGCCGACTACGGCCTGCACCTGGCCGTCAGCCAGGACGGCCTGAACTGGACCCCGCTGAACCAGAACGCCCCCCTGGTCACCCCCACGCAGGGCGCCGGCGGCCTGCGCGACCCGTTCCTGATGCGCAAGCAGGACGGCACGTTCGTCGTCCTGGCGACGGACCTCAAGGGCACCGACTGGAACTACAACAGCACGTACATCCACGTCTGGGACTCCGCCGACCTGCGGACCTTCACCGGCTACCGTCGGCTGAAGCTCCACGACATGACCACCACCCACAGCTGGGCCCCGGAGGCCTACTGGGACGCGTCACGCGGCCAGTACGGCATCCTCTACTCGTCGGTGAACAGCAGCGGCCACAACGTGATCATGGTCAGCTACACCACCGACTTCGTCACGTCGTCGAACCCCCAGGTCTTCTTCGACCCCGGCTACGACATCATCGACGGCAACCTCACGATCGGCGTGAACGGCGTCAACTACCTCTACTACAAGCGCAACCAGCAACTGGTCGGCGCACGGTCGACGTCCCTCACCCCGGGCAGCTTCACACCGTTCAGCACGCCTGTCGCGCAGGGCGGCACCGAGGCCCCCACGGTGGTGAAGTCCCTGACGTCCAACGCCTGGTACCTCTGGGGTGACACCTACACCCCCAACGGCGTCTTCTACGTCTGGCAGTCCAACGACCTCGCCTCCGGCACCTGGACGGCCCTCGACCAGAAGCTCTACACCCAGCCGCTGAACTCCAAGCACTGCGGCATCCACCCGATCACGTCGACGGAGTACACCAACCTGCTGGCCAAGTGGGGCGCCCCCACGTGGAACCGCCTCAAGTCGTACAACTACCCGTCCCGCTACGTCCGCCACAGCAGTTATGTGGGCCGTATCGACGAGTACCCCTTCGACCCGTTCACCGACTCCCAGTGGAAGCTGGTCCCGGGCCTGGCGGACTCCTCGGCCGTCTCCTTCCAGTCGGTGAACTTCCCGACCCGCTACCTGCGCCACTACAACTACGCGCTCCGCCTGGACGTGAACGACGGCACGTCGACGTTCGCCGCGGACGCCACGTTCACCCGCGTCGCCGGCCTCGCCGACTCCACGTGGGCCTCGTTCCGCTCGTACAACAACCCGACCCGCTACATCCGCCACAGCGGCTACCTGCTCCGCATCGACCCGATCTCGACGGCGACGGAGCGGGCGGACGCGACGTTCCGGGTGGGCTACTGACACCCATGCCCCCGAGCTGGTCCGGAGCCTCAGCGGCTCCGGACCAGCTCGGCCGCGCCGAACGACACGTTGAAGCGGTCGCACCAGATGCTGACACTGCCGAAGTCACCGGGGTCGACGTCCCCGGGCACCCGGTAGTTCTGGTCCCCCTTGTTGCCCTTCAGCCCGCCGAGGCTGACGTGGTCGTACGCGTCGTCGTCGAAGAGATGCCAGCCGTCCTCGCCCTCCTTCACCGGCGCGTCGCTCAGCCACACCCGCAGATCGGGCCCGTTGCTGGTCTCGAAGTCCTCCAGCCGCACGACGTACGACCCGTCCGCGAGCCGCAGCAGCCGGACGTCCCCGGAGGTCGCGTGCTCGTGGCTGAGGAACTCCCCGCGGGCGACGGTCTCCGTTTCCCCAGCAGGCTTCTCCGGTGTCGCCGACGCCGTGGCCGTGGCCGTGGCCGACGGCAGGGTCTCTCGCACGGTCTCGTCCGTCCACAGCTTCCACGGCTGGAACCAGTACAGCCCGAAGCCGGCCAGCACGACTCCCACCAGCAGGATCGCGATCACCACCGGCTTGGTCAGCACCGAGCGCAGTCGCCCCATGGGCCGGCCCTCCTCGTTCCTCGTTCGTCTCCGTCGGTCGGATCGTGCCCGATTCAACTCCTGGCCGGGGAGAAGTCGAAGCCAGCAGACCGAACGGGGCGGATCGAACGTTCTGGCGGGCCCCCGCGTCTCAGTACCGATCGTGCGGTCGTACGAGCAGAAACCCGGAGGGCCTCATGGGCGAGCCGTTCAAGCGCAGGTGGACGCGGACCTGGACGTGGGCCAGGACCTGGACGTGGAGCGGCTCGGGTACCCGTTTCCCTTCGCGGACCCGTACCGGAGCCGCCGCAGCCGTGCTGGGCTCCGTCGTCGTACTCGGCGGCATCCAGGGATCGGCGGCCGACGCCCAGACCGTGGAGATCGTGTCGACCCCGACGAGGACCTGCCACGGCACCCAGCCGAAGGGCAGCCTCGCCGGTCACGCGAGGGACGGCTTCCCTGAGGACACCCCACTCGAACGCACTCTGAGCTACGTGGACGAACTGGTCACCGGCCGCCACGCCGCGATCTACACGGGCATGGTCCTGGACGAGGACGCGACCTCCCTGGACGTGTACCGCATCCCGTCCGCCCCGTTCGACACGGCCGTCTGCGATGCCGCCGAGGAGGGCGTGACCGTACGCCTCCACGACCGCGACATCAACGAGAAGGACCTCAACGCCCTCCTCGACCGCGTCACCGAGGACATGAGCCGCTGGGACGGCACCTTCGCCCTGCGCGAGGCCGGCCTGGACGGCACCGGCTTCGTCGAAGTCGGCGTCGACGACCCCGACACCGCCGAGCCGATCCTCCACGAGGCCTACGGCGAACGGAACGCCAAGTACCTCCGCGTCGAGTACGCCCCGCAGGCGCACTTGGCCTGACCGGCCGCGACCGAGGATGCAACCACCCTGAAGATCCGCTATAGTTGATCTCGAGCCGCTCACCGGAAAACGAACTCCCGGTAGCACTCAATGCGTTGGTGGTCCAAGGAAAGACGCCCCGCTTCCTGCGGGGAAATGCAGGTGCAAGGCCTGCCCGGCGCTCCACAGAATGAGCCCCGCTTCACAACACGTGAAGCGGGGCTCATGGCGTTGCACCAGCCTGTTTCTGGGCTCGGTCAAATGGCTGGAGAACGGCACCTTCGACAGCCACGACCTGGCCGCCCTGCAGAAGCACCGCGCGGCGCTCACCGGCGAGCCCGTACCGCTCGTGGCGGTCTCCCGCAACGGCATCGACTGCTCAGGACTCCAGGCGGCGTACGGCCCGGAGGAACTCCTGAGCGTTTGGCGCAGGGCGTGAGCGAGATCCTGGCGCCCGTGCGGTGAGGTCTACGGGGCCGCGTGTCGCCGTCGGGCCAGCAACAGTGCTCCCCCGGCCGCCGCCCCCACCGCTCCGGCGGCCATGAAGCCGCCGTTGGAGCGCCACGACAGCACCGACCAGCGTGAGTGTGCGGACAACAGGGACCCCGTACTCAGCCACGAGCCGGTCGAGATCAGTGACAGCGCGGACCCGATCGAGCCGGCGGACAAGGCGCTCCCGATCGAACCGATCGACAGGACGGACCCGACGGACCCCACGGAGAGCACCGACCCGACGGACCCGATCGACAGCACGGAGTCCTGGGACCACAGCGACAGCACGGAACCGGAGGAGGAGCAAGGGGAAGGCGAGGGGGAGGAGGAACGGGGGGCGGATGGCACGGGCTGCACGGACTGCGCGGACGACTTCGTCATGCGGACATCCTGCCCGTGACGTCCTCCCGGACGGGTCCTTCCGGCGACGACGGCCGGAAACCGTGTCGGCTCGGCACGGCACCGAACGTTGTCGGCCCGTCCGGCGTCCCAGTGGTGACCGTCTTCGAAGGGGGCCGCCATGCCGACGACCACTGCCGTACGACTCCGTCCCCGCGCGCTGTCCGCCGTCGCGACGGTGGGGGCCTTGATGTGGGCGATCTCAGGGTGCGGAGAGGACTCGACGGCTGCGACGAAGCCCTCTGCGCCCGCCTGGAAGGAACCGGCGTCCTACACGTACACGCTGAGGTCGACGGAGGGTGAGCGGCCGCTGATCGGGACGTTCGAGGTGACGGTGCGGGACGGAAAGGTCGTGAAGGCCGTCGGGCTCGACGACAGCGGGCGGAGCGTGGTGGACCGGACGCCGCACCACATACCCACCATCGCGGACCTGTTGAAGGAGGCGGAGACGGCTCGCAAGGAGGGTGCCGACAAGGTGGACGTCTCGTATGCGGCGGACGGCCGCCTCGTCACCCTCTCCATCGACTGGGAGGAGAACGGGATCGACGACGAGGCGGCGTACGAACTCAGCGCCTACGACGCACTCGGCTGACTCAGGTCCCGGACAGTGCCGCCCACCTTGGCCTTCAGCTTCTTGAGCACGTCGGGCTTGGCGGAGATGGCCCAGCGGGGGCCGACGAGGTACTTGCCGCCGTACATCGAGGCCGACTCCAGCCAGACCTCCTTCAGCTCGTCCTTGGGGAAGGTGGTGATGAGGTAGTCGCCCACGCCGGTCTGACACACGCCCTCGCGCAGCTCCTCGGCCTCGGTCCGGATCTTCACCTCACACCCGGTGAGCTCGGCGATCACCTCGACCCTGGCGGGCGCGACGACCGCGGCAACCGGGCTGGACTCCTCACCCGCCTTGCCCGCAGCCTTGTCCCCGCCGCTTCCACTGCACGCCGCCACCAGGGGCAGGACAGCCAGACCCGCAGCCAACACACCGCCCCGCGACAGCTTCCTCATCACGTCCGGATCTCCGTTCGCGTTCTTCGTACCCGAGTGCACTCGCCAAGAGGTACGTAGGGGCACGGCGGGATGCTCACGCTCTCTTCGCATCGGCGTCGTTGTCGCCGCTGTGGCCGCGCTCCTCGTCACAGCGTGTTCCACGCTGGAGCAGCAGCGCTCTCATGGGTCCGCGCTGGAGGGCGGAATCCAGGAAAGCGGAACCGTCGGGAGCGAGAACGTGAAGGTCGGGGACACCTGGTGGTTCGCGCTCCCCGTGCCCACCAACAAATCCGCCGAGCCGATCGAAATCACCGGGGTGTCCCTCGTCCAGGTTCCCAAGGGGATGAAGGTCCTGGGATACGGCGCCTACAGCCTGGAAGACACCGAAGGGCTGGCTCTGTTGGCGAAGGAGGGCGAGGAATTGACTCCGCGGTTCGCCGCGCTGCGCGACCACTCCGACAAGCCCGTGAAGGTGGCTCCACACACGTCGAGCGACATCTACTACCTGGCCCGACTGAAGATCACCAGCCTGCCCTCCCGGAGCGCCCGCTACTGCGAGTTCGACTATCGGCAGGGCGGCCGCGCATACACACAGACACTGGACTGCGAAGTGGAACTGACAGGCAAGTAGGGCCTGCCCCGTAGCCAGGCGCTGGCGCTGCTACGGTCGGGTGCATGCTGATCGTCGAGCTTGCCTTGACCGCTTCACCTGAACGCCTCGCGGCACGTCCGGCGCATCGCGCACTCCTCAACCGCCTTCACGAGGAGGGACGTCTCGTCGCCGCCGGCCCGTTCGCTGACGACACTGGCGCGCTGCTTGTCTTCGACACGGAACGCGCAGAGCTGGACCGCATACTCGACACCGATCCGTACTACCGCACCCCTGGTGTCCAGGTGGTCGGTGTGCGCGAATGGGCGCCGGTCGTGGGTCTGACCGGACTGCGTCGCGATCCTTCCTGAGCAGCGGAGACGGTGCGCGCCCGGACGGACACTCAGACTGCGGCCATGCAACTTCCCGCCCCGGCCGTCGTCGCGGCCACCGCGCTGATCGAGGTCGTCAGGATTTCGGGGCTGCCGGGAAGGCGGGGCGCCCCGTACCCCGGTGCCGTGGTCGCCCACTGGGCCGGGGACGAGGTCGGCGACGTGCTGGCCCTGATCGCGAGCCTGCCCGGCAGCGCACAGCACCGCTGCGGGTTCTCGCCGGGGTGGGGCGTGCGGGCGTACGACGAGGCCCTCGACCTGCCGTTGTACGAGGCGGCGTTCTGCTTCAGCTGCGACGAGGTCCGGATGCAGGGGCCCACCGTGCCGCCCGCCCTGGCCAAGCAGTTCTTCGACGCCGACACCGAACAGGCTCAGGCCCTCCTGACCCGTTTTCGCGGGGTGGTCCGGTAGCTCCACCGGCGGATGCTGCGGCGCAACATCGGGATGCTGCTGCTCGCCCAGGGCCGGGCCGCCGAGGCGCGGCAAGTCCTCGAACCGCTCCACCAGGACATGTGCATGGTGTTCGGCCCCGACGACGAGATGACCGTCGAGATCGCCGAGGCACTCGCCGTGATCCGCCTCGACCGCGACGATTCGGCTACCTGACCCGGATCCTCCAGAAGCAGCATCGGCCTAAGCCATGCTCCCCGCGACGCGTTCGAAGCCGCGCCACATCGTCAAAGACCCGGGACCTTGCTCATTGTCGGAGGCGGGTGGCCGCTCCGGAACTTGCTCCACGGTCAGGCGACGGTGTACTCCGCGTCCCCGAAGTCAGCGACAACGCGCAGTCGGCCGCCGAGCGCCTCCACGTAGGCACGGAGGGTTGCGAGTTCTGCACGGTCCAGGTCGCCGTGCTCGATCGCGGAGACCCGAGGTGCCGAGACCCCCATGGACGCGGCAACCTGGCGTTGAGTCAGCGCCTGCTCACGCCTGACCTCCGCGAGCTTGTGAGCGCGCACTTCTGCGGTCAGCCGGTCCATGGCCTGTTGCTTTTCCTGAGCAGACCGTACTGGCAGCCCCGCGGCCTCACGCCTCATGCGGGCCCTGCGCTTAGTCTCCTCCCAGCTCACGGTGCTCATTCGTACTCCCCGGTTTCAAGATCAGCCAGATGTGCCTGGTACCGCTCTTCAGCAAGCGGAATGTTGATGTCGTACCAGCGCTGCCAGTTTCCGGCTTTGTCGCCAGCCACCAGCAGCACCGCCCGGCGTACAGGATCGAAGGCGAAGAGGATGCGGATCTCGCTACTCCCGGATGATCCCGGCCTCAGCTCTTTCAGGTGATGGTTCTCAGCACCCTTGATCCGATCCACCAGCGGACGGCCGAGCGTCGGGCCCGTAGCCGCCAACATGTCGATAGCGTCTTCTACCTGTTCAGAGCTGTCCCAGTCCTCTTCGGCCAGTGCTTCGAACCACGCCGCGACTTCCCCGACGAGAACCACTTCCCATTGAGCCACGGCCACAATGTTAATGCAAGAGTTAACCCCGCTGCGGGTGGTGAGCCTGGCCGGGGCCGACGCTCGGGGTGCGCGCTCGGCAAGCTTGGGCAGGACGCGCCGGTGGTGTGGCCCGCCCGCGTAGATCACGAAGCGAACGCCCTCCCGGCGTCCGCCCGCCGGACACACCGATGCGGTGCCCCCCGCCTCCGTGGAGGTGGGGGGGCACCGCATCGTCGAGACAAGGGCTACGCGCCCGTCACGACCGTCACGCGCCCGTGCGGCCCGTGCCCCGGCGGCGGGTCACGAGGAAGATCGCGCCGCCCGCGGCCACCAGGCCCGCCGCGCCGATGGCGATCGGGATGGCGTTGCCGCCGCCCGTCTCGGCGAGGTCGCCGGGCTCGCCGCCGTTGGGGGACGGGGCGACCGGGGTGGAGTCCGAGGGGGACGGGGAGGGGGAGGAGTCCGTCTTCGGGGTGTCTTCGGCGGGCGGGTTCTCGTCCGCAGGGGGGTTCTCGTCGGCCGGCGGCTGCTCGTCGGCGGGCGGGTTCTCCTCGGCGGGCGGCTGGTCGCCCGCCGGGGGCTGCTCCTCCGCCGGCGGGTTCTCCTCGGCCGGCGGCTGCTCGTCGGCCGTGCAGTCCTTCGTGCCGCCGTTCCAGGCCGCGATCAGCTTGTCCTTGATGACCGGGCGGTCGGGGCCCTTGGGGACGTCGCCGTGCTCGAAGCCGTCCTTCGCGTCGAGCTTGCCGTCGAACTTCACGGCGCCCCGGTAGAGGTCGATCTGGGCGTAGCAGCCCGCGTCGGGGACGGCGATGTCGAGGGAGTCCGTCGCGCCCTGCTTGACGGTGACGGTGTCGAAGTCGACGAAGACCTGCTCGCCGGAGGTGGCGAAGGTGGGGCCGTGGGCGAGGTAGGACGCGAGGGAGACCGTGCAGGTCGTGGCGTCGGAGGCGGCGCGGACCTTGATGTGGACCTTGCCGTCGTCGGTGGGCTTGAGGTTCTGGTCGTCGAGCTTGACCCAGTCGGCGAACTTCACTCCGTCCAGCGAGAACTCGCAGCGGTCGGTCTCGGTGGGCGTGCCCGCGCCCTGGCCGGGGGCATAGCTCTTCTTGCCCCAGCCGTCGCCGCCGCCGGGTGTCTCATGGGCGAACGCCGGGCCGGAGACCGCCGCGCTCAGCGCAAGAGCGGCGATGCCCGTCCCCACCAGGCGGCTCACGATGACACGTCTCACTATGGACATGCGGATCCCATTCTCGAACTCGGAACGTCGGTGCGTACGAGACCCCTGGGCACGGCGGCAGCACGGCAGCACGAGGCTGCCGGAGGCCGCGCCGGGGGTTGAGTGGTCGAAGAAAACACCGGGCTCAGGGGTCACTTGAGCCACAGGGTGGTGACATCGTTTACCAAGGGGTAGGGGCTGTCAACCTCGGGAAACGCCGGTCGGGCCGGTGACCCATGAGGGCCTCATGCGCGTCCCAACGCCGGGCCGCCTGACCGCAAAGGGTTCACCAACTCGCCGGTCGGCGAGGTGAGTTGATATGGGACGGATTTGACAATCACGTCCCCCGCTCCCGAATCTACGTTCATGACATCCATTTTCATTATCGGCGTCAAGGGTGCCGCCGAGGGCGAGCGGGGTGACGGTCCATGCGTGTGGCCTTCGTAGGCAAGGGCGGCAGCGGCAAGACGACGCTCTCCGCGCTCTTCGCCCGGCACCTCGCCCGGTCGGGCGCGCCGCTGGTGGCGATCGACGGTGACATCAACCAGCACCTCGCGCACGCGCTCGGTCTGGACGAGGACGCGAACTTCGGGGCGCCCCCGCTGAGTTCGCGCACCGGCGAGATCAAGGACCTGCTGCGCGGCGACAACCCGCGGATCGTCTCCCGCGAGGCGATGGTCAAGACGACCCCGCCGGGCCGTGGGTCCCGCCTGCTGCGGCTCCTCGGCGACGACGACCTGCACACCCGGCACGTCGAGCGCGTGGGCGGGGTGCCGCTCATGGTCACCGGCGCGTTCGACGAGAGCGATCTCGGGGTGGCCTGCTACCACTCCAAGCTCGGCGCGGTGGAGCTGTATCTCAACCATCTCGTCGACGGGCCCGGTGAGTACGTCGTGGTCGACATGACCGCCGGCGCCGACGCGTTCGCCTCCGGGCTCTTCACCCGGTTCGACATGACCTTCCTGGTCGTGGAGCCGACGCGGAAGAGCGTCTCCGTGTACCGGCAGTACCGGGAGCACGCCGCCGAGTTCGGCATCCCGATCGCGGTCGTCGGCAACAAGGTCACCGGCGAGGACGACCTGCTCTTCCTCAAGGAGCACGTGGGCGACGACCTGTTGGCGTACTGCGAGCAGTCGTCGTACGTCCGCGCTCAGGAACAGGGGCGGGAACAGGGCGAGTTGGAGTCGCACAACCTGCACGCGCTGACCCGGCTGAAGGACGCCGTGGACGCCCGCACCAAGGACTGGGCCACCTTCCAGCGCCACGCCGTCGAGTTCCACCTCCGCAACGCCGCCGCCTGGGCCAACGACGCCACCGGGCACGATCTGGCCGCCCAGGTGGACCCCGAGTTCCACCACGGACCGGAGGCGCTCGCCGCCGCCACAGCCCCTGCCGGGCCCCCCGCCGGGGCGGCCGTCCCCTCCATAGCTCCCTAGTCTCCCTCTGCTCAGAACAGGAACAGTCATGTCGCTCGACGTCTCCCCGCAGTTGCTCGCCGATGCCGAGAAGGGCGAGGTGCGGGAGGAGGAGTTCGTGGAAACGGTGCGTACGTCGCTGCCGTACGCCTACGAGCTCATCGCCTCGCTCGTCGGTGAACTGCGGGCGGGTGCGGCCCCGTTCGCCGACAACCGGACGCCGCCGCCGTCGGAGAAGGAGCGGGGCCAGCTGCTGCGGGCGCTGTCCAGCGACGCGATCCGGGGAAGCCTGGAGCGGCACTTCGGGGTGGCGCTCGCCTTCCAGAACTGCCACCGGGTGGCGGTCTTCCCACCGGAGGCCCGCGGCGGCGAGACGTACGTCCGCTTCACCTCGCTGCGGTCGCAGATCCTCAACCAGTCACCGGAGTTCCGTGACTGCTGACGCCAGGCCGGGCCGACAGGTTCGAATCGGCCATCTCTCCGTCCCCTCCGCATCCCTCTCGCGGAGGGGGCGGTCGGTTCCGTACGTGGGAGCTCGGGGGGCGTACGGGGGCGCGTTACCGGCGTACGGCTGCATCGGGGGTCGGCGGCTGGGGCGGCTCCGTGTGCGGCTGCGGCTGGTCGTGTGGGCGGCTTCGTCCCTATCCTGCAAGGCCCGTCAGGGGCTCGGCGGGGCCTTGTGGGGGCGAGTGCGTGCCGGTTCGTGCGCCGTGGCGTGCGGTCGTGCGATGTGCGCCGTCACAAGTTGGCCTACCTGCGATCACACAAGGTGAATAATGGGGCCTGAGGGCGTCTCAGCGACAGAGAGGGTCGCCGTGGGGACCAGCAGGGACAGTGCCGTTTCCCGTCAGCGCTTCGACGTGGCCGACGCCGCGCCGTTGCTGATCGACGCGGACGGGTTCGTGACGAGCTGGACCCGGGACGCCGAGCGGCTCTTCGGGTATCCCGCGGCCGAGATCCTGGGCCGCAGCGTCCGTACGCTCCTGGTCGACAAGGACGGCGAACGCATCGGCGCACTGGCCGAAACCCATCGCGCGCTCGGCGGCTGGTCCGGCATCCTCACCGCCCGCCACCGCGACGGACACCCCATCAAGGTGATGGTCCGCGTCGTCCCCACCCGCGAGGCGCCGACACCCACGCCAGGCCGGGCGGAGGCAGAAGCGCCGTCAGCGGGTACGGCGCCTTTGACAGCCGGTGCCCCTGGTACCGGTTCGCCCGGTACCGATCCGGCGGGTGCCCCCAGTTCCGGTTCGCCCGGTGCCCGTGGCTTCGGGCGTGACGCCGGTGCGCGGGCCTCGGCGTCCGCTTCCGGAGTCCGGCCCGCGCCGCGTGCCGGTGGCCTCGACGCACCCCGAGGTGACACGCCACCCGCGTCCCCGGGCCGGTCCGCGACCTCGCCCGAGGTGGGGCGCGCCCCCGCGCGGGAGGTCGACACATGGCCGGCCGGGGGCAACACCGGGAGCCCGCTCAAGCCGAGCCCTCACCCGCCCAAGCCCGCCCCTCCCCGGACCACATCACCCCAGACCGCACCACCGGCGGTGCAGGGAGCCCCCCGGCCGCCGGCGTCCCCCACCGCGCGGGAGCGCGACGCCTGGCCCGCCGCCCGGCACTCCAGCGGCCCCACCGCCCGGCAGACCACCCCCGCCCCGGACTCCCCACCCCCCACCGCGTCCCCATCCGCCCGCCTGCCCTTCTCCCCCTCCCCGCTCTCCCCGCTCTCCCCGTCCTCACCGTCGGCCCCCGCCTCCCCCTCCCCGTCTCCGCCTTCATCCGCGTCACCCTCCCTGTCCCCGGCCTCGCCCCCTCCCTCCCCCGACCCCCTCAAGCCCGCTCACTGGGTCGCGCTCGTGTCCGATGCCACTCAGGCGCCCGGGTGGGACATGAGTCGGACCGTGCTGGAGCGGATGACCGCGTGGTCGCCGGTCGGGATAGCGATCGTGGACACGGAGCTGCGGTTCGTGTGGTCGAACGCGGCGTTGGAGCGGTTCGGCGGCGGCCTGGCGCACGAGCGGGTGGGGCTGCGGCTCGCGGAGGTCCAGCCGGGGCTCGACGCCGAGCGCATCGAGGCGCAGATGCGGAAGGTGCTGGAGACGGGCGTCCCGGTGCTGGACTACGAGCACGTGGGCCGGGTGCGGTCGGCGCCGTACCGCGAGACCGCGCACGCGATGTCGTTCACCCGGCTGGAGGACGACCACGGGCGGCCCATCGGCGTGTACTACACGGTGGTCGACGTGTCGGAGCGGCACCGCGCCCGCACCCGGCTCGCCCTGCTGGACCGCGCCGGTGAGCACATCGGCCGCACCCTCGACGTACGGCGGACCGCGCAGGAGCTGGCGGACGTGGTCGTACCGGCGCTCGCCGACTTCGTGACCGTGGACCTGCTGGACTCGGTGCTGCGCGGCGCCGAGCCGGGGCCCCTCGGCGACGGTTCCGTCCCGCTGCGGCGGATCGCCCAGCAGTCCGTGCACGACGGGGTGCCGGAGGCCGTCCTGGAGATCGGCGCGGTCGCCTCCTACGCGGCCGGATCGCCCCCGGTGCGGGCGCTGGTCGAGGGCCGTTCGTGGTCCGAGCCGCGACTTGACCCCCTGTCGGCGGAGTGGGCGAGAGCCGTCCCGGGCGGCCCCACGGTGCCCGCGGAGGCACTCGGACTGCACAGTGTGATGATCGTTCCGGTGCGGGCGCGCGGCATCACGCTCGGCATCACCACGTTCTTCCGGCGCGACCGTCTCGACCCCTTCGACGCGGTCGACCTGGGCCTCGCCGAGGAACTGGTCGGCCGGGCCGCCGTCTGCGTCGACAACGCCCGCCGGTACACGCGCGAGCGCGACGCCGCCCTCGCCCTCCAGCGCAGCCTGCTGCCGCGCCGGCTGCCGGAGCAGGACGCGGCCGAGGTCGCCGTCCGCTACCGGCCCGCCGACGAACTGACCGGCCTCGGCGGCGACTGGTACGACGTCATCCCGCTCTCCGGCGCCCGTGTCGCCCTCGTCGTCGGCGAGGTGGCCGGCCACGGCATCGACGGCGCCGCCGCCATGGGCCGCCTCCGTACGGCCGTACGCACCCTCGCCGACCTCGACCTGCCGCCGGACGAGGTGCTCGCCCACCTCGACGACATGGTGGCGAAGTCGGCGCGGCAGGAAGGTGCCGAGCCGGGCGGGGGCAGCCGCCAGACGGTCGGGGCGCGCTGTCTGTACGTCGTCCACGACCCGGTGTCCGGCAGCTGCGCCATGGCCGCCGCCGGGCCGTTCGCCCCGGCCCTGGTCGCCCCGGACGGCACGATCACCTTCCCCGAGCTTCCCGAGGGGCCCGCGCTCGGCGTCGACCAGCAGCCCTTCGAGGCGCTGGAGCTGGACCTCGCCGAGGGCACCGTCATCGCCCTGCACACCGACGGGCTGCTCGCCGGGGCCTCGCGGGAGGCGCTGTGCCATGCCCTGGCCCGGCCCGAGCCGTCCCTCGAACGGCACGCCCAGCGCGTCCTGGACTCCCTCGCCCCGGCCCGCCCCACCGACGACGTCGCCCTCCTCCTCGCCCGTACCCGGCGCCTGCCCGCGCACCGGGTCGCGTCCTGGGAGCTGCCGGCCGACCCGGCGCTGGTCGCGGAGGCCCGCAAGACCACCTCGCGGCAGCTCGGGGCATGGGGGCTGGACGAGCTGGCGTTCACCACCGAACTGATCGTCAGCGAGCTGGTCACCAACGCGATCCGGCACGCCGCCGGGCCCATCCGGCTCCGGCTCGTCCTCGAACGCACCCTGATCTGCGAGGTGTTCGACGGCGGCGCCACCGCGCCCCATCTGCGCCACCCGCGCACCACCGACGAGGGCGGCCGCGGCCTGTTCCTCATCTCCCAGTTCACCCAACGCTGGGGCACCCGCTTCCTCCCGGAGGGCAAGGTGATCTGGGCGGAACAGGCACTCACGGAACAGGCACTCACGGAACATTCGTTCTGACCTACCGGCAATCCGCCGAGTACGCCATGCGGGGACCCCTCCGCTGGTCCGAGCGGATGAACCCGCCGGGCCCGGTCGCGTCCCGTACCGCCTCCCCCGCCCCCCCCTCCCGCACCCCTCCACCTCCCCCGAATCTCCACATTTCCGGCATCGCGCCCGCCTTCCCCTCCCCCTCCCGTGCCCCGTTCAGCCTGATTAGTGACGGTTGGCACTTCATATGAATGCAGGCGTCGGCTTCGGGCACCGGGCTCCGTCGCCTAGGCAGGACATCAGGGAGAAGAGGGACGTGGTGAAGCGAAGAACACCGGGGGGTGTGGGCCTGGCCCTGGCCGTCACGGCGGCGCTGGTGGTCGGACTGGCCGGCGAGGCGGCCCCCGCCGTCCCTGCCGCCCCCGGCGCCAGTGGCACCGCGGACGGCAGGGCACCCGGCGACGGCAACGTGACCGTACGGGTCGTCAATGACGTGGACCTTGACGGGACGTACGACCACAGTCTGGAGAAGGGCCGGGCCGGTGTGCGGGTCACGCTCACCGACGACCACGGCACCGTGGAGACCCGGACCACCAACGCGTACGGCGTCGCCTGGTTCCAGCCGACGGCCTCCGCGCTGCGCGGCGGCAAGTACCGCGTCCAGGCCTACAACCCCGACTCCCGCACCCTGCAGCCGGCGATCGCGGGCCTCGGCGACGGACCGGGCGTGATGCGCAGCAGCGTCGGTTTCGTGAACGTCTCCAGGGGCCGGAACACGATGTACACGACCGGCTTCTGGGAGCCGGGGCTCTACTGCCAGGAGAACCCGGACCTGGTGACCTGCAACCTCACCAAGGGCGACGCGCCCGACACCCACAAGGGCCTGGTGCGGTTCTCGGGGAACTTCTCCGACACCCACCCCGGCGGCACGGTCACCCGGCTGACCAACAACCAGCAGCAGGGGGCCGTGTTCGGCATCGGCAACGACCGGACCGGCAACACGTACCTGGGCACACTGGTCAAGCGGCACGCCGCGTACGGGCCGGCGGGCGCGACCAACACCATCTACCGCCGCAACAGCGCCTCCGGGGTGAGCACCTTCGTCACCCTGCCGGGCCTGCTGACCGAGCACGACGAGGCCGAGGACTGGCTGCGCGACAACCCGGTCTACAGCAGGGTCGGCCGGGAGGGCATCGGCGACGTCGACGTCTCCGGTGACGGCAAGACCCTCTACGCGGTCAGCCTCAACGACTCCCGCCTGTACTCCGTGCCGATCCGCGGCACCGGCGACGGGGTCTACCCGGGCACCTACCGCTCGCACGTCATCCCCCGCCCGGAGGAGTGCGCCGGTTACTGGCACCCGTACGGCATCGGGGTGCGCGGCGGCCGGGTCCTCGTCGGCGGGGTGTGCGGCGCGGAGAACACCGTCACCAGGAGCGCCCCGTGGGGCGACCCCTCCCAGGTCACCTCGCACGTCTACGAGTTCACCCGGGGTTCGTTCCGCCCACTGTTCAAGACGGCCATGAACTACCCGCGCGGCTGCGCCTACCGGTTCACCGGCACGCCCGCGACCGCGCCCCGCTGCACGAAGCCCTCCAGCGTCGGCAGCCCGCTGAGCGCCATGTGGGAGGCGTGGAACCAGCGTGTGCCCACCCCCGGCCGGCTCTCCTTCGTCTCCGCGCCGCAGCCGATCCTGTCCAACATCGAGATCGCCGACAACGGCGACCTGATCCTCGGCTTCCGCGACCGGTTCGCCGACATGCAGGGCACGGCGACGTACCCCTTCAACGCCCCCCGCGACGCCTCCAAGGTCAGGGCCGTCGCCGCCGGTGACGTGCTGCGGGTGTGCACGACCCGGAAGACGTACACGCTGGAGAACAACGCCCGGTGCGACGCGCTCTACGGCGCGCTCCCCCACAACGACGAGGGGCCGGGCCACGGCGAGTTCTACGCCGACTCGACGAGGCTCGCGGACGCCCACATGGACCAGGTCACCCAGGGCGGCACGGCCCTCCAGCCGTACCGGAACAAGCTGTGGAGCACGGTCCACTCCCCGTTCGACGGGAACCCCTGGGAGCAGGGCGTGCGCCGCTGGAACGCCACCAAGGGCAAGACCGAGGGCAACCTCCTGGTCCAGCGGACCTGGAGCGCCGACGCCGCGCAGCGCGCCATGCTGTTCGGCGAGGGCAACGGCCTCGCCGACCTGGAGCTGATCTGCGACCGGGCGCCCGTCCAGGTCGGCAACCGCGTCTGGTTCGACACCGACGGCGACGGCGTCCAGGACCCGTCCGAGCCGCCGGTCAAGGGCGTGAAGGTGACGCTCGACCCGACGTCGTCGTCCGGCCCGGACCTCGTCACGTACACGGACGCACGCGGCGAGTACTACATCGGCAGCCAGGGCCGGGGCGGGCTGCGGCCGAACACCACCTACCGGGTCTCCTTCGACCACGGCGGCGTCGACACGAACGCGCTGCCGGGCCGTCCGAGCCGCGCCTCGCTCAAGTGGACGGTCAAGGGCGCAGGTTCGAACCGTGCGATCGACTCCGACGTCGACGCCCACGGCCGGACCACGGTCCGGGTCGGCGACGCCGGCCATGTGAACCACACGGTCGACGCCGGTCTCACCCAGTCGGTGCGGCTGACGCTCGTCAAGCTCGACAAGAAGAGCGCCAGGCCGTTGCCCGGCGCGGTGTTCGAGCTGTGGCAGGACACCAACGGCGTCCGCGGCCTCCAGCGCCACGGCCTGCGCAAGGACCGGTTCGTCAACGACTGCGCCACCTCCCGCAGCGGCCGCTGCTCCTTCGGCTCGCTCCTGCCGGGCACGTACTTCCTGGTGGAGACGGACGTCCCCGAGGGCTACCTCAAACCGAGACGGCCGGTCACCGGGCCGTACGTCCTCACCCCGCGGAACGCCTCCCACGGCAACGGGCTGTTGGTGAAGCTCTTCAACGCACGGGGCGAGGCCTGCAAGGGCAAGAAGTGCTGACGCCCTGACGGCGGTGCCCGTTCGGCCCAGCAGGACGTCTCCGGGGCGGGCCGCATGCCGTATCTCTGGGAGGGGGTTCGGCGAGTGAGCGAGTACCGGAGGCCGCGTTGACGAGACGAAGGACACGGAAGGCCCGCAGGACCCAGAGGAGCCGGATACGTGTGGTCGCGGTGCTGTCGTCCGCCCTGATGGGGTGGACGGCGGCACCCGCCGGCGCGTCGGCGCCCGTCGACTCCGCGGCGCCCGCGCCGGAGTGCGCGGCGCGGACCGGTCCCTACCAGTGGGACCTGGAACGCCATCTCAAGCTCCCGGCGGACGGCAGGCAGTCCACCGCCGACTGCGTGGCCATCCGCGCCTTCCAGCAGCGTACGGGCGTGAAGCCGGCCGACGGTTACGCGGGCCTCGCCACCTACCGCACGATGCTGGTGGTGCAGGCCCGCGCCAACCCCAACGCGGCCGGGAAGTGTCCGGTGCGGACGTACCAGGTGACGTGCGTGGACCTGGACCGGCAGCTCGTGTGGGTGCAGCGGGGGAAGGAGGTGATCTACGCGCCGGTGCCCGCGCGCACCGGCAAGGACGGCGAGGAGACCCGTACCGGCTGGCACACGGTCTACTGGAGGAACCGCGACCATTTCTCCGACCTGTACAACAACGCGCCGATGCCCTTCGCCCAGTTCTTCAACGACGGCCAGGCCTTCCACGGCGTCCTCGACGACCTCTTCCGAGGCGGCTCCCACGGCTGTGTGAACCTCCGCTACGCCGACGCCGAACGCCTGTGGCACGTCATGCACGAGGACGACGCGGTCTACATCTGGGGCGCCAAGCCGGGGACCTGGCGCTCGATGGGTCCGCCGGTCAGCCGTGGATGATCGCGGCGGTCCGGGTGTCGCGGCGATCCGGGTGTCGCGGCGACGGCTCGGGCCCGGGGATGGCCCTCTGTGACGTGCCCGTGTCATTACGGGGGTGCTTCTTGTCAGTAGCGGACGCTAAGTTGGAGGGAGATCGCCGCCGCACCCGGGGCACGGGGCTCTGTCGGGAAAGCGGCATCGGGAAGGTCCGACCCATGACCAAGAGGTCTGACGTAGGAGACACGGCCTGCGCCTACCGGCGCACGGGGGCCGATCCGGTTCGCGACATCAGCAGGCTCAAGACCCTGACGGAACGGGAGAAGGAAGTCCTGCTGCTGCTCGGAACGGGCCTGGGCAACCGGCAGTTGGCCAGGGAGCTCGGCATCGCCGAGCGGACGGTGAAGGCGCATGTCGCCCGCATAGTGGAGAAGCTGGAACAGCAGACACGGCTGCAGGCCGCGGTGCTCTCCGTCCTCGCCCACGAGCTGCTGTGTGCCGATCCACGGTGCGCGTGCGGTTCCGCCGCTCCCCTGTCCCGGCTCGCCCGGGCGTCCGCAGTCTGATCCACCGCCGCGTTTTGGCGTTCACTTGTGGAAATTTTGACCATTCGCTGAAGCGCGTTGGTCTGAGCGGAGGGGCCCGTCAGCGGGCCCCTCCTTCGCCGTCACCATGACGTACCGCCATCACCACGATCCACACGACCCACACGACCCACACGACCCACACGACCCACACGACCCACCGCAGGAGTTGACGGATGAGACGCCCTTCCCGGCGTGCCCGGATCGCGATCGGGACAGCCATGGGAGCGGTGCTGGTCGCCGTACCGCTCGTGGCCCGGGAGGTCTCCTCACCCGCCCTGGACCTACGGCCGGCCGCCCGCGCCGAGGACCCGGCCTGCGCCCGGATCGCCGACCGCTACCCCGACCGGATCGCGGGCGAGTCCCGCGACCCCGTCTCCGTCACCGGCGTGGCCTCCTGGGGCAACGGTGGCGTGGTGCTGCGCTGCGGCCTGGAACCGCCGGCCGAGACCCCCGACCCGTGCGTCGAGGTCGACGGCGTCGACTGGGTCTTCCGGGAGGACCGCTCCACGGGCTCCGGCTACCGCGTCCTCGTCACCTACGGCCGGACCCCCGCCGTACAGGCCTTCGTCGACGACCGGGTCACGGCGATCGACGGCGTCCTGGTGGACCTCAGCGACGTGGTCAGGCCGATCGAGCGGGCGCCCGACGACGAGTGCGTGTCCGCCGCCGACGCCGCCCCGCGCTGACGGGATCCGGTGCGGCGGCCGCGGGGCGAGGCCGTGTCACACCACGCGGGGGCCACCGCTCAGACGGCCCGAGGGGGCCGTCGGGACGAGCCGGTCGTAGCGCCAGGCGCACAGGCCCAGAGCCATCAGGAACTGCAGGTCGAGCAGGGCGACGGTCATCATCACGAAGGCCCAGTCCACCGCGTCGGCCGTCCCGTCACCCGCCCACAGGCCGCTCGCCACCAGGCACAGCAGATACAGGACCGCGTACACCGACGTGTCGATGGTCGCGGTGCGCCAGCGCGACAACGCGGGCAGCGCCTTGCGGACCACCGTCAGCACGGCCACCGCCACCAGCGGGAAGAGCAGTCCCCCGCCGACCGCCGTCACCCCTCCGGCCCCCACGCTCAGCACGGCCGTCCCCCACAGCCAGGAGGGAAGGGTCACCACGGCCGCGTACTCGACCGCCCTGCGCCAAGGCGTGATCATCTGCGCTCCTCGCATCCCCGTACGTCACCGGCGGTCAACCGGTGGCCGGACCAGTGTCCCAGCCGGCTCCACGGGGCCGATCGGCAGGCTCCCCAGGGGCGTTGCCTAAGCTGTACGGCGATGAGAACCAACCCCCGTGCGGCCCTGTGCGTGGTGGTGGCCGGGCTCGTGATGACGGGCTGCGCCACGCCGAAGCCGCTGCCGACCGATGTGGAACAGGGCGAACAGGCCGAACAGGGGGAACGGGGTGAACCGGGTGCACGGGGCGGGCTGTTCAAGAGCATCCCCGTGGGCGAGCGGCCCGCCGCGCCCGACTTCGCGGGCAGCACCGTCGACGGCGGATCCGTCCGCCTCTCCGACTACCGGGGTCAGGTCGTCGTCGTGAACGCCTGGGCCTCCACCTGCGGACCCTGTCGCGTCGAGTCGCCCGATCTCGACCGTGCGCAGCAGGAGTTGAAGACGCGGGACGTACAGGTCCTGGGCGTCAGCACGGACGCGTCCCGGCCCAACGCGCTCGCCTTCCAGCGGGACCTCGACCTGTCCTACCCGAGCCTGCACGACCCCGGCGGCAAGCAGTTCCTGAAGCTGCCGGACGGACTCGTGAACCCGCGGATCCTGCCCTTCACCCTCTTTGTCGACCGCGCGGGCCGGATCGCCGGGGCCGTACAGAGCACGGTGTCCCAGGAGGACGTGCGGAGCGTGGTCACGCCGATGCTGGAGGAGGAGGGGTAGCGGAGGCGGCGAGTGCTCCGGTGCGGATGGTGGGCCGCTGCCCCAGGGCCTCGTCCGAGGACCCCTCGTCACCGGAGTCCGTGGACTGCTCGTCGGACGGTGCCTTGGTGTCCTTCTTCTGAGGCTTGGGGGTCTTCTTCGGTTCGTTCTTCGGTGCGTTCTTCGGCTCCTTTTTCTTGCCCTTCTTCTCCGTCTTCTCCGCCTGTTCCTTCAGGAGGCTCTGGAGGCGTTTGATGCCGGCCTTCGCCGCCTCGGTGGTGGCGGTGTCGTCGATGCCGTAGAGGCCGCCGTGGGTGAGCAGGGCGGCGGTGTCGCCCACGCGTACCGTGGCGAGGTCGAGGGTGAGGGCGCTGTCCTCACCCTCCAGGCCACCGCTGACGACCAGCCGCAGGCCCTGGCGGGCGTCACCGAGGTTGCCGGGCAGTTCGACGGGGGTGACCTCGGCGCCGTACTCCCGCCCCTGGACACCGGTGATGGTGAACTCCCCGCAGGTGTCGACGAGTTGGCCGAGGCGACGGAGGCGGGCGTCGACATCGGCCTTGTCGTACGCGCCGACCTGGTAGCGCAGCTGGGCGCCGTACTCGTAGTCGTCGAAGCCGGTGACGGCCGTGCCGCCCCTGGGCTCGCCGAGGACGTCCTCGGCGTAGACCGCGTCGAGGAGCGCCTGGCACTCGGGGCGGTCGGTGCGGCCCTTGAGGAGGCCGTCCCGCCAGGTCGCCGCGCCCTGGGTGTCGGACCAGGCGTCGCCGAGATCGTCCTGGCGCAGCAGTGCGCTGCGGGCGCGGGCGTCGGTGAGTGCGGGGGTCGCCGGGGCGGTGGGCGAGGCGGAGGCCGTGGTCTCCTCGACGGAGGCGGCCTCGGGGAAGCCGCGGGGGTGCCCGGGGTCGTCCACGACGCAGGCCGCCGCCCCCGCGAGCATCCCTAGGGCCATGACCCGGGCGAGAACACGGTACGGACGACGCATGGCGGAGCCTCCCGAGAGCACGACGTTGCCGTACCTACGCCAACACCGCTCGTGGCCGCCCACCAGCGCACAGGGGCGTACGGGTGAGGTGGTCCCCCGGACAGCGGCGGGGCTTCCCGGGGAGGTGGCCGGTCGGTCACCCGGAGGACGTGCGAGAGGGGATGGGAGGGAAGGTGGGGGTGGAGGTGGGGGGCGTCGTGGGCGGGGTGGGGGAGGTGCCCCGGATGTCCACGATCGCGCCCGTGGTCAGGCGGCCGTACAGCCAGCGGGCGTCCGTGGTGCGCAGGCCGATCCAGCCGGAGGTCATGTCGAAGGTGCCGGGGGCCTTCTCGTTGTGGGGGAGGGCGGCGATCCAGACCGCGCTGTCGCCCGGGGTCAGCGTCGGAGCCGGGCTCGCCCGCCCACCAGTGCCGGTTGCGTCGGTCGGGGCGGTCTCGGGGTCGGGGTCGGCGTCGGGGTCGGGGTCGGCCGGGTCAAAAGGGCCGGCTCCGGTGTTCGTGTCGGTACCGGCAGTCGCCTCGGTCAGGGCCGACTCGCCGGTGGCATCTGCGGCGGCCGGGGCGGCCGTCCCGACCGGGGTCAGTTCCAGGACCCACGTCAGCTGCCCGTCGTACTCGTCGCCGAAGCCGAGCGTCGCGCCGGGGACGAGTCTGACGTCGGCCTTGGCTGTGACGGTCATCCGGCCGGTCGGGGTCGGTGTCTCCAACGTGCCTGCCGAGATGGGCAGTTCGCGACCGGCGACGGTGAGGACACGGCGGGAGAGGTCGACCGTGGCGTCGGGAGCCTCGGCCGTGGCGCCCGGCGGGATGCTCGCCGTCGTGGAGGGGAGCTGCTCGGTCCCGTGCGAGACGGCGTTGAGGGTGAGGACGGCGGCCAGGCCGGCCGCAGCGCAGCCGCCCGCGACCGCGGCGGTCGTACGGCGTCGACGACGACGTCGTCCGGCGGTGGCGCGGACCTCGGCGCCGGACCCGGGCGGCACCGACTCGGCGGACTCGGCCAACGCGCGCAGCCGGACGGTGAGTTCATCGAACACGGCCGTCCTCCTTCGCACCCTCGCCGGGGGCCAGTTCGCGCGCCAGCGCCGCCCGGCCACGGGACAGCCGGGCCTTGACCGTGCCCACGGGGGCACCGGTCTCGGAGGCTACCTCCTCGACACTCAAGTCGCACAGATGGTGCAGAACCACTGCCATCCGCTGGGCCTCCGGAATCCTGCGCAACGCCTCGACCAGCACCGCCCGCTCGGGATCGGGTCCCGGCGCGTGCTCCGGGGGCGGATCGCGGCGCACCAGCTCCAGCCAGCGGCGGGCCCGGCGCCACCGGCTCACCGCGAGCCGCATCGCCACGGTCCTGATCCACGCCTCGGGCGCTCCCTCCGCGAGGAAGTCCCGCCGCCGGTCCCACGCCCGTACGAAGGCCTCCTGCACCACGTCCTGCGCCTCACCGTGGTCCCCGGTGAAGGCGTAGAGCTGGCCGGTCAGTCGGGGGAACGCGGTGGCGTAGAACGCGTCGAACTCTTCCTCGGTCATGCCCCCGCCGTCGTCAGAAGTCCCGTGCATCGCCATGCAACCCGGTCGCCCCCGTCGTGCGTACAGGTCCCGAACGTACGCCCGAGCCCATCGAAACACATCGCCGACAGCAACTGGGGGAGACCATGACCACGGGGAGCAGGGCCATGAGGAACAGGGCCGCGAGGAACGGGGTCGCGATGGTCGTGTGCGCGCTCGCGCTCGCGCTGACGGGGTGTGCGGGGAGCGGGGAGGGAGTGCGGGTCGAGGGGCCGAGCGAGATACCGAGAGCCCAGGCCCGGGCGGACGCGGCCGACACGGAGAACGTGCACGTGGAGACCCCTCCCACGCCGCCGCCGGTCTTCGACGGTGTGCGGGTGAACATCGCCGAGGGCCAGACCGTGGGCGTCGGCACGCCGATATCCGTCACCTTCGCCCGCCCGGTGCCGAAGGCGGAACGCGTGGCGGTGGAACGGCAGTTGAAGGTCACCACGGACGTCGGCTCCGAGGGTTCCTGGGGCTGGGTCGAGGACCGGAGACCGGCCGACGGGCAGCGCGTCGACTTCCGCCCGCGTACCTCCTGGCAGCCCGGCACGAAAGTCACCATCGAGGTCGGCGCGGGCCTCACCCGGCACTTCACCATCGGACGGACGGCATAGGAGGAAGCGGTCGGCACACGAAGGCGTCGCGAGAAGCCGGAGAAAATACTTCCGCCGGTGTCATCCGTCCCGTACACCTCATGGGTTTCAGGAGTGTCAGACCAAGCACCTGGACCAACACACCTTTGGGGGTCGTCCGTTCATGACCGTGACACGGATGCACACACTCGTCGCCGTCGCAGCGCTGACCACGCTGCTGGCGGGGGCGTCGACGACGTCGTACGCCGCCTCGCGGGGGGAGGCGGCGCACGGCGTCGGCACGACGGTGGCGGTGGCGGAGGCCGCCGCCGCGAAGGCGGCAGCCAGAAAGGCGCCGACCCCGCGCATCGTCCTGCCCGGTGAACACGTCGTGGCCGCGCCGGGATTCGAGTTCTGGCTGACGGAGGAGGGCAAGCACTGGATGGAGCCGGACCTGCCCGACTTCCCGCAGTTCCGGAGCGTCGTCGACGGCAACATCGACCGGAGCCGGCCGGGAGTGTCGCTCCAGGCGTCCGCCTTCGAGGGGCGCTACTACCTCTCCGGCGTCTACTACGGGGGTAAGGGGACCGCCTCCCGCGTGGCGGTCCGGACGAGCACGGGCACGGTCCACGGCAAGCTGCTCGAACTGCCCGGCAAGCCGGGCTGGGGCGTCTGGTACGCCATCGCCGACCTGCCCGCGGCGGACGACGGGGAGGAGTTCCTGCGCGGTGTGACCGTCCTGGACACCAAGGGCGGCGTCTACTCCCAGCTGCGCCTGCGCTGACCCGACCGGAGCGGGTGCGGGAGCGGGAGCGGGAGCGGGGAGCGGGCGTGACCGTCCCGCTCCCGCACCGCACGCTCCCCCGTTCCGATCCGTTCCGATCCGTTCTGTTTGGTTCCTGAACCCGTTCCCGAACCCGCTGCCGATCCCGAGGACCGTCGCCCGTGCCGCAGGAGAAACCCGGAGCACCGGAGGCCGGCGACTTCGCCGCGTACGCCACCGCCGCCTGGCCCCGTCTGGTGCGCACCGCGCACATGCTGACCGGCGACTTCCACGAGGCCGAGGACCTCGTGCAGACCACCCTGGCGAAGGTGTACGCCCGCTGGCGGCGCATACCCCGCGACGACGTCGACTTCTACGTACGGCGCTCGCTGGTGAACAACAACATCAGCCGCGTACGGAAGAGACGCGTGGCGCACCTGCTGACCCCGTTCCTGCCCGAGCGGGTGCACGAGCGGCACGCCGGTCACGCCGAGTCGATCGCCCAACGGGCCGCCGTCACCCAGGCGTTGGCCGCGCTGTCGGCCCGGCAGCGGTCCGTGCTGGTGCTCCGCTTCTGGGAGGACCTCAGCGAGAGCGAGATCGCCCAGCTGCTGGGCTGCTCGCTCGGCACGGTCAAGACCCATGTACGCCGGGGGCTGCAAGCCCTGCGCGCCCACCCCGAGTTCGCCGACGCGGCTCACGCGGACCGCCGCGACCACGGCTCCGCCCCCTCCCTCCCGTTCGTCCCGGCGCCACCCTCACCCGTCCCCGGAGCCCGCCCATGAACCACCCGACCTCCGGGACCGGCCCGGACACCGCGGCACAGCCAGCAACAGGAGCAGGAGAAGCGGGAGTTGGTGGAGGTGCGGGCACGCCGGGCCGCACCGGCGCGCGTCTCGCCCCGGACCGGGAGGACACCGGCGGCACCGGCGACATGGGTGACGCCGGCGAGACCGGGCGGCGGCTGCGGGCGGCGTTCGCCGAGGCCGCGTACGGTCTCACGCCCCCGCCCGTACCCCTGGAGGCCATCGAACGGGAGGGGCGCAGCCGTCGACGGCTGCGCCGGGCCGCCGCGCTGAGCACGGGCTGCGGGCTGCTGCTGCTCCCGCTGGTCACGGTGCTGGCCCTCCGCCCCGACGGCTCCTCCACCACGGTGCAGCCCATGGCCCCGCCGGACCCGCGGCCGAGCGCGAGCGCCTCGTCGACGCCCACCCGTCTCACCACCCCCGGGGCCGGACAGGTGCGGGTCGTCGCACCGGGCGAGAAGCTGCACATCGGCGACGGCACGCGGATGTGGCTGACCGAGGAGGGCAAGTACGGGGACACGCCCGGTGTCTCGGAGGTGCCCGAGTTCCGCAGCGTGGTCGACGGCAACCTCGACACGAGCACGCCGGGTGCCTCGGTGCAGGAGACGGCGCGGGGCCCCGAACAGTCGTTCCTCACCGGCCTGTACTACGGCGGCCGGACCGTGGCGGCCGGTGTGCGGATCGAGCTGTACGACGGCCGGACGCTCGACGGCACGGTCGTCCGGCTGGCCGGCAACGAGGAGTGGGGCGGCTGGTACGTGCTCGCGGACGTCGAGGAGGGCGTCTCGAACCCCGGCCACATGCGGGGCATCACCCGCAAGGTCACGGTGTACGACAAGGACGGCGGCGTGGTCGCCTCGCTGGACCTCGGCTGAGGCGGGCGGTCACCGCTTCTCGTACGGGTTCCCCGGTCCGGCCACCCGCCGCACCGACCCGGCGTCCAGAACCGGGGGCCAGGCCTCGCCCGATCCCAGTGCGCCCTCGGCTGACCACGGCCGTGGCGAGGGAGGCGACCAGTCGGCCGAGGGCCATCGACGGCTGGCCGGGGAAGGCGACGGAGGTGGCGACCAGGACGACCGGGTTGATCGCGGGGGCGGAGAGCAGGAACGCGAGGGCGGCTGCCGGGGCCACACCGCGTCGCATCAGGCTCCCGGCCACCGGTACGGACGCGCACTCGCACCCGGGCAGGACGACACCCGCCGCGCCCGCGACGGGGACGGCGAGCGCGGGGTCGCGCGGCAGCAGCCGGGCGAAGACCCGTTCCGGGACGAAGGCCCCGATCGCCGCCGACACCAGGGTGCCGAGCAGCAGGAAGGGCACCCCCTGGACGACGACCGCCGTGAACACGGTCCACCAGGCGGACATCGCGGGAGTGGCGAGGTCGAGCGCGACCACCGGCCCGAGCACGGAGGCGACGGTCACCACGGCGACGAGCGCGAGGCCACCGGGCACGACGTACGACAGGACCCGCACGACGAGCCAGACACCTCGGGCGCCTGCGGCGCGTCCCGCCCGTACGCCGGTGATCCGTCGGACTTCCTCGGTCTCCACTCCGTGCACGTTAGGGAGCGGGGCTGTGCGGGAGACCGGAATCGTCAAAGAGGGGGCTGTGCCGGCGCCGGGCCGAGAGTCGTGGTACCGGGGGCCGTACGGTGGCCGAGGCCCGTGCGGTAGGCGTCGAGGGCGGCCTCCACGCGGCCGGTGCGGCGGTACAGGTCGCCCAGCAGCCGGCACAGGTCGGCCAGGTCACCGGCGGCGCCGGCCCGCTCCAGCAGGCTCAGCGCCCGTACGTAGTGTTCCTCGGCGGCGTCCGTGTCCCGCCGGTCCTCGGCGATGATGCCGAGGAGGCGGTGCGCGGCGGCGGAGTGCAGGGCGCCGCGTTCGGAGCTGAGGTCGCTGAGCACCTCGCGGAGCAGCTCGGCGGCCTCCTCGGACTTGGCCCGGCGGTGCAGGACGTCGGCGAGTTCGACGGCGACCTGGCTGGTGTAGAGCGCGGCACGCTTGGCGGAGAGCATCCGGCGGGCCTCGCGCAGTTCCTCCTCGGCGCGGGCGTAGTCGCCGTTCTGGGCGTGGAGGTAGCCGCGCATCCAGTGGCAGTTGGCCAGCTCGGTGCGGATCTGGAGCTGCCGGTAGAGCTCGGAGGCCTTGGCGAGGGACGCGTCGGCCTCGGCGATCCGCCCCTCGGCGATCATCGTCCGGGCGACCGAACGGTGCATCCGGGCGACGAGTGCCGGGTCACCGGACCGCGGGGCGAGCGCGAGGGCCAGCTCGGCGGCCTGGGCGGCGCGGGCGTGGGCGCCCATGTCCATATAGGGGGCGATGACGCCGGTGTAGAGGAGGAGCAGGGCGTCGGGGTCGTGCATGCCGTTGCGGTTCAGCTCGTCGAGCGTGGACTCGTACAGGTAGCAGGAGTAGCGGAGTTCACCGGCGAGGTAGTGGGCGGTCGCGCGGCCGCGCAGGGCGGGGACGCGGGCCGGCAGCGGGGCGTCGCCGAGCCGCTGCTCGACCTGCTCGAACCGCAGCTGGGCGGTCTCCAGGTCGCCGGTCTCCAGGGCGCATTCGCCGAGGCCGAGCAGCGCGTCGGCCTGTTCGGCGATCAGGCCGTACTTCTCCGCCTCGGCGAGGACGACCGTGAACCCCTCGGCGGCGGCCTCGCCGGCACCGCTGGCGAGTGTGCGCTGGGCGCCGGTCAGCCGGAGCCGCAGTTCGGTGGCGTAACCCTCGGGGCGCCCGGTGGCGAGTTCCTCGTAGCCGACGCCGAGCCGTTCGGCGATATGCCGCAGCGCGGGTTCCGAGGCGCGCACCCGGCCGGCCTCCAGGGTCGAGATGTACGCCGGGGTGTACGCCGGTTCCGCCAACTGCCGCTGTGTGAGGCCCCGTTCCGTCCGCAGTTGCTGCACTCTGCGCCCGATGACCTCGGGGTTGTCACGCTCGGCCATGCCTGCCATGACGTAAGCATGCCAGTAACCCCGCTTACACCGGCCGTTTTGCCCAACTCCCCAACGCACTCTTGCCGTTGGTAGGCCAAAGCCTTACGTTAAGCGACACGTTAAGCACGCTTAACTCACCGAGTCACCCACCCGGTCACCGTCGTAGCCCCTGTCGCATCGCCGTCGTCGCCGCCGCCGCTGGGAGGTCCCCGTGATCCGAGACCTGCTCACCCGCCACGCCCGCTCAGTCGCCGCCGCGCTCCTCGCGATCACCGCCCTGATGACAGCGGCCAACGCGTTCCCTCGCTGACGGAGCCGGTCGTCCCGCGTCGGCTCAGAACTCGGCGGTGTCCAGGTCGAAGCCGAGGGGACCGGGCAGGGGGACGACCATGCCCAGCTTGCACTTCACCGCCTTCGCGTATGTGTCTGCGGCCGGCTCCGAGAACACCGTGACCTCGGCTTCCTCGTGGTCGATGAGGAGGTACACAGGGATACCGGCGCGGGCGTAGCCGAGGATCTTCGTCTCGCGATCACGGTCCCCGGTGCTGGTCGAGGTGACCTCGGCCACGAGAAGGACAGCGGAGGGATCGTGCCACTCCTGCTCGTCGTCGAAGGTGCCCTTGGGGGCGACGGCGAGGTCGGGGACCACGTGCCCTGTCATGGAGCCACCGGGGACGTCCAACCCGATGCCGGTGTAGCTGCGCAGGGATCGGTCTCGGCGGCGGTCGACAACCTGTTCCGTCAACTCCGCCACGATCTCCTCATGCTCCCCGTTGGCCGGAGGCGTCACGCAGATCTCTCCTTCGATCAGCTCTACGCGCCACCCCCTGGGGGCCGTCGCACTGAAGAGCTGGAAGACCTGCTCGACGCTCGCACCTGTGTGGTCAGGCACGTCGCTGTCGCCGTCAGGGTCGTCGAAAGGACCGCTGATGTACTCGCCCTGGTACCCCGGCATGATGATCGGCTCCGCCGTCGCCATGCATGACAGACCTCCTTCGCTCAGCGCGACGTTCCCAGCGTAGACCGGAAGCCCGCACGGGGAATCCGGAGCCGTTCACTCGAACGAGCGTGCCGTTACGTTTCCGTGCGGGCGGGCTTCTCAGTCGGCCAGGGCGGCTGCCGTCGCGCGGGCGAACGCCTCCGGGTTGTCGAGCATGACGTTGTGGCCGCAGGCCGGGATCGGGACGACGGTCACGCCGGCCTCGGTGAGGGCGGCGGTGCCCGGGACGGGGCCGTCGGCTTCGGGGTGGAGGTAGGTGCGGGGGATCTTCAGGTCGAGCAGCAGCTCGCGCATGGTCGGGCGGGTGCCGTGGGCCAGCCGCGCGGCGCTGCGGTACAGGGCCTCGGGGCCGACCAGCCGCATGGTCGCCCACCACTGGGCCCCGGCCAGTTCCGCGAACTCCTCCCGTCCGCCCGCGAGGAACTCCTCCTCCGTGTACGCCGCGATGCCGTTGCTCCCGACCACCCCGTGCGTGGGCACCAGCGGATCGAGGTTGGAGTCGATCATCACCAGCTTCCGCACCAGCGCCGGGTGCCGGGACGCCAGCACGATCCCCACCGAGCCGCCCATGCTGTGCGCGACCAACTCGGCGCCGGTGACGTCCGCCGCCGTCAGGGCCCGGGCGAGCGCGTCCGCGTGGGCCTCCAGGCTGTAGTCGAAGTCCGTCGGACGATCGCTGACCCCGTGCCCGAGCAGGTCCACGAGCAGCGAGCGGCGCCCCGCGAGGAGGGGGTGGACCGCGACCTCCGTGAAGTACGCGGACGACGTGGCCCCCAGCCCGTGCACATACACCCGGCAGGGCTCCTCCCCCGGCAACTCGACCCACCGGATCCGGTCCCCGGCGTCCGTGACCACGGCCTCACGCATGTCGCTCCCCCTCGCCCCGGCCGCCGCCCTCGGCCGACCGGGTCACTCGTCGTCGAACTCGATGTGGACGTCGGTCAACGCGAACACGTCGTCCTCCTCGTCCTCGTCATCATCTTCGTCCTCGCGGTCGTCGTCGTTCCAGGTGGCCGCCTCGTCCGTCGGGCGGTGCACCCGCGTCGCCCGGTACGCGTAGCCGTCCTGATCGGCCTCCTCCCAGGTGAACAGGACGGACTCGCCGGGTTCCAGGGACGCGAACGCGCCCGGGGCCGGGGTCCGCACGGCCGAGAAGTGCGCCCAGATTTCGCCGGGCACTTCGGGTGAGGTCAGCACACCCCAGCCGGACTCGTCGTCCCACGACCGAACAGTGCCATGAACCGGATGACTGAAGATGTCCGCGTCCGTGTCGCCGAACGCCGGTCCGGTCACCACGACGAAGATCGTCCTCGACCGCTGAACCACCACGGCCGACCGCTGCCCCTCAGTCGCACACCCTTCTGTACGGCGCGTCCGGTACGTACGTGTCCCACTCGCTCCTCGTCAGGTCCTCGTTCCCGGCGCGGGCGCAGACGTGGGCGATGGCGCGGGTGGGGTCGACGGAGTGGCGGTGGAGGGGGACGTGGCCGCCGCCGGCGTAGAGGGTGGCGCTGTCGGGGCTGAAGGCGAGGGAGGCGACGGGCTCGCCGGGGGAGGGGAGCGGGTCGCCGAGGGGCTGTTGGGTGGTGGTGTCCCAGAGCTGGATCGTGCCGGCGTCGCCGCCGACGGCGAGGGTGGTGCCGTCGGGGCTGAGGGCGAGGGCGCCGACCGCCTCGGGGGTGTCGCCGAGCGGGGCCGGGAAGACGTTGCGCAGGACGCCGGCGCGGCGGCGCAGGTCGCCGTCCCACAGAGCGACCCGGCCCGTGAGGTCGCCCGCCGCCACGCGGCTTCCGTCGGGGCTGAAGGCGATGGCGCTGGTGTGGTCGCCCTGGACGAGGTCCAGCGCGACGCTCCGATCGGTACTCCGGCGGTAGACGCGGTTGTCGCCGACGATCATTTCGGTGTCCGGGGCGAGGTTCAAGCGGGTGCCCGCCAGACCGGGCCCGGTGGCGACCTTCGTCCGGCGACGGTCGGCCGTGTCCCAGTGCTCGGCGCTCAGCTTGCCGGCGGCCGAGGTGCGGCCGGTGAAGAGGGTGCGGCCGTCGGGAGTGAGGGCGAGGGTGGTCACCGCCGTGCCGGACTCGGTCGTCGCCAGGTCCAGCGCGGTCTGTTCGCGGTCGCGCGTCAGGTCCCAGACGGTGAACCGCTGGGGAGCGGCCTGTAGGCCGGGGGCGGAGACGCCGTAGACGAACCTGCCGCCGTCGGGGCTGAACGCCATCACCGGGACGGTGTCCCGAGGGTCGACCGGCTCCCCGACGCGGGAGCGGGACATGAGCGGGGGCGGGGGCGGCAGGGCGCGGACGAGGCGGCCGTCCTCGGTGTCGCGCAGCTGGAAGTGGTGGCCGGCACCGGATCGTTCGGCGGTGGCGAACACCCGGCCGTCCGGGCTGAGCAGCGTGCCCATGGGCCGGTCGCGCCAGGCGGAGGTGACGGTCGTCACCAGGTCGAGGGTGTGGACCGTACTGCCTTCCAGATAGCGCAGGACGGGCGAGCCGGGGTCCCAGGCGAGGCCGCCGTGGAGCTGCTGGTTGTTCAGGGGGTGGCGCAGGACGGGCGCGGCGGGGTCCGACAGCCGCCACACCCGAATCTCGTCGGCGGCACCGGCGGTCGCCAGGAACCTGCCGTCCGGGCTGAAGGAGGCGTACCGCACACCGGGATCGTCGATCTCGGCGACCGGGCGTCCGGAGTTGATGTCCCACACCCGGACCCCGTCCTCGGAGACGGCGGCGAACTGGGCTCCGGCGCCGAACACCAGCGCCGAGTCGGCACCGCAGACGCCCTGGGCCCCCTCCCATGAGCCCGGCAGCACACGACCGGTGCCGATCTCCCGGACCTGCGGGGCCTTCCCGGCGGGGCACACGGCCACCAGCCGGCCGTCGGCGCTCGGCACCACGTTCGCCGGACCGGCCTCCCGCGTCTCGAACAACACCTTGCCGCCCACCACGGACCGCAGCCGTACGCGGCCGGGCCCGGGCCCGGAGTCGGAGCCGGGGCCGGGGTTGGTGTCGGCCACGACATAACCGCCGCCGCCGGCGCCGACGGCGAACGCGTGGTGGCCGGGCGGCAGTGGCTCGCCGTCGGCCCAGCGGGCGGCACGGGTGTCCCACAGACGTATACGGCCGTCAGTACCGGCGATCGCCAGGATCCGGGCGTCCGGGCCGGCCGCCTGGACCTCGCCCTCGGGGAGGCGGCCGGAGCCGGTGCTGCGGCGCGTGGCCAGGTTCCAGGTCTCCCAGGCGCGGTCGTCGACGCTGAGCAGGGTGCGGCCGGAGTCGGCGAGGAAGCGCTGGGAGTGGTAGCCGGTCGCGGGGTCGCTGAAGGAGTCCAGTTCGGGCTGGGTGAGGGAACCGAGGAGAGCCCGGCGGGTCTCGGGCAGCGGGGCGATGCGCCAGGAAGCGGCGCCCAGTAGCAGGGCGGCCCGGGGGTCGGTGGTGCGCAGGCCGTCGGCCACCGCGGCGATGCGACGGGCGGTGTTCTGCGTGCGCTGTCGCCGGTTGTCGTCGTGCTCCCCCCAGGCGGCGAGGCCCGCGACCAACGCCACGGCGAGGACGGCCGAGAGCGCGCCGATCAGTGTCCGGGACCGGAGGGTGGAGCGGGCGGCGGCCCGGCGCTCCGCCTCACGGGCGTCGAACGCGGCGGTGAGGAAGTCCCGTTCGACCTCCGTGAGCGCGAGGTCGCGGCGGTGGCCGGGGAAGACCTCCGCGGCGCGGGCCAGCCGGGTGCCCCGGTAGAGGGTGCAGGGGACGCGGTCGTGCTCCAGCCAGGCACGGGCGGCCTCGGTGAGCTGCCGGTGGTGGCGCAGCCGTTCGCGGTCCTGCTCGACCCAGCCGTACAGCCGGGGCCAGCTGCCGATCAGCGCCTCGTGGGCGAGGCGCACGCCGTCCTCGTCGACGGTCAGGAGCCGGGCGCAGGCGAGCCGCTCCACCACCACGTGCACATCGGGGTGGGACCACTCCAGGAGTTCGGCCCGGGTCAGGGGGCGCCCGGTGTCGACGGTGCCCCGGCCCGGCTCGACCAGCCGCAGCAGCAGCTGCCGGGCGGCGGCGGCCTGTGACGCGGACAGCTGCCCGTACACCTCCTCGGCGCTCGCCGCGATCGCGCCGCCCAGTCCGCCGGCCGCCTCGTACGCGGCCGTCGTCAGCATGCGGCCCTGGCGGCGCCGCCAGGTCTCCAGCAGCGCGTGCGAGAGCATCGGCAGCGCGCCGGGCCGGCCCTGGACCTCCTCGACGACCGCCGCGGCCAGCGACCGTTCCACCAGGAGACCGACCGCCTGCGCGGGCCGCACCACCGCCTCGCGCAGTTCGTCCGCGTTCATCGGGCCGACCAGCAGCCCGGCGCGGCTCAGCGCGTTCGCCAGTTCCGCGTGTTCGCCGCAGCGGGCGTAGAAGTCGGCGCGTACGGCGATGATCACCCGCAGCCGGGAGCCGGGTTCCCGGGCGGTGAGCAGCAGGTCGATGAAGCGGGCCCGCTCCGCCTCGTCCCGGCAGAGGGTGAAGACCTCCTCGAACTGGTCCACTACCACCCAGCTCTCCGGCCCGTCCGCCGCGGGGGTCAGCAGGTGTCCGTACGTCTCGGCCGGTCGGGCGCCCGGCGTGAACACCCGCAGCACCGCCGCGCCCTCCCGCCGCGCGATGGCCTCGCGGACCCGGGGGACGACCCCGGCGCGCAGCAGCGAGGACTTGCCGCTGCCCGAGGCGCCGAACACAGCGGCGAAGCTGTGCGCGGTCATCAGCTCGCACAGCTCCGCCACCAGCCGGTCACGGCCGAAGAACAGCTTCTGGTCGTCCGGTTCGAAGCGGGCGAGGCCCCGGTACGGCGCCGGCGCGTCTTGCTCGTCGCCCGCGGAAACCGCCGCGACCGCCGCCTCGGCCTCCTTCCAGTACACCTCCCACTCGCCGGGGTCCCCGCCGCACGCCTTCACATACCCCAGGACGACCGCCAGCGAGGGCAGCCGCTCCCCGGCCGCCGCCTGGGACAGGGTCGTCGCCGAGAATCCGGCGTCCTCGGCCATCGCCCGGTACGAGGGGCCGCCGGCGGCCCCGCGCAACTCCCGCAACCGGTGGGCGAGTAGCTGGACGGGCCCGGCCGCCGGGTCAACGGCTCTTTCCGGACGTCCCATACACCTAACCGCTTCCGAACCATTACGACATTTCAGAGATTTCCGATACTCACGGCATTTCTCGATACGTCGAGTAAATCCGGGTCAGGGCATCAACGTACGTATCCCGCTGACCAACCGAAACACTGCGGCCGCAAAGTGTGGCGTTGATGACAGCGGCGGTACGTGCCGCCGAACAATCCGGAACCGTTGGCCGGATTTGATTGCCCTGGTGAGAGTAGGTGTCGATCAACTCTCCGCTTGTCAGTCTCTGTCCCGTCAAGCCGGATCAGCCGGCGTCCCCCGCCGCTGAGCAGCTTCTGCCCCGCAGAGCCGGATCACCGGCGTCCCCCGCGCAGAGCAAGTGGAGAGAACCGCTGATGTCCCAAGCACTGAAGAGCAGGAAGTCCCGCCTCGGCCGCCTCGGGCGTTTCGCGCTCGTCGCGGCCAGCGCCGCCGCGCTGACCATCGGTCTGACCAGCAGCGCCCACGCCGGCGTACTGACCCCCCTGCCCGAGAGCACCACCACGTTCCAGAAGACCTTCCAGCCGGTCTTCGACTACGACACGGACAGCTGCCTCCCGGTCGCCGCCATCGACCAGTGGGGCAACCTCAACGGCGGCCTCGACGACAGCGGAGCCATCACCGGCCAGTGCCGCGACAACCACCTGGGCAGGGCCAACGTCTACTCGCGGGCCAAGTGCAACAACGGCTGGTGC
>NZ_JAQYWT010000213.1:0-378 GCF_036322545.1 Streptomyces sp. SP18BB07
CCGGGCCCTTGCCCACGAGGGTCCGGCGGGCCGCTGACCTCCTGAAAGAACCGGGGGAAAGAACTGGGGCGGGGGGCCCCCCCCCCCCCCCCCCCCGGGGGGCGGGCCCCCCCCCCCCCGCGCCCGCGGGTGGGCGCGGGGGGGGGCGGGGGGGGGGCGGGCCCCCCCCCCCCCCCCCCCCCACCCCGGGGCCACCAACCCCCCCAATACACCCGAGCCACGCCGGGGGCGGGGCCGGGAAAATGAACCCCCCACCCCCCCCCACCAAAACACCCCCCCCCCCCCCCCCCCCCACAACCACCCCCAAACCCACCACCCCAACAAAACCACCCCCCCCCCAAACCCCCAAACCACCAAAAACACCCCCACAAAAACACC
>NZ_JAQYWT010000214.1:0-6247 GCF_036322545.1 Streptomyces sp. SP18BB07
AGGCGCCGGCCCCGGACGGCCACCCGGTGTCAAGAACAGACGCCGGGCACCCCGCTACGACGTCGGCAAGACCGTCAAACGCCCCGAGACCCTCAAGGCCATCGGCAAGCCCGGCAGGTCTTGGTAGATAAAGAACAAGCTCAACGCCGGTGCCTTCGAGCGTCTCGAACCAGAGCAGGGCCTCCTCGAGGTCCGTGGTTGACCACACCGGCACGATCGGCGGACCGACGTCGGCGAGCACGTCCAGGAGGACCTGGCGGCGCTCCGTGTACGGACGCGGCCGAAGGTCGGGGAAGCCCGCCGCAGGGTGGGCCAGGATGTCGAACGCCACGTGCGTCGCGGGGTGTTGGTCGGCGAGCTCCCTCGCGCGGCGGGGGCGGGACAGCGCGCGGGACTGCGCCGCGGCGAAGCTGATGTGCACGGTGCCGTCGTCGGAGGCGAGGTACACCACGGCCTCGCCGTCCAGGATCACGCCGGGCGGCAGGCTCATCGCGGCCACGGCCAAATCCATCCAGAGCGCAGTGACGTCGCGACCGGTCCGCGACTGCAGCCGGACGCCGTCCTCGGTCCGCCACAGCACGGTCCGGTGGCCGTCGACCTTGATTTCGTAGGCCCACGACGGGCCTGTCGGCAGCTGCGTCACGGGCCGCGCGAGGGCGACGTCCACGGGCCACTCCACCCCATCAGCCTGCGCCTTCGGGACACCGGCCGCCTGCTGGCGTACTCCCGCGCTGCCAGCAGGCGGCCCGGGCGGCACAACTGCTGCGGAACAGCCGTCCCGCCGCATGGCGCGAGCCCGGCCGCGCTGCGCGACCGGGCCCTGAAGTGGTCTTGGGTGTGCTCGACTTTCTGCTGAGCGTCTCGCTGAACCGCCCGGCTGTCATCACCCACACGGGTGGCGCCCGCTCACACCGCGGCGGCCTCCTTCTCCTGTCGCCTGGCCTTCAACAGGGCGGCGAGCGGGGAGCGTCGGCCTTTCCCGACGCTGCGCAGCTGCTCCCAGTCGACCTCGGGGTGCGCGGCGATCACTGCGTCGAACGCAGGCGCATATCACTCGAATGGGCGTATGTATCTGGAGCCTCGCCAGCAACTAGCGCCACGCTGCGCAGTAGAAGCCCGCACTTCGACCAGGTCATACGGAAAGGGAACCGCCATGAATATCCAGGACTTGGCGAAAGAAGTAAAAGCAGCCAAAGAAGTAATTGATACAGTGTCATCCATCCTTTCTGACGCGGCCCGCTCGGTGGTAGTTGAGTTCAACAACGCGACAAGTCGCACGGTTCGCCAAGTAGCAAGGAACACTCCACACGGCACATGGGCTCAATTCCCTGCCGGAGCTGTCAACGCCTTCCAATCAGATGTATTTGGAACAAAGAGCTCCGAGGGTGGTATCGCGACTGGAACGACAGCCACCATTGATTACGCCATTGATGAAGAAGGGACGAATCTTCATCTTTACTGGGAAAACCCGTTCTCCGGTGCAAATACCTACTCATTGACTTTGACGGGCCCAAATAGTGATTTCTACTTGGCGGACGGAATCATCGCAGGCGGAAACAAAAAGGTGCCTGCGCGCTTTGTGATCGCAGAAAAGGCTTCCTTCAACCCTGTGGAGCCAGCCTGGCGAACGTGCATGAGATGTAAATCCCTCTTCTACTCCTTCGACGACGGACTCTGCCCAGCCAACGTCACGTACACCACCCTGAACTTGCCTAGTGGTGGCGGCGTGGGTGACGTTGATACCACGCCCGTAGAGGTACCTCACTATGGAGCGCATGAGGTCGCAGGCTGGACGCTCGGCGTCCCCTACCTTGGTCAGGCAGGGCCAAACCGAGAGCCAGGATGGCGGAGATGTGCTGACTGTCGATCCCTATTCTTTGACGGATGGGCGCGTAAGGGTCGATGCCCAGTTTCGTCAAAGCACCACTCAGCCGAGCCGAATGGGCGAGAATACAGCCTACCGTTCGATATCCCGCTTCGCCCGAAGCAGCAGTCCGACTGGCACTTCTGCACTAAGTGCTACGTACTCTTCTTCTGGCCGCACAACGTGGAAGGAAGCTGCCAAGCGGGAGGCAAACACCATGCCCACGCCTACAACTACGTCCTGGACGTCGTTGCATACAGCTGAAGACGGCGAAAATTCTCGGTGACTGGGAGCGGGAGCCGGCTGGTCTACGGCGCGGTGACGGCGCGGACCAGGACGACGATGGCCTGGTGGCCAGCGCCGCCAACCTCTTCAGCGGTGCTCCGCGCGATGACGCGGGCACCAACGAGAACTTCACCTGGACCCGAGCCGACGCCGTCGCGGCCGTCACCGCCGCTGCAGGGCTGCTCGCCCGGCTGGAAGACCTGCCGTAGCGCGCCAGCGGGGGGCGCCCGTGAAGGCAGCAGGATGATGCCATGACACCGGAGGGACAGCGCCGCGCCTACCTTGCCCAGTTCGCGATCACCAGCCACCTCGGTGACCGGCTGACGGCGGCCAAGCGCAACGCTGAGCTGGCGGTCGGCACGCCGGATGCCCACCAGCGCCAGACAGAGTGGCGACAGGCCAGTGACCGGCTGACCCGGTGGCTCAAGGAGCAGCAACTGGACGAAGACACTGTGGGCGAGGTGTCCGACGCGTTTCTGCAGGCGATGGAGGACGGCTACACCCTGGTTATGCACTCCGGCGGAGGCGGAGACGCCGACACGTACCTCACCCTTCGGCAGCGAGCCGCTGTGACCCGTGAGTGGCTGCGCGACCAGGGCTACGGTGTCCCCGTCTACCCGAAGGAACCGGGACTGTGAGCAAGGACGGGATCCCGGCACCGGCGGCAGTGGGCTGGGCACGAGTCCTGCCCAGCCCACTGCCGCATCTGCGCGCTACGCCCATCGCATTCCGATCGCGGACAGCTGCTCGCGCCGGTCCTCCGACAGCGTCGCCGCGCGCGAGCGCTGATTGCTGATCCATGCCCCCAGCCGGAACTGCAGTTCCCATCCCTCGTCTGAGAGCACGGTCTCCACGTGCTTGCGGGGGACGTTCAGATGGCCCTCACGCTCGTAGAACTGGGTAGCGGCGGCCAGGTTGGCGGCCCACTTGTCGGCCTGCGTACGGCGCGGCTGGGGCTTCTCTTCCTCGGTCGCGGGGGTGATACCGAGGACCTGCTCGCACATCCACTGCTGCACGGTGGTGAGCTTGTCCCAGCCCAGACGCTGGGCGCGCACCCACCGCCCGAGGTCCTCGGACTGCACCAGCACCTTGCCCGGCTCGGTGGGCAGTTCGCCGCCCTGCTCGATGTGCAGCCGGGTGAGGTGGAACGCCCGCTGCCACTCCACCGGCCAGGTGGGGCACCAAGACGGGTCGATCTCCTCCAGCTGCTCGCGCCGGTCATCCGACAGCGCGCCGGCCGACGACCCGACCGGGAGTCCCTCGGCACGCCGCTGCTCGATCTCGGCAGCCTTCCGGGCCGCGGCCCGCGCGTTCTTCAGAAAGATCCCAACCCGAGCCCCCTTGTAGGTGGCGTCCAGCGGCGCCAGCAGGTGGCCGTTTTCCTCAGCCCACCCGCGCGCCGCCGCGAGGCCTTCCTCCCACGCGACGTCGTAGTGCGACCACACCATGCCGAGGCGCTCCAGCTGCTCGACACGCTCTTCGTCCAGCGTCCCGCGGGCATAGAAGCGCCGGGCGTCGGCGATCCACTGCCCCAGCGGGAAGTTCGCGAGCGAGGCCGGCCACCCCTCGGCTTCCGCCTCCTGGTCGTCGACGGCGGGCACGCGGTACGTGAACGGGACCTTGAGATCGCCGTGCTCGCGGGCGTAGATGACGGCGGCCTCCACGCCGCGCCGCCAGTGCTCGTGCTCCGGATTGAGGACCCGCAGGTTGATGAACGCGGCCAGCTGCGCCGGGTCACGCGGCGTGCTGAACTTCAGCAGCCGCCGGGCGGGCGCCGACGGGCCCCCGGACTTTCCCTCGCCCCGGCCATCCTGGCCCTGGGCGGCCTTCTGGACGGGCTTGTAGGCGCTCGGCGCCTGCTGCTGCGCCAACTGCTCCACCACCCGGGCGTCATGCGCCCTCAGCGCCTCCAGCAGCTTCGCCAACCCGCCGAACGCCCGGGAGGTCAGCATGTTGTCGGCCGTCTCGCCCGGCCCGAGCAGGACCGGGACGACCAGGCTGGCCACCTTGCCCTCGCCGGGCTGCATCCGCAGCGCCCGCCCGACGGCCTGGACGAGGTCGGGCATGGAGCCGCGCACGTCAGCCCAGTAGACCGAGTCGCAGTGCTTGGTGTCGACGCCCTCGCCCAGCACCTTCACCGAGCACAAGAAGCACTTCTCCACAACGGTGCCGTCCGCAGCGACCCCGGCGGCGAACTCACCCAGCCGACGCCGACGGTGGAGCGGCTTGTGCTCCCCACACAGCCAGTCCGCCCAGATCACCTTCGGGTACAGCTCGGGGTTGGCGGCGTGCAGCTGCGCGGCGACGTGGGGGAGGCCGGCCGCGAACGCCTCGGCTTCCTTGACGACGTGGTGGAAGACCAGCGTGCGCTTGAAGTTCTCCGCCGAGGACGCCTTGAGCAGCGCAGTCTGCAGGGCGGCGAGCCGGGCCCCGCGGACCTCGTCCGAGCGGCCATCAGCGCCCAGGAGCTGCGCGGCCTGGAGCTGGGTGTCGGTGATGTCCACGCACACGACCTGGTACGGCGCGCAGATCCCCCTGTCGATCGCCTCCGACAGCGTCAGCGTGTAGCAGCGGGCCCCGAACGGTCCGTCGGGGTCGTCCTCCATCGAGGCGACCAGCTCGCCGGGGGCGCCCTCGGAGTCCTCGTCCAGCTGCCACACCCGGGGCGTGGCCGTCATGTACAACCTGCGCAGGGACGGGATCTTCTGGTTGTCGTGGACGACCGCCCACGGCTTGCCCAGCCGCCCCGACGTCCGGTGCGCCTCGTCCACCACGATCAGGTCCCAGCCCGGAAGACCGGCTGCGTGGGCGCGCTCCAGCGTGCCCAGCCCGAGCGAGGCGTACGTGGCGAACACCGTGACCTTGTCCAACGGGCGTACCCAGTCGACCAGTTCGTCCACGTCCGTGGTGTTGGGGAAGGACGCCTCCTCACCCCGTAGGGACGAGACACCGATCATCGGGCCCCGGCGGCCAGCCTCCCGCCAAGCGGTCTCGGTCTGGACGAGCAGATCCAGCGAGGGCACGAGCACCAGCACACGGCCCGCGTGGAGCTCCTCGGAGCTGCGCGCCGCGACCCGGGTCTTGCCCGACCCGGTCGCCATGATCACCTGAGTCCGCAGCCCACGCTCCGGCACAAGCGATCTTGCAGGCAATTCCAGAGCACGGAGAACAGCGTCAATAGCTTCTCGCTGAGCCGCCTCACGCTGATTATCGGTCATCGCCCGCCGTCCTTTTATCGCTCAGGCTCAGACTCAGGCCGTAGTGGTCCAGGTAGGCCAGGAGAAACAGGGCCAGAGCACGGCCGGGGTCGCTGGCGTGCTCGATGTAAGGCTGTTCGCTGGTCCAACCGAACGTGGCCTGGTGGGGCCGGGGATGTACGCCGGGGGTGTGCGGGTCGGGGAAGACGACGGCACGGGTGAAGAAGTCGTCCAGGCGGCTGACCAGGTCCGCATCCGGGTCCTCCGGCTCACGGCCGCGCACGGTGGCGGTGGCGTTCTCCAGGATGGTGGTCAGGTACCGCCGGCGGGCTTCCTCCTGCTGCCGGAGCTCGCTGTCCCAGCTCTCCTCCACCACTTCCACCACGCGGTACAGGCCCTGATCCCCGTACACGCCGCCCGGCTTCTCGTGCGCCTGGCGCACCTTCGCCACGGCCTCCTCCACCGACTCCGCATACGCGTAGTGCGTCAGCGTGCCGGCCCCCGGGTGTGCCGGATCGGTCCGCTGCGCCACGACCCGGTAGCGGATCAGCTCCGGGGCCGGCACCTCCGCACCGCTCTCGCCCGCCTGACACCTTTCCAGCTCCTGGCGCCAGCGGTGCACCTCCGCATCGCTCTCGGGGGAGTAGGTCTCCCACCCCGCACGGGTCATCAGGTTCCAGATACGCCGCAGCTCGTTCCGCCGGACCGCCGCCAGCTGATCCTCCGCACTGAGCGACCTCGGCAGACCCTCGCGATTCTCCAATCCACCCGCAGCCACCAACCGCTCATGGATTTGCTGCGCCGTCATTTCGGTAACTTCACGGTGGATTCCCTCGCGCGCTTTAAAGCGCGTTTCGAAGCTCAGCGAATTCGAATTCATTTCTTCTTCCTCGCTTTCCGG
>NZ_JAQYWT010000215.1:0-138987 GCF_036322545.1 Streptomyces sp. SP18BB07
CCGCCGGCCACACGAGGCGCGGCCGCCGGCCACACGAGGCGCGGCCGCCGGCCACACGAGGCGCGGCCGCCGGCCACACGAGGCGCGGCCGCCGGCCACACGAGGCGCGGCCGCCGGCCACACGAGGCGCGGCCGCCGGCCGCACCCGCTTGTGGCTCCGGGCGGCTAGACCCACGTATCCATCCACATCCGCGACCGCCAGCTGTCGATCGGGATGGGCTGGCCTGTGTAGAGGGGCCAGAAGTAGATGAAGACTCCGTTCTTCAGGAGTTCATGGCGTTGACCAGGGCGAATCGTTGCCTGTGCGGGCCGGGTAGGGCCTCTGGGCCGTCCTTGGGCCGTGATCTTGCTAAGTGTGCGTTCCGAGCGTATGGCGAGCTGCCTCGACGAAGGTGGATCTGGCCGCCGCTACGGTCGCGGTTGCGGTCCTGAGCCTGTCGCGGTGCCTGTGCATGGCGGTCGGATCATCCGAAGTGCGCACTGTGGGCCATTCCATCACTATTGTGTAAGTATTCCTGGCCTCTGTGGATAGCGTTGTAGCGCGCTCTACCAAGATCCTTGGGCCCCACAGCTCGGGTTGGGCAGCAGCCGCCTGCAGGGCATTGAGATGGCTCACCAGGCCCTTAACGTCATCAGGTGATATGGCTTGGCCATGCGCCATGCGCTTCTGGCAATGGTGGATGCTTGCCCAAAACGAGGTGTAGGCGTCGATCACGCTGCTGCATGCCTCGCGTCGGCGCTCTCGCACCCACTGCGTGTGCTCAGCTGCGGACTGATGTTGGACCTGGGTTTGGGCCGCTTCGATCGTCTTTTGCGCACCTATTCGCGCGCCGTAGGCGGTCGCGAAACCACCAATCCCGGCTCCGGCAAGTCCAACAATGCCAGCGACCAGTCCCGCGATCCCCTCGTCCATCACGTCATTCTCGCGACCAAGTGACGGCTCCGGAAGCAGGCTAGATGATGAAAACTGCGCCTATGTCATGTACAGGCTGTCTACTGCCTTCCGGGTACGGCCCTCACTACTTGGCATGAGGTGCGTGTATGTGCGCAGGGTGAACCCCGGATCGCTGTGCCCCAGGTACTGACTCAGGGCGCGGATGTTCTCGCCCGCGTCCAGCAGCACGGACGCGTAGAAGTGCCTGAGCGCGTGCATGCCGTCCTCGGGGGCCGACGCGTACGGTTCGCCGCGTTCGGGCTTCGGGATGACTCCTGCGCTTGCTAGGGCGGGCTTCCAGTAGCGAGCATTGAAGTGGCTGACGCGGACGTGATTGCCTTCGAACCCACTGAACAGGAGTCGTTTCGTCACGAGCGGGCCGTCTGGCGTGCGCCAGGGAAGCGTCACGTCGACCGGGGCGAACTCTTCGGAGTGGTCCCGCAGGGCGGTGGCCACAGCCTTCGGGAGGGGTACGTCACGAACCTTGCCGCCTTTTGGCAAGGCGAAGACGTACTTCCCGCGAATGCGCTTGAGCTGGTGGCCGACGGTCAACCAGCCTCCCTCGTAGTTGAGTTCGTCGACTGACAGGCCGAAGATCTCGCCCTGTCGCAAACCGCACCCCGCTCCGGGGTCGACGGTGGCCCGGTAGCGCAGCGGGAGGGCGGCCCGTACGCCGAAGACGTGCGCGGATGTCCACGGGACCACACGGGGCTTGCCAGGCTTCGGGAGTTGTACCGTGCGGGCCCGGCAGGGGTTCTTACTGAGTAGCCCGTCGTCCACCGCCGCACTGAGCGCTGCGGAGACGGTGCCGACGATGATGCGGCGGTGCGACTCGGCCGGCACGGTGTCTTCGAGGGCCGCGATCCAGGCTCGGATGTGTTCAGGCTTGAACGAGCCGAGCGGGCGCGTCCCGATGTGGGGATAGGCGTGCAGCCGAAGCCTACGCTCGGCAGCCTCACGGCTGTTGATCTCGCCCGTGTGGGAGTTGACCCAACGTTCCGCGTACTGCCGGAACGTGGTCCGTGCCGTGCGCGGGTCGATGTACTCCCCGCGCGCCATGTCCGCCTCAGTCTGGGCGAGCCACTGTTCAGCGAGTCGCTTCTGTCGGTCGGGGAAGCTCTTGGACTTTTCGGTGCCGTCGGGGCCGATGTACCGGGCCCGGTAGCGCATGCCGGTGCCGTGGCGGTCGGTCTTGACGCGGACGGTCTTGCCGCTGGTGTTCGTCTCGGTCTTGAACCAGCGGTCTTGGATGTGGCCTGCCATGTGGCGGCGGTCCTCTCGACATGCAGCAGGGAGAGCCGCCGGATGGCGGCTCTCCCTGCTGTCGCGGTGGGTGTGGTTAGGCGGCGTCCTGGTCGGTGCTCTTGCGTTCTGCTACGTGGGCGAGCACGTCGGCGGGGTCGTAGCGGATGTACTTGCCGATGCGGAATCCGGGCGGACCGATCCGCTTCTTTCGCCACTGATAGACGGTCTCTTTCGGCACCTCGAAGATCTCGGCGATGTCGTCGGTGGTGAGGTAGCGGTCTGGCAACCCGCTACGGAGTGTGGCGCGCGGGTCCGGCTGTTCACGTGGGGTGTTCATGGCGTCTCCTCCGTGCGGGTGCGAAGGGACATGCGTCGGGACGCGTCTGTCCGAGGTGGGGGATTTCTGCGTCACGGCGTCACGTGCGTCATGCAGGGGGTCTGACCTGCTGGTTTGTGGTGACGCAGAAGGTTGGGGGTGCGTCACCGGTGACGCAGGCGGTGCGTCACCGGTGACGCGGGTGACGCGGCGTGACGCAGCCGATGCCGTCTGCGTCACGGGCTGTTTGCGCAGGTCACCCGCTGTTTCCGGGGGGCCTTGTGACGCTGTGACGCAGCGCTTCCCTACTTAGGAAAAAAGGAGGGGGTGTCTGTGGTGGTGCGGTGCCGCTCAGAGCGTGAAGAAGGTGCCGCTTCGCGGCGCGTCCATCGCAGGGCGGCGCCGCCGCCGAACAGCAAGAAGAGCACGCTGCGGCGCGGGTGCTCTTCTTGCTTGTGCGGTCGGTCGGTGGCGGTCAGAACGTCTGCTGCTCGTGCAGGGTCAGGGCGGGTACGCGGGTCATCTCGATGTAGCGGCCCTCCCTGGTGCGGCCGGAGTCGATGAGGACGCCCCGTGCGGCGAGGGTGGGCTGTAGGCGCTTGAGCCGGTCGGAGAGCACCTTGCCGGTCGTCGGCCAGCCCTTGGGCAGTTGGCGGCAGTCCTCGCCGCTGTAGAGGCGGGTGAGGCAGTGCAGCCACTCCGTCGAGGTCATCCGCTGCTCGCCGCCCGGTTCGAGGTCGGCGGCATGCCGGAGCACGGTCTGCGCCAACAGGTCCCCCTCGATCACGTCGTCATTGAGGTCGTCCAGGCTGGCCCGGTAGGCGGTGAGAGCCCCGAGACCAGTGGCCGCGTCGAGCTGCGCACACAGGTGCGCAAAGTCCGCCATCCGCAGATCGGTCGGCGTCTCCGCCTGCACCGCGCGAACCTTGACCGTGAGGTCCAGGAGCGAGCCGAGGACGACGGGCAGCACCTCCGCGTACTCCGCCCACAACTCTGCCTCAGTCCGCCGCACACGGGGCCTGACGAGACGAAGCGGGAGGAGACGCTCGGCGAGGTCGGGCCGGATCACGCCGACGTCGATCCCAGTCAGCAGCATGGGGCGCCGATAGCGGGACCGGACGACGTCGCCGTCGGTGAACAGCGCGCGTTTGATGCTCTCGGCCCCGGTGACGATGCAGCACATGAGGTCGGACAGATCCGGGGGCAGATGGGAGAGGTTGTCCAGGGCCGTGACCCACCCGGCGGCCACGGCCGTGATCATGTTCTCCTCGTCCTTCGGTGCCCGGCGCAGGTCGCCGCTCATGCCCTCGATGATCCGCACGAGCATCCGGCCACCGGTGGACTTCCCCGCACCCTGCGGCCCGGTAAGGAACGGGGCCGGCACGGGCACGGACGGCTCCAGGCAGCCGATCAGCCAGGCGAGGGCCAGGCACTCGCTCTCGGCGTTGGCGAAGTTGCACAGCCTGAGCAGGAGGTCGATGCCCTTGCCGTCGGTGTCCTTGGCCGGCAGGGGCAGTTCACCGGTGAGCTGAGTCCGCCGCCAGCAGACTTCGCGGGGGTCGGGAATGCGCACGTCCCATCCGGTGGGGTGGATACGGACGGACTTGCCGTCATCACGACCCAGGTCGAGCCACGTCGCGCCGTCGAACCCGGGGGCCACGCGGATATGGGTGGGCTGGACGTCCTCGGTCAGCGCGAGTGCTTCGATCAAGTCCAAAGCCTCCTTGAGGGCGGTCCCGTTGAACACGCCATGCCCGTCCCTGAACAGTCCGACCATGAGTTCCTGGCGGTGACTGCCGGTGGTGCCCTGCGAGCGGATGGGGCGGGCGACGGGGTGGCCGTTGCGCTGCGCGTACACGGTCCCGTCGACGGTGCGGAAGTAGCGGAAGTGCGCTTGCGCGTAGTCGGTGATGACCTCGCGCGCCGGTGTCTTCTCCTCGTCGGACATGGTCACAGTCCCAACCGGGTCGCGGCGTTGGTCCACGCGTCGGTGCAGTGCCGCAGCGTTTCGCCCTTGGCCTGAGCGGCGGTGAACAGCCTGGTGACGTGGGTGTCGGTGAGGCAGCCGCACCGGCCATGGGCGGACAACACGGCCAGGAACGTCCGGTAGACGGTCGCGTGCACCGCGCTGGAGGCTTCGGTGATCCGCTGCTCGGCCATGGCGATGCCACGGTCCAAGTACGTGCGCGTGCGGTGCGGGCATCGCCCCTGGCCGCCCCTCAGAGGCGCTGTGAGCGTCTGTGGCGCCCTGCGGGGCGGGGAGGGTTCCTTTACTGCCAGCGCGCGCACAGCGTCCGGGAGGGCGGCCATGTCGCCGATGCCCGGTGAGAGCCAACGGGCGTACGACATAAGGGACTTGATGTCGACGCCCTCGCGGACGCCGTTCACGGACCGCATGGCGCCCCGGTAGATCCAGTGCTCACCGCGTGTGGTGGTCACAGTGCGGGTGGCGGGCAGCGTCCGTCGGGCCCACGCGACGGCGTCCGGGTTGTCGAGGTCGACGACGGTCAGGCCGGCGCCGCCGGGGTGGTAGGCGACGGCGGCGGCCCTGCGCCACGCGGACGCCCACGGCAGGGAGTTGAGGACACCGGGGTCGGTGGTGGCGGCGGCCCAGCCGTGGCACGGGTGCGGGCAGGTGCAGGGTCCGGGGGTCTTCATGTTCGGCCGGCCGCCGCACGTGTTGTCGGCGCAGTGGGGGCAGTTGCCGAACGGGACCTTTCCTGCCCGCAGGGGCAGCACGGGCACGCCGTGCGCGGCGAGCATGAGCGCGGTGTCCAGCAGCTCGGTTACGGCGGCCGCGCGGCCGCGCGGCTCTCGCCGGATGTCGGTGGGTTGCGTCATGCTGGGAGATCTCCAGTTCCTTGATGGGTGACTGGCTGGACAAGGGTGGCCCCGGATTCTTTGGCGAGATGCGGGGGCCGCCCTTGGCGTAGCTAGAAGGGGGGTTCGTTGCTGTAGCCGCCGGGGGCCCACGGGTCGCGGCCGGTGTGGCGGCGGCGCAGCCACCGGGGGCGGTGCGGGAGCGGCAGCAGGATCCTGCACCGGTTTTCGTCCCAGCAGGGGCAGGAGATCCATTCGGTGCCGGCGTACTCGCCGTTGTGGTCGCCGTAGTCGTGGTGGTGACCGCCCTCGCCCTGGCACTGCGGGCAGTTGGGGCGTGGGGTGTCGGTCAGGGCCAGCGCGGGGCGCGACCAGCAGACGACCTTGATACGGAGTCGGATCACGGGTGTTGGCTCCTTCTCAGCCGTAGAACTTGTTGCGCTTGATCACGGCCTTGCGGATGTTGACCGTTGTCCCGCCCTTGTCGCCGCTTCCGCTGAACACCTGGACGGCGATCCAGCCGCCGAAGATGACGGCGGCAAGGGTGATGAGCTGGGTGATGAGCGCCGTGAGCGCGGTGATGAACGTGGTGAGGATCAGCAGTCCGCCGCAGACGGCAAGGAACCCCACGCCGCCGAGCGCGACGTTCACGGCCGCGCGGGAGACGGGCGGTTTGGGCGCGGGCGGTTCGGTCTTGGCCGGCTCGATGGCGTAGCCGGTGACGACCCGCCCGTCCGGGAGGACGACGGACGCGACGGCCGGGACGGTGCCCGGCTGGACCGGCACGATCGGCGCCGCGTGGGGCGCGGTGGGGGTGATGGGGGTGGGGTGGTGGACTTCCACGGCCCGCTGTACGGGCGCGTGGTGGCCGTTCTCGGGGAACATGCGGAATCCCTTCCGGCGGTAGGCCAGGGAGGCGGAGACACCCCCTTGCCGGGGGCGTGTGGAGGGGGTTTCGAGGGCCTGACCTGGAGTGCCTCCCTGCCTCCCTGACTGATCATTTACGCAGGTCAGGTGCAGGGAGGCGGGTCAGGGAGGGGTTCAGGGAGTTCTCCCTGCCTCCCTGACCCGTCCGGGGTCGGCTCCCTGCTCTCACGCGGCAGAAGCGGAACCCTCGTCATCGCGATTGGCGAGGGCGCGAGTGAGGCGATCGCGGCCGACGACCATGCGGCCGTCGGACTTGTAGACGATCTCCGGACCGGCCGCGTCCAGCACCCGCTTGAGGTCGCTGTTCGTCCAGGCGCCGTAGGCGTCCTCGTTCAGCAGCGCGAGCCGCTTGAGGACGTCGGCGGTGAGCACCCGGGCAGCGTCCCCGAGGACGGACGCGATGTCCGCGAGGGGGTCGCGGTCCTCACTGGGCTCGATGGCGTGCAGGGTGGTGACGCCGTCCCGGAGCGCCTTGGCGCGGTCGGTGATGGCGATGGCCGCGTCGTCGTCGATGTAGTGCGTGCGCACCGTGATGGACGACTGACCCTTGGGGATCTTGATCCCCGAGGAGGCGACGACCAGGGTTCCCTGGTCGAGGCCGGGGCGCAGGAGGTTGGGGGCGGCGCCGCCGTCGACGGCCTTGTCCCCGAGCGCCATGCGGGCCTGTGACTCGGTGCCCAGGGCGAGGGATGCGCGGGTGTGGGCGCCCTCGCGGACGAGCTTGGGGAGGTTCTGGTCGGTGGGGTCCTGGGTGCCCTGCCACAGCAGCACGTCCACCGCGCGGCCTTGGTTGTGGAGTTTGCGGGCGGCGGTGAAGTACCGCGACTTGGCCTTGGACCCGCCGTAGGGGCGCTTGTCCTCGTCCACGGCCGGGCACATGAACGCCACCTGCGCCTCGTCCACGATCACGATCAGCGGCGGGAACGTCGTGCCGGGCGGGGCCTGGAGACGGCGGTTCATCTCCTCAACCGCCCCCTCCACCATCTCCGTCACCTGGATCACGTGCTCATCCGTGGGCCCTTGGATGAGGGTGGTGGCAAGGCCGTCGAACATGGCCCAGTCACCCGCGCCCTTGAGGTCGCCCATCAGGAACTGCACCGACTTGTCGAGTGCGACCCACAGCGCCAGGGAGCGCAGGGCCACGGTCTTGCCCTGGTTCGACAGACCGGTGATGAGCAGGTGGCGCTGGTAGAGGCTCAGGGCGGCGGCATCGCCGCGCAGGTCCTGGCCCCACGGGGCCTTGCCCTTGGCGTAGTCGGCGGTCATCGTCTCGTCGGTGACCAGCGGGGACGGGCCGATCGGCTCATCCAGCGCACCCGAGTCCGCGATCCACAGGCGCACGGTGCGGGCGGCTTCGGGGAGGGTGATGAAGACTTCGTGCTCGTGCCGGGTGAGGTTCTCGGCGAGCTTGCGGCGCCTGCTCTGGACTTCGTTGGTCGACACCCCGGAGGGAAGGGTGACGTCGACCTCGACGCCGCATCCGGCGATGGTGATGGGGCCCAGCATGGACGCGCCCGCGTCCCCCATCTCCTTGATGGCCTTACGCAGGGCAGAAATGCCCAGGTCGCGTAGGGCCTTGACCACGATCGAGGGGGTGATCGGCTCGCCCTCGCCGTTGCGGACGGTCGCCGGGAGCGCCCACTGGGGTGCGGCCTGCTGGTGGCGGCCGACGGTCCACATGCCCAGCAGGGCGAGGAACGGGCCGATGGTGACCAGCGGCCCCCACACCACAGACACGATGTAGATGAGCAGGCCGATGAACTCGATGGTGGCCGCGAGCGGGGTGATGACGTCCTTGATCTCGCCGTTGTTGATGGCCATCACCACACCGAGACCGATCAGGGTGCCGATGCTCATGCCGGTGCCCACGGCCATGCCCTTGGCGACCTCCACGGGGGAGTGCAGCAGGTCCATGCGGCGGCGGTGGCGGGCGTCGCGGAAGCGCTGCAAGCGCTCTTCCCACTCCTCGGCCGCTTCCAGGTTCCCCGCGGCTTCGGCCGTGCGCATCATCCGCTCGTAGCGCGAGGCGGTACGGCCGTCCCAGGTGCGGCGGGCCACGATCCGGGCCCCGCCCACGACGTAGGCGCCGTGGCGGACGACGACACGGCCGGCAGTCTTGGTGCGCTCGTCGGTGGCCACCCGCTTCACCGCGAGGCCGGAGCGCACCCACAGCGGCACCGGCCGCGCCGGCGGGGTGTCCGGGGTCTCGGGGACGACGGCCAGCACCGTAGGCGCCGCGCCGTCGGCGGGCGGGTCGGTGGGCTTGTGGAGGTTGACGACGTTCTCAGACATGCTGGAAGCGCTCCTGACTGCCCCTTCGGGGGCGGGTGTTGAGGGAGTGACGCCGGGGTGGCCGGGTCCGTGGCAGGGGCGGCCACCCCGGTGCGGCTGGTCAGAACCAGCCGGACTTCTTCTTGGGCGTGATGTACGGGCAGCCGTTGCGCATGTGGTCCACGCACTGCGGGCAGTCCTCACGGGGCCGCAGCTTGCGGTGGACGCGCGGGTCGTGGGCGTGCTGCCAGCACTGCGGGCACTGGCCCGGCGGCGTGGTCGCGGCCATGCTCACCACCACCCCGACGACTTCTTGGCCGCCTTGGCGCGCGCGGCCTCGGTGATCAGCCGCTGACGCTCCCCGTGCAGCGCCGTCAGCTCGGCGTTCAGCCGCGTCTCGACGGCGGAGCCGACGGAGTCCATGCGGTCCTCGGCGCCGCTCGTGCTGCGGCCCTTGTGGACGCTGCGCGCACCGCTCGCCATGGCGCGGGTCATCGACAGGCGCTCACGGCTGGTCAGCGGCCACCACTCGCCCCGGCGGACCGCTTCCAGCTTCTTCGTCGTCCGCTCGATCTCGCGGTCCAGACGGCGTATGTCGGAGTTGCCCATGGTCAGTGGCTCCCTTCCGGCCCGTGCGGGCCGGGGTAGGCGCAGGGCACGCAGGTGCCGAGCGAGGTGGGGATGCAGTAGCTGTAGGTGATCCGGCAGGCCGGGCAGGTGCGGCGGGCGAGCATCGCCAGCGCGAGGGCGCCCCACTTGCGCGACGTCATCGGCCGCACGGGCTTGGCGAGGTCGATGCGGTAGAGGTGGGCGACCAGCGGGCCGCGCCGGTAGCGCGGGCGCAGGAGCTGCGCGGCCACCGGCTGACCGCCCGGCCGCAACCCCTTGGCCCGGAGCTGACGGCGGGTGGCGTAGCCGTCGGGGGCGTAGCGCCACGGGAAGGTGGGGATGCCGTAGCGGGCACCGGTGGGGTCGTAGCACTTGCCGAACGAGTGCCCCATCACGCGGCCCTGCCGGCACGCTCGGCGAGCAACGTGTCCCGCAGCATGCGGGCGTTGGCCGGCGAGGTGCGCAGGGCCCGGCGGATGCCCTCCCCGGTCACCTCAGCGTCCGTCCATTCGGCCGTTGTCTTCCGCGCTTCCGCCATGAGTTGAGCTGCCGTACGGCGGGGCCGCTTGGGTCGGGCCACTTCCGGGAGTCGACCGGTCGCCCGGCGCGGGCGGGGCGAGTCGGCCGCCACCACGATCGGTGTGACCGGCTCGATCGGCCGCTCGATCGCCGGGATCGGCTTGAGCGGGAGAGTCGCCTTCACGTGGTCGACGGCCACCGGATCGGGCACTCGCACGAGGTTCGCGGTGATCGGCGTCAGGGTCGATTCCCGCAGGTCAGCCATAGACCGTTTCCTCACGGTCCCGGTGGATTCATCCGCATTCGCGGTCGGGGCGGGGATGGGGATAGTGCCGCCGAACATCGAGGCGAGCGCGGCGTTCGCACCGGCGGTGACCCGCTCGCGCTGGACGTCCAGCAGCCTCGATCCGAGCGCGGTGTCCCCGACCCCGACCTTGCGGGCCAGCCGCCACGACTTGCGCTCCGACCACTTCTTGACCCGGTTGCTGGGGTGGGCGGCGGCGCGGGCCTGGTGGTAGGCGAGGGCCTGCACGATGTCGGCGTTACGGCGCTCCGTCTCCGCGTCCCGGCCGTCGATGTGGACCACGATCCGGCGGGCGAGGAACGCCATGCCCTCCGCCGAGACGGACATGCCCATGGGGGTGAGGGCGTAGATGATCGTGCGGCCCAGGTCGGGGGCAGCCATGGCGCCCATGACCGACGCGGCAGCCGGCAACGCCCACAACCCCATGCGCACGACGTGCGGGGAGGACTGACCCAGCATCGTCAGACCCAGCAGCACGAGCGCGAGGACGGCGGTCGCACCCTCACCGGCGGCCAGCGCTCCGAGCGCGGTGCCCTTGCCGTAGGAATGGCCGATGTTGCTGTAGGTGCCGATACCGCCGATCACCCCGGTGGCCAGCATCGGCACGAACGCGGCCGTCAGCACACCGATCTGAGGCTTGGTCAAAGGCTTGCGGTTCACCGGGCACCGCCCCTCAGGGCGCGCAGCCGACGGCCGTGCAGCAGCCAACCGGCGACCTGGACGGCGCCACCGGCCGCGACCACGACCTTCCACACGTGCTCGTGCGTGACCGTCGAGGCGATGGTGGCGGTCAGCATGACCAGCCCACCCAGCACGATCAGCAGCAGGGCGAACCCCTGCGGCAACGGGTTGGCGCTCATGCCGCACCCCCCACCACAGCAACCAGCACCGCGACGGCCAGCAGGGCGCCGCCGACGCAGGTGAGGTCGATGGCGCGACGCAGACCGGTGAACTTGACGACCGCCAGCCGGGACAGACCCGCGATGTCCGCGCTCAGGTCGACCTCGGCGAGCGTGGCCGTGATCTCCTCGGCGGTCAGCGTCGCCCACAGCGGGAAACCGTGACGGCCCTTGAGGTTCGGCCGCACCGACCGCAGCAGCACACCGGCCGCCACGACCAGCACCACCATGCCGACCCCGCCGATGATGTAGGCGGGCAGGTTGAGCGGGGCGTCCTTGGCGATGGTCCACGCACCGGCCAGCACAGCGCCGATGAACGCCAGCAGCAGACCGGTCTTCGTGTCGGTCCGCGCGATCTCCGCCTTCACCTCGGCGTGCGCGGCGGTCAGGTTCCGCTCGGCGGCGCTCACGCGGCACCGCCCGCCGTGCGCTCGTCGGCGGTGCGGTTGGCCAGCGTCCGCCGCTCGTGCAGCACCTTGCCGAACGCCCGGCGCACCCGCTTGGCGTCCACCTCGTTCGGCGTGTGGTTGAGCGCGATGATCTGCGCGTCGAGCAGGTCGACCTCCGCCAGGATCGCGGGAATCTCCTGCTCGATCGCGTCCAGCTCGGCGTTCGTCGGCTCCATGAAGTCGGCGAACGCGGTAACAGCGTCCTGAACAGTCACGATGGGACTCATTGGGTCGTGTTCCTTCCACAGGTGGAACGGCCCGTCGCGGTCCCTGGGGTGCCACCTGGGGACCGCTCGCCGTTGGAGGAAACCGCGCATCACGCACGGCGCGACCGCAGAACAGCGGCCGGAGCGCCCCGGGCGGAATTCGATCCCGCGCCCTTCACGGCTGAGTGCCGGGGCTGAGTCTTGCGGTAGTGCAGATGTCTCCTTCGGGAACACGAGCTCCCGTTTGCAGGCGTATGGAGACGGTGGCCTTTCGGCCTTAGCCATCCGGTTGACCAGGGATCCGGTGCCCTCAGCCCGCTCTATCCCGGGCCCCTAGCCGCACGCGGAAGGGCAACCCGAAGAGGGCCCTTCCGCTCGCTGTCCTAGGACTGCGAGCGGCCTGAGATGAAGATGGCATGCAGTCCCAGGACTGTCAACAGTCCTGGGACTGTGCTTCACTGGGACGCGTCGGAGGGAGATCGGCTGTGGCACCGAAGTGGCGCGAGCTGGCAGATCGGCTCGGGGAGCAGATCAGGAACGGCGACTACGCGCCGGGGGCTCAGTTGCCCCAGATCAGGGACCTTGTCGATGCCGGGGAAGGCTCCAAGTCCACCGTTCATCAGGCGTACAAGGCGCTGGAGGCTGAGGGGCTGGTGACGTCGGTACGCGGGCGCGGCACGGTCGTGCGCCCGCGCACCCCGCTGAAGCGTCTGGGTATCGCCAGGTACGACAAGGCGAAGTGGCGTGACGGCGATGAAGTCGCGTTCATCGCGGACCGCGTGGCGTCAGGGCGGGAGTACAAGCGCAACGAGCAAACGCAGACCGTGAGCCGCGTCGAGGCAAGCGACGTCGTCGCTGATGGGCTCGGCATTCCGGTCGGCTCCGAGGTGTATGCGCGCGCCCGCTTGGTGAAGGAGGGTGCGCAGCCCACGCATACCCTGACCAGCTACTACCGGCCCGAGCACGTCGAGGGGACGCGCATTGTGGACCCCACGCCGGGCCCGGCCGGCCGTGGCGGCGGTTACCGGGTGCTGTATGACGCGGGGTACGAGATCGACCACATGAGAGAGGCGCTATTCGCCCGTGTCCCCACGGCGGACGAAGCGAAGCTCTTGCAGTTGCCGCCGGGAGAGCCGGTTGTGGAGCTGCATCGCACGACCTACACCGCCGATGGCACGGTGGTTGAGTACGCCATCGGCCTCCACGCCGCATCGCGCTTTGCGTGGGAGTACGACTTCAAGGTTCCGGACTCGGCAGACGATGAGGGGCAGGAATGATCTCGGCACAGGCGTGGGCGGACGCCCGGCTTCTCTGGGAGTACCACCGAATGCATCACGACCCACGGCCCTGTTCGGTCGCTATCGGTCTGGGCAGCCATGACCTTGGCGTCGCTGACGTGGCGGCTGGCTTGTACCACCAGGGCATGGCTCCGACCATCGTGTTCACCGGGGCCACTAGCCCTACGACCCGAGCGCGCATGCCGCGTGGGGAGGCTGTCCACTACCGCGAGCGCGCGCTTGAACTGGGAGTCCCCGACTCAGCCATTCTGCTGGAGACACGAGCGACCAATACCGGGGAGAACATCGACTTCAGCAAGTCCGTACTTGCGGAAGCGGGCATTTCGGTCTCGTCTGTCCTGCTCGTGAGCAAGCCCTACGAGGAGCGGCGCTCGTACGCGATGGTGCGGAAGCTCTGGTCGGAAGTGGACGTCGTATGTGCGTCCACGCCCATGGAGCTGGAGGAGTACGCCGACTTCATTGGGGACGCACGCATGGTGATCGACATGACCGTGGGCGCGCTGCAACGGGTTTCGGTTTTTCCCCGCTTGGGGCTGGCCATCGCACAGGGCGTATCTTCCGACTTGGTCGAAGCGTATGAGCGGCTGTGCCGGCAGGGATTCACCAGTCGACTTCTACCGAGTGAAGTGACGTCCGCACCTACTTCGTGAGCATCGGGTTCTCCACTTGAACCACAAGGCTCTCCTGGCGGCTGATGCGTGCATTTTTGAGTGGGGTGGCAAGAGAATCAGGAGCCGTGAAGCTCGAATCTCGGTTCCTTCCGTCGCGCGACCGACACTCATGCAGCCCTGCCGTAATCATCCAGATGGTGTGGTTTTCGTATTGCAACAAGTGTGCGCAGGAAACCCCGAAAGAGTGAACCGGTAGGCAATTCCGTACTGTTACTACTGCGTAGGCCGTTGTTACCGGACAGAGACACCTGCGCGCTCACTGGGGACAGCACGCCTAGCCTGCTCCCTCTTGTGGGAGCAGGCTAGGAAATGAATCTTCCTGAAGGAGGTCCTGGTGCTACTTCTTGCGACGCTTCCAGGGCTTCCCTGTGGCCGTAGACACCCTCACCGCTACTCCAGCGCTAACCATCATGACTACGGATGTCGCAATGGCCGCGATGAGACCTTGCCCTCCTGCGGTGATGGCGATCGCCAGAGTGGCAGGGCCCGAAGACACGATCGCGCCAGCGGTCCCTGCAGATCCACTACTGCCCAATCCACCGCTAAGGGGCATTTCCCGGCGAGGCGCGTTTTCCGTGCTTCTGACCCCGTTGTTCTCGTGTCCGCCGCAGGAATCGCGCCCTTCGGGGCGCCCCATTTCGCGGCCAGTAACAGGCTGGCCGTCGGGGGTTTGCGTCATGCATACCTCCGGTCTGGGGTATCTGAAACCGCCACGAAGCCGGGAGATCCGGCAAGATGTGTCCGACTTCGCAGCGATTCATTTACCAGTAACTGGTTCACGCGGATTATCCACGCTTCCTAGGTAACGAGTGCTGCAAGTCTGTTGATACTGATGAGACTTGGGGTGCCACGCTAAAGAGTGGTGGAGGCGCAAAGGTTGACACCAGTCGGCTTGCGCGCCGTGGTCCCGTAACCATGGCTGAAGCCCCGACCTTTGGGTCGGGGCTTCAGTCGTACTGCCCTTGTCTGAAGTAGCTGCCCCGCCTGGACGTGTGGTACCCGCATGGGGCATGGGTCTCAGTCGTGGTCCCACTTGCTGTGCGGTCCTCGATGATCCGTCGACGGCCCCGCTGGCACCATGGCTGTAGAGCAGCGCTCACCTGCACAGACGCCGTGGTGGCTGGGCCGTCGTCGGGCCGTCCGAGGGTGGCCAGTGACGACCACTGACGACCAGCAACGACCACCATGGCCCGGCGTTGTCGCCGGGCCATCAGGCTGTCTGCCCCAGCTAGACCCACGTGTCCAGCCACATCCGCGACCGCCAGCTGTCGATCGGGATGGGCTGGCCTGTGTAGAGGGGCCAGAAGTAGATGAAGTTCCAGGTGATGAGGAGGATCAGGACGCCGGCGGCTGCCGCGCCGGCTACTCGGCGGCGTTCCGGGGCGCCCGGGGGGCCGAGGATCGCGCCGATCATCATCGTGACCGCGAGGCAGAGGAAGGGGAGGAAGACGACGGCGTAGAAGAAGAAGATCGTGCGTTCCTGGTAGAGGAACCAGGGGAGGTAGCCGGCGGCGATGCCGCAGGCGATCGCGCCGGCGCGCCAGTCGCGGCGGAAGAACCAGCGCCACAGGACGTAGAGGACGGCGAAGGCGGCGGCCCACCAGAGGAGCGGCGTGCCGATGGCCAGGACCTCGCGGGCGCACTTGTCGACGGTGTCCGCCGCGCAGCCGTCGTTGCCGGGGGACGGGGACTCGTAGAAGTACGAGACCGGGCGGCCGAGGACGATCCAGCTCCACGGGTTCGACTGGTACGTGTGGGGCGAGGACAGGCCGACGTGGAACTCGTAGACCGCGTGCTCGTAGTGCCACAGGCTGCGCAGCCAGTCCGGCAGCCAGCTGAACCAGCCGCCCCTGCCCTCGGTCGCGGCCCAGTCGCGGTAGTAGCCGCCGTTGCCGTCGTCCGGGGAGAGGATCCAGCCCGTCCAGGAGACCAGATACGTGACGATCATGACCGGGACCGTGGAGAGGAACGCCAGGCCCAGGTCGCGTTGCATCGTCGCGATCAGCGGCTGGCGGGCGCCGGCGACCTTGCGGGCCGCGTAGTCCCAGAGCACCGTCATGATCCCGAAGAACACCATGAAGTACAGGGCGTTCCACTTGGTGCCGAGCGCCAGGCCCAGGCAGAGTCCGGCCAGCCAGCGGTACGGGCGCCAGCCCAGGCGGGTGGTCTCGGCGATGAGGGAGTTGGGGCGTACGACCCCGTCGCCGTCCGGGGGGAGGGCCGCGGCCAGGCGCCTGCGTGCCTTGTCGCGGTCGATGACCAGACAGCCGAACGCCGCCAGGACGAAGAACATCAGCACCTGGTCCAGCAGCGCGGTACGGCTCATCACGAAGTGCAGGCCGTCGACCGCCATCAGGCCGCCCGCGAGGCAGCCGAGGAACGTCGAGCGGAAGATACGGCGGCCGATACGGCACAGCATGAGGACGGAGAGCGTGCCGAGCAGGGCGGTCATGAACCGCCAGCCGAACGGGTCGAAGCCGAACATCAGCTCGCCCAGGCCGATCACGTACTTGCCGACGGGTGGGTGCACCACGTACGCCGGGTCCGTCGGGATCGGGACGTTCCCGTTGTTCTGGAGGATCAGCTCGTTGGCGTTCTTGGCCCAGTTGACCTCGTAGCCGCGGTGGACGATCGCCCACGCGTCCTTGGCGTAGTACGTCTCGTCGAATATCACCGCCTTGGGGCTGCCCAGGTTGTAGAACCGCATCAGCCCGGCGACCAGCGTGACCAGCAGGGGGCCGCCCCAGGACGACCAGCGCACGAGGCGGGTCGCGACCTCCTCGCGCAGCCCGAGGACGGCCCAGAAGCGCGGGCTGGGGCGGGTGTACGGGGGCACCAGCCGGCCGCTTACGTCGCTTCTCGGCGGTGCCGTGTAGCCGAAACGGCGCAGGCGGTGCTGCCACGACGGCCGCGGGTCTTGGGTGGCCTGGTCCTGCCGGGTGTCCGTGGAGGACGCGGTACTGGTCACCGCGCCATCGTAGGGAACACGGCTGTGGGAGTCGCGTGGGATGAGGATGTGGCCCCGTCCTCGTCGTCCCCGCGCCTCGGTTTCGTCCTGGTCCTCGTCGTGCCCGGCCCTCGGCTTCGCCCCGGTCACGGCGTGGCTGGGAGGATGGGGGTGTGACTGGAATCCTTGTGTTGGCAGGTACTCCCATCGGTGAGATCGCGGACGCGCCGCCCCGGCTCGCCGAGGAGTTGGCCGGGGCGGATGTGATCGCCGCCGAGGACACGCGCCGGCTGCGGCGGCTCACCCAGGCGCTGGGGGTGCAGCCGGGCGGGCGGATCGTCTCCTACTTCGAGGGCAACGAGGCCGCGCGTACGCCGGAACTCGTCGAGGCGCTGGTGGGCGGCGCCCGGGTGCTGTTGGTCACGGACGCGGGGATGCCGTCGGTCTCCGACCCCGGGTACCGGCTGGTCGCCGCCGCCGTGGAGAAGGACATCCGGGTCACCGCCGTACCCGGGCCCTCGGCCGTCCTCACCGCCCTCGCGCTGTCCGGGCTGCCCGTCGACCGGTTCTGCTTCGAGGGGTTCCCGCCGCGCAAGGCCGGGGAACGGCTCGCCCGGCTCCGCGAGGTCGCGGAGGAGCGGCGCACCCTCGTGTACTTCGAGGCGCCCCACCGCCTCGACGCCACGCTCGCGGCGATGGCCGAGGTCTTCGGCGCGGGGCGGCGGGCCGCCGTGTGCCGGGAGCTGACCAAGACGTACGAGGAGGTCAAGCGGGGGTCGCTCGGGGAGTTGGCCGAGTGGGCGGCGGCCGGTGTGCGCGGGGAGATCACCGTGGTGGTCGAGGGGGCGCCGGAGCGGGGGCCGGAGGAACTCGACGCGGAGGAGTTGGTGCGGCGGGTCCGCGTGCGCGAGGAGGCGGGGGAGCGGCGCAAGGAGGCGATCGCGGCGGTGGCGGTGGAGGCGGGGGTGCCGAAGAGGTTGGTCTTTGACGCTGTGGTCGCGGCGAAGAGGGCGGAGTAGGGGCTGGGCGCCTGATCGCTCGGGGCTGCGGGTTCGTCGGCGGGCGCGGGTCCGGTGGGGCTTCTCGCGCAGTTCCCCGCGCCCCTGAAAAGCAGGGGCTGCGCCCCATGCTTTTCGGGCCCGCCGGGCCTGGAGCTTTTAGGGGCGCGGGGAACTGCGCGAGAAGCCCCACTCGGCCGCACCCGAAAACGCACAGCCCATGCCCCGGCAAAGCCGAGCAAAGCACAGGCCTCGTACGGACGGGCTTCCCACAAGGGGAGGCCAAATGCCCTTCAACAGTCGGCAGATGGGGTGCACTCCAGGTCCGCCAGGGCGTCCACTGGGTGGTGAGGACGTACACGTCACGTCCCCACCGTCCAGCGGACAAGAGGAGCTGGCAATGACCGAGACCGCAGAGCGCGCAGTGCTGCGCGACACCGCCACCGCCGTCGTTCACGAGTCGTACGCCTTCGCGTGCATGCGTTGCGGGCACGGCTGGGAGCAGTCGTACGAGATAGAGCACCACAACGACGCCCAGGGGCGCGACTTCGTGATGTACGTGGCCGACGGCACGGTCGTGCCGTCCCCGCTGTCCAGGCCCACGTGCCAGAACTGCGACGGTCATGTCGTCCGGATCATGCGGGCGGGCCAGGTGTCGTCGGTGCGGGACGCCGAGCGTCGTCGGCACCTGCCAAAGCCCCGCCCGGTGGCGGACGCCGATGCCCCGGAAGCGGCGGAGGGACAGGACCAGCCGCACGACCACCACCACTGGCACCTGTCCGATCTGCTCCACCCGTTCCACCGCAAGGCGAGCTGACCTCCCCGCAGCGAGCCTGTGGGGCATGCCCCGATCGTGCGATGCGTGCGATTCGTAGGATCGGGGCATGCCCTCGAACGACAAGAACGCCGCGCCGCCGCTCCCCGAACCCCTCCGGGTGCCGGTCGCCGACTCGCACACCCACTTGGACATGCAGTCCGGCACCGTCGAGGAGGGCCTTGCGAAGGCCGCCTCCGTGGGGGTGACGACGGTCGTCCAGGTCGGCTGTGACATCAAGGGCTCCCGCTGGGCCGCCGAGACGGCCGAGCGGTACGAGGCCGTGCACGCGACTGTCGCTCTGCACCCGAACGAGGCGCCGCGCATCGTCCACGGCGACCCGGACGGCTGGTCCCGGCAGGGCGCGCGGACGCCCGGCGGCGACGCGGCGCTCGACGACGCCCTCACCGAGATCGACAGGCTGGCCGCGTTGCCGCAGGTCAAGGGCGTCGGGGAGACGGGGCTGGACTACTTCAGGACCGGGCCGGAGGGCAAGGCCGCCCAGGAGCGGTCCTTCCGCGCGCACATCGAGATCGCCAAACGGCACGGCAAGGCGCTGGTCATCCACGACCGCGACGCCCACGACGACGTGTTGCGGATCCTGAAGGAGGAGGGCGCGCCCGAGCGGACCGTCTTCCACTGCTACTCCGGCGACGCCGAGATGGCCGTGGTCTGCGCCGCGCACGGCTACTTCATGTCCTTCGCCGGGAACATGACCTTCAAGAACGCCCAGCCGCTGCGCGACGCCCTCGCCGTCGCGCCCCTCGAACTCGTCCTCGTGGAGACCGACGCGCCCTTCCTGACGCCCGCGCCGTACCGCGGACGGCCCAACGCGCCGTATCTCATTCCGGTCACGGTTCGGGCGATGGCCGAGGTGCGGGGCATCGACGAGGACGCCCTGGCGACGGCGATCGCGGCGAACACGGCGAGGGCGTTCGATTACTGACGGGTCACGTTCCGTCAGCCGTCCGAGGGACCCAAAAAGATGATCAGCGGCCCGTGTCGCGACACTGAGTGACCGCGTTGCTTTGGAGGGTGACCGGAGTCCGCTAGGTTCACGTCGCCCGACCCGGACCCGGATCCCCTCTGGAGCGTGTCGTCGTGAGCAATGCGCAGTCGCCGTACGAGGCCGAGACGCTGCCCTACGGGGTGTACGCGGACACCTACCGGCCCGCCTACGAGGATCGGCTCGGCCAGGAAGCCCCGGACGAGGGTGAGGATCCGCTAGGGGTCCACGATCCGGAAGGGGTCGACGATCCGGAAGGGGTCGACGATCCGGCCCGTGGGGGTGGTCGGAGCGTGTCCCGGCGGGCCGTGCGGCGACGCAGGCGGGCCGCCGCCGCCGACCGGCCCGGCTCGCTGCGGCGGCTGGTGCCGCAGGCCCTGGTGGTGGCCTTTCTCGCGGGCGGCACCTCCGCGTTCGTGGCGAAGGACAAGGCGATCGAGCTGACCGTCGACGGGCGGCCCCGCACGCTGCACACCTTCGCCGACGACGTCACCGAACTGCTCGCCGACGAAGGGGTCGCCTTCGGCGCGCACGATGTTGTCGCGCCCGCCCCCGGTACGGCGTTGAGCAGCGGGGACGAGGTCGCCGTGCACTACGGGCGACCCGTCGCCCTCACCCTCGACGGGCAGCGGCGCAGGGTATGGACGACCGCCCGCACGGTGGACGGGGCGCTTCAGCAGCTCGGGGTGCGTGCGGAGGGCGCGTACGTGTCGACCTCGCGCTCCCAGCGGATCGGGCGTGCGGGGCTGGAGCTGGACGTCCGTACCGAGCGCACCGTCACGATCATGGCGGACGGGCGGACGCGGACGATCCGTACGAACGCGGCGACCGTGGGGGAGGCCGTGGAGCAGGCCGGGGTCACCCTCCGCGGGGAGGACACCACCTCGGTCGAGTGGTCGAGTTTCCCCCGGGACGGGCAGACGGTGACCGTGTTGCGGGTGACCGGGTCCGAGGAGGTCCGGGAGACGCCGATTCCGTTCCGGGTGCGCCGGACCGAGGATCCCTCGCTCTTCCGGGGCACCGAGGTCGTGGAGCGGGCCGGTCGGCCGGGGGTGCGGCGGGTCACGTACGCGCTCCGGACGGTCAACGGGGTGCGGCAGCGGCCGCGGCTGGTGCGGAGCGAGGTCGTTCGTGAGCCGCAGGAACAGGTGGTGAAGGTGGGGACGAAGGCGATGCCGACGTCCGTGGCGGGGGCGGAGGGGTTGAACTGGGGTGGTCTCGCCGCGTGTGAGTCGGGAGGGCGGCCGAACGCGGTCGATCCCTCCGGGACGTACGGCGGGCTGTATCAGTTCGACACGCGGACGTGGCGGAGTCTGGGCGGGAGTGGGCGGCCTCAGGACGCGTCGGCGGCGGAGCAGACGATGCGGGCGAAGAAGTTGTATGTGCAGCGGGGGGCCAGTCCTTGGCCGCACTGCGGGGCTCGGTTGCGGGGTTAGGGCGCCTCATAACTCGGGGGTTCGGGTGCGATGGCGGGGGCGGCCCGGTGGGGCTTCTCGCGCAGTTCCCCGCGCCCCTAAAAACACCAGGCCCTGCGGGCCTGAAAGCCCAGGCCCTCGGGTCTGGAAGACCATGGTCCTGCGGGCCTGGAAAGCGACGGGGCTGCGGGCCTGAAAAGCGCGGGGCGCAGCCCCTGCTTTTCAGGGGCGCGGGGAACTGCGCGAGAAGCCCCACCGGGCCCGCACCCGCCGACGCACCCGCACCCCCGAGCTATCCGGCTCCCCCGTACCCTGGTGCCGTGAGCAGCCCCTCCCCCGACGCCCTCCTCGGCCCCGCCGACGTCCGCGAACTCGCCGCCGCGCTCGGCGTGCGTCCGACCAAGCAGCGCGGCCAGAACTTCGTGATCGACGCGAACACGGTTCGCCGCATCGTGCGGACCGCTGGCGTCCGCCCCGAGGACACCGTCGTCGAGGTGGGCCCGGGCCTCGGCTCGCTCACCCTCGCCCTGCTGGAGGTGGCGGACCGGGTCACGGCCGTCGAGATCGACGACGTACTCGCCGCCGCGCTGCCCGCCACGATCGCCGCCCGCATGCCCACCCGCGCCGGGCGCTTCGCCCTCGTCCACTCGGACGCGATGGACGTGACGGACCTCCCCGGCCCGGCCCCCACCGCCCTCGTCGCGAACCTCCCCTACAACGTCGCCGTGCCTGTGCTGCTGCACATGCTCGAGACCTTCCCCACCATCGAACGCACCCTCGTGATGGTCCAGGCCGAGGTCGCCGACCGGCTCGCCGCCGGACCGGGCTCGAAGGTGTACGGCGTGCCGTCGGTGAAGGCCAACTGGTACGCGGAGGTCAAGCGCGCCGGCGCGATCGGGCGGAACGTCTTCTGGCCGGCGCCGAACGTGGACAGCGGGCTCGTCTCCCTGGTCCGCCGTACGGAGCCGATCAAGACCACCGCCGCCAGGCGGGACGTGTTCGCGGTCGTCGACGCGGCCTTCGCCCAGCGGCGCAAGACCCTGCGGGCCGCCCTCGCCGGATGGGCCGGTTCCGCGGCCGCCGCCGAGGCCGCCCTCGTCGCCGCCGGGGTCTCCCCGCAGGCCCGCGGCGAGTCCCTGACGGTCGAGGAGTTCGCCGCCATCGCCGAGAACCGCGTCACCGAGGACGCCGGCGAGACCGGCCGATAAGCCGCCGCAAGCCAAGCCACCCCCAGCCCCACCACGAGGAGTCCCGTCAGTCGTGAGCGTCACCGTTCGCGTTCCCGCCAAGGTCAATGTGCAGCTCGCGGTCGGCGGTGCCCGGCCCGACGGGTTCCACGACCTGGCCAACGTCTTCCTCGCCGTCGGGCTGTACGACGAGGTCACCGCCACCCCCGCCGACGAACTGACCGTCACCTGCGAGGGCCCCGGCGCCGACCAGGTCCCCCTGGACCGGACCAACCTCGCCGCCCGCGCCGCGCTCGCGCTCGCGCGGCGGCACGGGATCGAGCCCGCCGTCCAGTTGCACATCGTCAAGGACATCCCCGTCGCCGGCGGCATGGCCGGCGGCAGCGCGGACGCGGCCGGCGCGCTGCTGGCCTGCGACACGCTCTGGGGCACGAACGCCTCCCGCAGCGAACTCCTCGACATCTGCGCCGAGTTGGGCAGCGATGTGCCGTTCAGTCTGGTGGGCGGGGCCGCCCTCGGGACGGGCCGGGGGGAGCGGCTTCGGCCCCTCGACGTGGGCGGGACCTTCAACTGGGTGTTCGCCGTCGCCGACGGCGGCCTCTCCACGCCCGCTGTCTACCGGGAGTTCGACCGGCTCCACGAGCACGACGTCGTCCCCGAGCCCGTCGCCTCCGAGGTGCTGCTCGACGCGCTCGCCAAAGGCGACGTGGACGCGCTCGCCGCGTTCCTGCCGGGCTCCAACGGCCTCCAGCCCGCCGCCCTCTCCCTCTTCCCGGAACTGGCCGACACCCTCGCCGCCGGCCACGCGGCGGGCGCGCTGGCCGCGCTCGTCTCCGGCTCGGGCCCGACCACGGCCTTCCTCGCCCGGGACGCGGAGTCGGCCCGTGCCGTCGCCGACGGTCTCCTGGCGTCCGGTACGTGCAAGTCCGCCCGCGTGGCCGCCTCGCCCGCGCCGGGCGCGACCGTGGTTCGGGGTGGACAACCGTAGGTGCTCAGACGTGAGTCGCGTACGGGAGCGTACTCAGACGTGAGGTGAGTACGGGAGCGCTGCCGCCCACCCCGGCGCCCGCGCGACCGTACTCCCATGACCGCAACAGCCAGCGCAACGGCCGGCGCGACAGCCGGCGCACGGGCCGGCGCGAGCGAACTCGCCGCCGCCACCCCGGCCACCCGGGACCGGTACGTCGACCTCCTCCGCGTCGCCTCCCTCGGCACGGTCGTCCTCGGCCACTGGCTGATGGCGGCCGTGACCACCGGAAACGGCGGCGGCGTCGAGGTGGGCAACCTGCTCGCCGTCGAGCCGGGCCTGCAGATCCTCACCTGGGCCCTGCAGATCATGCCGGTGTTCTTCTTCGTCGGCGGCTTCTCGCACGCCCTCTCCTACCGCTCGCTCAGCCGGAAGGCACCGGACGGCGCCTCCGTCTACCCCGCGTTCCTCCGGGCCCGCCTGCAGCGGCTGTTGCGGCCCACCATGGTCTTCATAGGCGTGTGGGGCGCCGCCGCCGTGCTCCTCCATCTCGCGGGCCGGGGCGGCGGACTGCTCGACGTGGCGCTGCGGCTCGTCGCCCAACCGCTGTGGTTCATCGGGATCTATCTGGCGATGGTCGCCTTCACGCCTCCGCTGTTGAGGCTGCACGAACGGTTCGGCTGGGGCGCGTTCGGCGGGCTGGTCGCGGCCGCCGCGCTCGTGGACGTCCTGCGCTTCACGCTCGATGTGCCCTTCGTCGAGTTCCTCAACTTCGCCTTCGTGTGGCTGGCGATCCACCAACTCGGGTTCCTGCGTGCCGACGGGCGGCTGACGCGGCCGTATCTGCTCGCCGGTGCCGGGCTCGCGGGGGCCGCGCTGCTGGTGGCGTACGGGCCGTATCCGCTGTCGATGGTCGGGATGCCGGGCGAGAAGGTGTCGAACATGGCGCCGCCGACCTTCGCGCTGCTGTGCCACGGGCTGTGGCTGGTCGGCGCGGTGGAGTGGGTGCGCGGGCCGGTCGCGCGGTGGCTGGAGCGGCCGAAGGTGTGGCGGACGGTCGTGGCGGCCAACGGCATCTCGATGACCGCGTTCCTGTGGCATCTTTCGGCCATGCTCGGGGTGTACGGCGTACTGCTCGCCCTGGACGTCGACCTGCCCACGCCCGCGACGGGTGCCTGGTGGGCCCAACTACCCCTGCGGATCGGGGCCGCGGCCGTCCTCACGGCGGTTCTCGTCGCCGCCTTCCGGAGCTTCGAACGGCCTGCGGCCCGCCCCTCCCGGACGCCGTCTCAGCCATCTCTGTCGAGCCGTTCCAGCAGGTCGGGGGCGTATTACGGGCCTGCCGCGGCTCTCGGGGTGACGCTGTGTCTGTTCGGGGTGCTGGGGCTCTCCATGGTCGGATTCGGTGGGTTGTTCGAGGGGCGTACGGCCCTGTTGATCGCCGTTCAGGTCAGCGCGCCGGTGGCCGTGGCCATGACGCTCGCCGGATGGGCGCTGGTGGAACTCATTGGTCGTGGCACACGGTCAAGTGCCTGACCGGAGGGGTCCGGTGGAGGAAATGTGCAGGTCACGCAATGGTCTGCCAAACCCCTCAGTTTGTAACCCACGCCACAGTACTTTAATGTTCACGGAAGTCCCTTCTGGTCCTCTTCGGGTGATTCGTCGCTCATTTTCGGGTGGCATGATCTCGATCCCCGGTGCCTCGTTACCGGCGGTACTTCCCGTGTGCGTGGTGTCGTCCCCGCGGCGGGCGAGAGGGGTTCCTCGTGGAACACATGGACCACTTCAGTGCCGGATGGGTCACTCCCGTCCTCTCCTACGTCATGGCCTGCGTCGGCTCCGCGCTCGGACTGCGCTGCACCGTCAGGGCACTTGAGGCCGAGGGCGCCTCCAAGCGGAACTGGCTCACGCTGGCGTCGTTCGCGATCGGCTCCGGCATCTGGACCATGCATTTCGTCGCGATGATGGGCTTCGGCGTGCAGGGCACCCCGATCCGCTACGACGTCCCCATGACCGTTCTCAGCCTGGTCATGGCGATCGCCGTGGTCAGCGCCGGTGTCTTCACCGTCGGTTACGGCCGCTCCCGGATCCGCGCGGTGGCCTTCGGCGGCCTAGGCACCGGCCTCGGCGTGGCCGCGATGCACTACACCGGCATGGCCGCGCTCAACCTGCACGGCGAGGTCAGCTACGACCCCTCCCTGGTCATCGCCTCCGTGGTGATCGCCGTCGTCGCCGCGACCGCGGCGCTCACGCTCACGCTGATCGTGCGGGGCGGGGTGCTCGCCGCGATCGCCGCGCTGGTCATGGGGCTCGCGGTGAGCAGCATGCACTACACCGCGATGTACGCCGTGAGCATCGATCTCGCGCCCAGTACGGCTCAGTTGGCGGGGGCGACCGCCACGGAGTTCCTGTTTCCGCTGGCCGTGCTGCTGGGGTCGTTCCTCTTCCTGACCTCGGCGTACGTGGCGCTTTCGCCGACGGGCAAGCGGGCGGAGTCCTCCTTCGCCGACGAGCTGTTGCGTGAGGTCGAGCTGTCGACGGCGTGAACGCTCCGCTGTGAGCGCCGTATTTGTCTGCGGGCCGGTGGGGGCTGGTCGCGCAGTTCCCCGCGCCCCTCACGGGGCGCTCCCCTAGCGAGGTCCCCACATGAAAATCTTCAGTGCAACCACCCGGCTCCTGCGTCCCAGATCCGTGCGGGCGAAGATCGTCGCCCTGTTGATGCTGCCGATCGTGTCGTTGATGGCGTTGTGGAGCTATGCCGCCGTGACGACCGTGGCCGCCATCGGTGACACCGAGCGGGCCAAGGACGTCAACAGCGAACTGCTGGCGCCGGTCGCCGAGTTCGTGACCGCGCTGCAGGGCGAGCGGACGGCCGCGATGCGGTACTCCGCCAAGCGCACCGAGACAGGTCTCGACGACCTGAGGGCCGATCAGCAGACCACCGACAAGGCCGTGACGGCGCTCCGCGCGGGCCTCAGCTCCTCCAGTTCGGACGCCGCCCTCATCGACCCGGGGCTGCCCGACCGCCTGGACACCCTCGAAGCCGACTTCAGCGACCTCGCCGCCCTGCGCGCGGACACCACCGGGTCGGGCGCGCGGGACGCGGTGTCGACGGCGTACACCAGGTACTCCACCGTCATCGACCACGCCTTCGCCGTGACCGGCGCGCTCACCAGCGAGAAGGGCACCGACGCGACCTCCGAGGCGCGGGTCGTCCTCGAACTCTCCCGGGCCCGCGACGCCGTGGCCCGCGAGCAGGCGCTGCTGGCCGCCGCCACCGCGTCCGGGACGCTGGGCAAGGAGCAGTACGCGCTGTTCGTCGGCGCCGTCGCCACCCAGCGCGAGCTGCTGAGGCCGGCCGTCGCCGACCTCAAGGCCGAGCACCGGCCCGCGTACGACGTGCTGCTGGACAGCGACAGCTACGCCGCCCTCGGCAAGGTCGAGGACGGGGTGACCGACGCCGGCGCGGGACCGGTGTCGACGGCCGTGCTGAAGGACTGGGATGCCTCCTCGAAGGCCGTGCTGGAGGGCCTGGCCGCGGCCGAGGAGGACGCGGGAACGGGCGCGGCGGCCAAGGCGGACGTCTTCGGCTGGGACACGCTCGGCGCGTCCGGCGTCGCCGTCGTCCTCGGCCTCGCCGGTGTGCTCCTGTCGCTGCTGGTCTCCGTGGGCGTCGGGCGCGGCCTCATCGTCGAGCTCCTCGACCTGCGCAACTCCGCCCTGGAGGTCGCCGGGCGCCGGCTGCCGCAAGCGATGCGCAAGCTGCACGCCGGGCAGGGCGTCGACATCGACGCCGAGGCCCCGATGCGGCGCCTCGCCGGTGACGAACTCGCCCAGGTGGGCACCGCGCTCACGGCCGTGCAGCGGGCCGCACTCAAGGCGGCCTCCGAGCGCGCCGAACTCCTCAGCGGCATCTCCGGGGTGTATGTCAGCCTCGCCCGCCGCAGCCAGGTGCTGCTGCACCGGCAGCTCGACCTGCTCAGCGTGATGGAGCAGCGCCAGCAGCAACAGCAGAACCACGCCGAGCTGTACGACCTGTACCGGATCGACTACCTCGCCACGCGGATGCGGCGCCACTCCGAGTCGCTGCTCATCCTGTCGGGGATCGCGCCCGGCCGGGGCTGGCGCGACCCGATCGCGCTGACGGACGTCCTGCGGGCCGCCGTCGCCGAGATCGAGGACGCGACCCGGATCCAGGTGTGGGCCGTACCGAAGGTGTCGCTGAACGGCGGTTCCGTCGCCGACGTCATCCATCTGCTCGCCGAACTCGTCGAGAACGCCGCCGCGTTCTCCCCGCCCTCCACCAAGGTGCAGCTGCGCGCGGCCCGGCTGCGGGACGGCATCCTCATCGAGGTCGAGGACAGCGGCTTCGGCATGAACGAGGAGGCGATGGCCGAGGCCAACGCCAAGCTCCGGTCCGAGAAGGTGGACCTCCTCGACGCCAAGCAGATCGGCCTGTTCGTGGTGAACCGGCTCGCCGACCGCCAGGGGCTGCGCGTCGAATTGCGGCAGTCGACCGACGGAGGCGTCGCCGCGGCCGTCTTCATCCCCGAGAACCTGATCCGCGACGACATGCCCGTCCACCGGGAGTCCGCCAACGACGGCCGTTCCCTGGCCCCGGCGGCGGCGCTGATCCAGCAGCGGCGGCGGTAGGGGGCTCACGAGGCCGCCGTGCGCCCCGGGAGGAGGTGTCCCCGGGGCGCACGGCCTTCGTGTGCGATCTCCCGTACGGCTACGCGTGGGCGACCGCCGCTCCGGTGGGGCTTCTCGTGCAGTTCCCCGCGCCCCTGAAAACCAGGGGCTGCGCCCGATGCTTTTCAGGCCCGCAGGGGCCTGAAGCTTTCAGGGGCGCGGGGAACTGCGCGAGAAGCCCCACCCACCCGCACCCGACGGTGTACCCCCACGCCGCCCCCACCCCCCGCCGTACTCCCCCCTCCGTACACCCGAATACTCCCGCCGGCAGACGCCCCGCCGCCCCACCCCCGGCACCGTGGCACACATGAAGACGAACCCCCGCCCCCTGCGCCGCCCCGCCCGCCGCGCCCTGCTCGTCGTGCATGTCGTCGTCTCCGCCGGCTGGCTCGGGCTCACCCTCGGCCTGCTCGTGCTCGGCGTCACCGCGGCTACCACGTCGTCCGCGGCCGCGGACGAGGCGTCCGTCCGTGCCATGAAGCTGTTCGCCGACTGGCTCCTGATCCCGGTCGGCCTGCTGACGTTCACCAGCGGTCTGGTGCTGTCGCTCGGCACCCCCTGGGGCCTGGCCCGCCACCGCTGGGTGTACACCAAGTTCTGGCTGACCCTGGCCACCCTCACCGCCACCGTCCTCGCCCTGCGCCCCGGCGTGAACGCGGCCGTCACCGCCGTCGCGGCAGGCGGCCCGCTGCCCGACGCCGGGGACGTCCTCATGGGCCCGGTCGTCTCCCTCTCCGCGTACGTCTTCATGACCGTGATCTCGGTGCTCAAGCCCTGGGGCCTCACCCGGCGCGGCCGCCGCCTGCGTGCGACCGCCCGCCGCCCCGTCACACCCGTGCGCCCCGCCGACTACCCTGGAGGGTCGATCGTCCCCGTGGCAGGAGAGTAATGGCCGTCAACCTGGTCAATGTCGAGAACGTCAGCAAGGTGTACGGCACCCGGGCCCTGCTCGACGGGGTCTCGCTCGGCGTCTCCGAAGGGGACCGGATCGGCGTCGTGGGGCGGAACGGGGACGGCAAGACCACCCTGATCCGGATGCTCGCCAAGCTGGAGGAGGCCGACACCGGCCGGGTCACCCACTCCGGCGGCATCCACGTAGGCGTGCTCACCCAGCACGACTCCCTCGACCCCACCGCCACCGTCCGGCACGAGGTCATCCGGGACATGGCGGACCACGAGTGGGCGGGCAACGCCAAGATCAGGGACGTACTGACGGGACTCTTCGGCGGCCTGGACCTGCCCGGCTTCCCGCAGGGCCTCGACACCGTCATCGGCCCCCTCTCCGGCGGTGAGCGGCGGCGCATCGCGCTCGCCAAGCTGCTCATCGAGGAGCAGGACCTGATCGTCCTCGACGAGCCCACCAACCACCTGGACGTCGAAGGCATCTCCTGGCTCGCGAACCATCTGCGCGAGCGCCGCTCCGCCCTCGTCTGCGTCACCCACGACCGCTGGTTCCTGGACCAGGTCTGCACCCGCATGTGGGACGTGCAGAAGGGCACGGTCTTCGAGTACGAGGGCGGCTACTCCGACTACGTCTTCGCCCGCGCCGAGCGGGAGCGGATCGCCGCCACCGAGGAGACCAAGCGGCAGAACCTGGTCCGCAAGGAGCTGGCCTGGCTGCGGCGCGGCGCCCCCGCCCGTACGTCGAAGCCGCGCTTCCGCGTCGAGGCGGCCAACGAGCTGATCGCGGACGTGCCGCCGCCGCGCGATACCAGCGAGCTGATGAAGTTCGCGTCGACCCGGCTCGGCAAGACCGTGTTCGACCTGGAGAACGTCACCGTGCAGGCCGGGCCGAAGGTGCTGCTGAAGCACCTGACCTGGCAGCTCGGGCCGGGCGACCGCATCGGCCTCGTCGGCGTCAACGGGGCCGGCAAGACCTCCTTGCTGCGGGCCATGGCGGAGGCCGCGCGCAGCGAGGGGGAGAAGCAGCCGGCCGCCGGGCGGGTCGTCACCGGCAAGACCGTCAAGCTCGCGTACCTCTCCCAGGAGGTCGCCGAGCTGGACCCGAACCTGCGCGTCCTCCAGGCCGTGCAGCAGATCCGCGACCGCGTCGACCTCGGCAAGGGGCGCGAGATGACGGCGGGGCAGCTCTGCGAGACCTTCGGCTTCAACAAGGAGAAGCAGTGGACGCCGGTGGGCGACCTCAGCGGTGGTGAGCGGCGGCGGTTGCAGCTGCTGCGGCTGCTGATGGACGAGCCCAACGTCCTCTTCCTCGACGAGCCGACGAACGACCTCGACATCGAGACGCTCACGCAGCTGGAGGACCTGCTCGACGGGTGGCCGGGGTCGATGATCGTGATCTCCCACGACCGGTTCTTCATCGAGCGGACCACGGACAAGGTGTTCGCGCTGCTCGGTGACGCGGCGCTGCGGATGCTGCCGCGGGGGATCGACGAGTACATCGAGCGGCGCCACGCGATGGAGGAGGCGGCGGCCGCGGCCGCGGGGGTGGCCGTGAAGCCCGCCGCCGAGGCCGCGCAGAAGAGTGCCGCCGACGCGCGTGCCGCGAAGAAGGAACTCCAGAAGATCGAGCGGCAGTTGGACAAGGTCTCCGAGAAGGAGGCGAAGTTGCACGCGCAGATCGCCGAGAACGCGACCGACTTCTCGAAGGTGGGAGAGCTGGACGCCGAGTTGAGGGCGTTGCTGGGCGAGAAGGAGGAGCTGGAGATGCGGTGGCTTGAACTGGCGGATGACGCGTAGCGGTCGAGCCGGGCGGCCACTCGTCGTTGGGGCTGGCGTTCGAGGCCGAGTGCCGACCGTCCGGGGCTGATCGCGCAGTTCCCCGCGCCCCTTCGGGGCGCTCCTCAGCCCTCTTGTTGGGCCTATCAAGACCCCGCGCACGTCCCGTGAAGGGGGCGTGAAGGAGCGTAACGGGCGTATCACGGGCCGGTTCTCCCTTGGGAACAGGGGAGCGACCGGCCCCATGTGCGAGCACGTCGCAGTGATAGAAAGAGCCGTCTGAGAACGGTCTGAGAAGCGACACCACGCGTGGTCACGGGTGGCTCGAAAGCAGCGAACAGGGGGAAAGCGCTGATGGTTCAGCCGCCCGATCATCCGCCGCAGGGTGGTTACGGAGTTCCGCAGAATCCACCACCGCCGTCGCAGCCGCAACAACCGCAGCAACAGCAACAGCCGTACGGCTACCCGCAGACGCCCCCGCCGCAGGGCCCGCCCGCACCCGCCCCCGGCTACGGCTACCCCCCTCAGCAGCAGCCGCCCGCGCAGCCGGGTCCGTACACCCAGCCCGGCCCGTACGGCCGGCCGCAGCAGCCCGGCCCGTACGCGCAGCCCGGCCCGTACAACCCGGCGTCGCAGGCCGGTTACGGCTACCCGCAGTCGCAGTACGCGGGCGCGCCCACGCCCCCGCCGGTCGGTGGCGGCGCCGGAGGGTCGAAGAACCCCTTCAAGGGCAGGCCCGCGATGGTCGTCGGGGCGGCCGTGGCCGCGCTGCTCGTGGTCGGCGGCGCCGTGTTCGCCGTCACGACCCTCGGGGACGACGGCGAGAAGAAGCCCGTCGCCAAGGAGAGCACCGGCCCGTCCGAGGACGACAAGCCCTCCGACGCACCCTCCGCGCCCGTCAACCCTGGCGACGGCAGCGGCGACGGCGGCGAGGACCTCGACATCTCCGATTTCAACGCCGACCGCAAGGACGGCGAGGCGAAGGTCCTCTGGTACAAGAGCGCGCCCGACGCCCCCGGTTCCGGCGCGAGCGCCCCCGGCCTGTGGGTCACCGACAAGGTCGCGGTGAAGCCCGCGTACAAGCAGCTGTTCGCCTACAACGTGGGTGACGGCGACCCGGCCTGGGACCCGATCGAGTTCCCCGGCAAGATCTGCGCGGTCACCCCGGAGGCGACCGCCGACGACCGGGCCGTGATCGCGTACCAGAAGAGCACCTCGAAGAACGCCGAGTGCGACCAGCTCCAGCAGATCGACCTGAACACCGGCGCCAAGGGGTGGTCGGCCCAGCTGGAGAAGGGCGACCTGTTCGACAGCGCCCACAGCGTCTCCCTGGCCGTCGCCGGCGACACGCTCATGGTGGGCCGTTCGCAGTCCGGGACGGCGTACGACATCAACTCCGGCAAGAAGCTGTTCGACAAGAAGACCTACGGCCAGTCCTGCTACCCGTCCGGGTTCGCGGGCGGCGCGCGGCTGGTCGTCGTCTCCTCCTGCGCGGTGACCACCGACAAGGAGCACGACGAGGTCCAGGAGCTGGACCCGAGGACCGGCAAGGCCAAGTGGACGCGCAAGATCCCCAAGGGCTGGAAGGTCGAGAACGCGTACTCCGTGGACCCGCTCGTCCTCTACCTCACCAACGAGGAAGAGAACACCTGGAACATCTCCACGTTCAAGGCCGACGGATCGACCCGTTCGCAGGTCGACTCCGACGCCTCGTTCGCCCCCGAGTGCGATGGCGGGATCCTTTCCGGGAACCTCGCCGGCTGCACCGGCGTGGCGAGCGACGCGAACACGCTCTACCTGCCGACCGAGGAGAAGGACGGCACGAACCAGATCGTCGCGCTGAACCTCGCCACCGGCAAGGAGAAGTGGCGCGTCAAGTCGCCCTCCGCCGACGCGGCCGTCGAGCCGCTGCGGACCGAGAGCGGGAAGCTGATCGCGTACGTCGGGCCGTCGTCGGACGCGGGCGGCCGGATCGTGTCGTTCCCGACCACGGGCGGCAGCCCCGCGGCCACCGAGCTGCTGCGGATGCCGGCGAGCGCCGCGGCGATCGAGAGTTCCTTCTACTCGAAGGCCATCGACTACGTGGACGGGCGCTTCTACATCTCCTCGACCCTGCTCAGCGGTGCCGACGAGTCGAAGGAGAAGTTGATGCTGGCCTACGGCAAGTGACAGCCCCGCTCGTCCCCCACCCGACCACCGAGATCCGCTCCGAGGTATCCACGTCATGACGCAGCCGCCGCCCCCGCCGAACCAGCCGCCGGGCCCGCCCCCGAACCAGCCGCCCGCCCAGTCCCTGTCCAAGGACCAGCCCCCGGCGCAGGGCCAGCCGCCCGCTCAGCCTCCGGCCCAGCCCCCCGCCCCGGGGCAGCAGCCCCCGCAGAGCCCCCCGCCGCAGGGTGGTTTCGGCGCGCCCACACCCCCGCCGGCCGGCGGCTTCGGCGCCCCGACGCCTCCGCCGCAGGGCCCGCCCGCGCCGGCCCCGGGCTACGGCTACCCGCAGACGCCCCCGCCGCAGCAGCCCGGCTACGGCTACCCGGGCCAGCCCGGCCAGCCGGGCCAGCCGGGTCCCTACGGCCAGCCGCAGCCCGGCCCGTACGGCCAGCAGCCGCAGCCGGGTCCCTATGGACAGCAGCCGTACGGCTACCAGCCGCAGACCATGCCGATGCAGCCGCAGGTGGGCCACCCGGGCGGTCCCGGCGGCCCCGGCGGCAAGAAGAAGCTGAACTCCGCGGCGATCATCATCACCGCGGCGGTCGCGGCCATCGCGCTCATCGTCGGCGGTGGCGTCTACATCGCCACCTCCAGCGGTGACGACGACAACGGCAAGAACGACACCGCCAGTTCGGAGGGCACCTCCGGCGGCAAGGACGACACCAAGGGCGACGACGACGGCGGCTCCTCGTCCGGCGGTTCGTCCTCCGGCGGCGTGGAGATCCCGAGCACCGCGCAGGAGAAGGCACCGGCCAGCCCCAGCGCGAAGATCCTCTTCCAGGTGCCCGCGCACGAGGTCAAGGAAAAGCTCCAGATCGACAGCGTCAAGGGCTCCTGGCTGACGAAGACCACGTACGCCAAGTCCGCGCTCAACAAGATCGTCGGCTACGACCCGGACAGCGGCAAGACCAAGTGGACGCTGGACCTGTCCGGCCAGACCTGCGCGGGCTCCCGTGAGATCACCACCGAGGGCATCGCCGTCGTGGTGACCGAGGCGGCCAAGCGCAAGAACAACGACGACCGCCAGCCCTGCACCGAGGTCACCGCGTTCAACGTCGAGACCGGCAAGGAGGTGTGGACCAAGAACGCCGACCTCAGCGGCAGCAAGGTGCCGTTCGGCGAGGTCACCATCTCCGGTACGACGGTCGCCGCGGCCGGCGGCTACTCCGGTGGCGCCGCGTTCGACGTCAACTCCGGCAAGGTGCTGTGGTCGCCGAAGGCCGGTCAGTGCACCGACGAGGGCTACGCGGGCGGCGCCCAGCTGATCGCGGTCCGCAAGTGCGGCGACTACGGCAGCGAGACCTTCGAGATCCAGCTGCTCGACCCGAAGTCGGGCAGCGTCAAGTGGACGTACAAGGTGCCCTCCGGCATCCAGCGCGCCAAGGTCATCTCCACCAACCCCGTCGTCTTCGGTGTGGTGACGGGCAGCGACGTCCCGCTGACCGGCACGACCGACATCTTCTCCCTCGACGACAAGGGCAAGCTGCGCGCCAAGATCTCCATCCCGGACGACAAGTACGAGTACGAGTGCCCGGTCCGCGGTGTCTGGGCCTGCCGGGGCATCTACGTCGGCAACGACAAGGTGTACATGCCGACCAAGAGCCACGACGGCACCGGCTCCTACAGCTCCACCAACGAGATCGTCTCCTTCTCGCTGGCCACGGGGAAGCCCACCGGTGACCGCGTGGACGCGGGCGACGACCACGAGCTGTTCCCGATCCGCATGGACGGGCCGAACATCATCGCCTACAAGGACGGCCCGTACGACAAGGGCGCCCAGATCGTCTCCGTCGACGGCAAGACGCTGAAGCAGACCAAGCTCCTGGAGACCCCGGCCACCGAGTCGGTGCTCCGCGCGATCAGCGCCATGACGCCGACGATGAGCGAGATGCTCTACACCGACGGACGCTGGTTCATCGGCTCCGAACTGGTCAGCAAGCCCTACTCGGACGACGAGAAGGAGTACACGGCGCTCGGTTTCGGGGCGAAGTAACCCCACGCGCCCCCTCGGCCTCGTTCCACGGCCCCGCCCCAGCTCAGGGGCGGGGCCGTGCACGTATCCCTCATCACGCTCGAATCGGAGGGAATTTCGGTAATCCGGGCACTTCTCTCCCGTAGGGGGAGCGCAACGTCGAACAAGCGTGTAGCTTCCGGGGGCATGAAGAGCGGGCGTCGACGGGCGAGTCGACGGGAAGTCGGGGGGCTTCTGTCCGCGAGGTCCGGTGGGCAGCCATAGTGGGCAACCATCTGGGGGACTGTGGGGGACTGGGGGGTGGGGTGGCTCGATGGGAGTGCGGCTCATGGTGGTCGACGACCACCGACTGCTGGCCGAGGCGTTGGCCTCGGCCTTGAAGCTGCGGGGACACCGGGTGCTGGCGGCGGCGGCGCCTGCCGCGGGCGCGGCGGAGCTGGTGATCACCAGGGCACCGGAGGTGTGCCTGATCGGTACGGCGACACCCGCCGAGCCGGGGATCTTCGACCCGGTGGTGAAGATCAAGCGCGAACGCCCGCAGGTGGCGGTACTGGTCCTCGGTCCGGTGCCCAACCCGCGCGGCATCGCGGCGGCGTTCGCCGCGGGAGCCTCCGGCTACGTGCGGCACGACGAACGCATCGAGGGCGTGGAACGCGCCATCATGAAGGCCCGAGCGGGCGAGGCGGCGGTAGCACCCCAACTCCTCCAGAGCGCCTTCGGTGAACTCCTCAACCCCGCCGCCCAGCCGGACGACGAGGGTCAGCGCCTGCTCCAGATGCTGACTCCGCGCGAGGTCGAGGTCCTGGTCCGCGTCGCGGACGGCGAGGACACGCGTCTGATCGCGGCGGGCATGGGCATCGCCCCGTCGACGGCCCGCACGCACGTCCAACGCGTCCTGATGAAGCTGGGCGTCGGCTCCCGCCTGGAGGCGGCGGCGCTCGCGGCCCGCACGGGGTTGCTGGACCGGGCGGGGCCGGTGCCCCCGGGGGTGCCCGGGGGCGGAGTGTAGGGCCGCTGCGCGGCCGGGTTGTTACGCCCCTGGCCGCGCGCACAGGGCGTGGTCGACCAGCTCCGTCATGGCCCCGATCTGCCGTACGGCGGTCCGCTCGTCGCCCGGCCGGCTGTGCACGGCGACGGTGACGGAGGTCCGGCCGTCCGGCGTGGTCCCGGGCCACGCCAGAAAGCCGAAGCCGCTGCCGCTGTGGCCCCAGTAGCCGCCGCCGCAGGTCAGGGGCGTCCAGCCGATGCCCAGCCCGTAGCGCGAGCCCGGCACCTCGCCGGGGGTGTCGGGCACGGCGACCGTACGCAGCATCTCGGCGAGCTGGGCGGGGGCGAGGAGCCTGCCGCCGAGCAGCGCGGAGAAGAAGCGGTTGGTGTCGGCGGTGGTGCTGATCATCGACCCGTCGGCGTCCCCGTCGAAGGGGAGGTAGGCGAGGGTGGTGTCGGTCATGGGGGCGTCGTCCCCCGCCTCGAACTGCTGGTAGTTACGGGCGTGGGGCCGGGGGAGACGAGGATCGTTGCCCGGCGCGAACGTCCGCGTGAGCCGCAACGGCCGCAGAATCCTCTCCCGCACCTCCTGATCCCATTTCTTCCCGCTGACCGCCTCGATCACCATCCCGGCGAGGATGTAGTTGGTGTTGGAGTACTCCCAGCGGGCGCCCGGCTCGAAGACGGGAGGATGCGTCATGGCGAAGGCGACGCGCTGCCGCGAGGTGTACGTGGTCGACCGATGCTTGAGATACCCGGCGGCGCTCAGCTCGGGGACGACGTCGGAGATGTAGTCCGGCAGCCCGCTGGTGTGCTGCAACAACTGCCGCACGGTGACCCGCCGGCCGTCGTTCCCGTTCCCCTCCACCACCCCCGGCAGCCATCGCTCCACCCGGTCCTCCAGCGACAGCCGCCCCTCATCGACGAGTTGGAGGAGGACGGTGGCGACGTAGGTCTTGGTGGTGCTGCCGATCCGGATGTACTCGGCGTGCGGCACCGGCGCGCCGGTCCGGAGATCGCCGACCCCGCTACGGACGGTCCGCGTCCCACGGGGCCGGTCGACCCGCACGGAGACACCGGTCACCCCGGTGTCCCGCAGGGCGTCGGCGTCTCGCTGGAGGGGGTCCGCCGCGGCGTGGGCCGGGGCGAGGGTGGCGAGGAGGGCGAGAGCGAGGGCGACGACGGTGGTCGAGGCGGTGCGACGGCTGTGGCGGGTACGCATGGAGCCACCGTAGAAACGCGGGCCCCCACGAGCCATGAGGCACACCCCCGTATGCCACCGGGGGCTTTCCTCAGCTCGTCGTACGAACCCCACCAGCCTTTATGTGGAGGAGGAGCCCGGCGAGGGGGGCGGGGGTGGTGCGGAGGTGGGTGGCGGGGGTGGTGGATTCGCGGAGGCGTATGTCCCCTGGGGCTGTGGCGATTTCGACACAAGTGTCACCTTCGCCACCGTCGGAGAACGTCGACTTCTGCCAGCGCGGGGTGTGTTTCATCGGTGTCTCACAGCTCCTTCGCCAAACGCTGGATGAAGTCCCGCGACGCCACGGGTTCGAGCGCCGCCTCCTCCACTCTACGAAGGAGTGTTCGGAGCCGTTGCAGCTGCGGTTCCTCATCGACGAAGACGACGCCGGTGGGGGCGTCCCGGAGGACGGTGTCCAGTCGCGGCACTGGTCCGCCGGTGTACATCATCGAGGCACCGGCACCAGCGAAGCCGTCCTGGTCGATGGGGATGACGCGCACGGTGACGTTGCCTTGTTCGATCCGGTCCAGGATCCATCGGAGTTGGGCCACGGAGGTCTGGCGGGTGGCCACTCGGACGCGCAAGGCGAACTCGTGGACGATCGTCTCGTACGGGGTAGGGGTGTTGCCTTCGATGACAGAGCGCCTCTTCAACCGGTACTCGACGCGAGGCGCGAGCTCACTCTCGGGTAGCTCGGGGCGCATGTACCTGAAGACCGCTCGGGCGTAGTCCGGGGTCTGGAGCAGCCCCGGGACGCGGTTGATGACGATCTCGCGCAGATACCTTGCATGGTGCTCCGCCTCCGCCACGTCCAGGTTCACCTGAGGCAGGACGCCCCGGTACCTGGTCCACCAGCCGCGGGCGCGATCGCCTGCCATAGCCGCGAGTGCGTCGATCAACTCCTCGTCGGTGCACGCGTAGTGAGCTGCGAGGCGGCGGATGCGTTCCGCACTCACGGCCGCGATGCCTGCCTCCACCTGACTCATCTGCGTCGAAGTCGAGTTCAGAAACGCCGCTACCTCGCGGGCCTTCAAACCGGCGGCCTCGCGCAACCTGCGCAGCTCCGCTCCCAGGCGCACTTGCCGCGCGGTGGGGTTGCTCCTCGCCGCCATGTACTCCCCAACGTCCTTGTCGGCATGCCACGTTCGGGTGCCAGATTACGGCAGCGGGTTGCAGAGGCCGAAATTAATGCCCTACCGTCAGTGATGCGTCGCACACGCTGCGAGGTCGCCAGCGCTCCGGAAGCGCATAACTCCGTCACGCCCCGACGGCTGAGGCAATGCCACCGGACCGACCCCTGAAGCCCACCCCCGAACGGAGTTCCCCCATGCCCGAAACGGCCGCCGAACCCTGGGAGTACGTCCTCCACATCCCCCACGACCCCCGAGCCGTGACCGTCTCCCGCCGCACCCTCCGTCTGATCCTGAACGCCCACGGCCTGGCCGCCCTCCTCGACCCCGCCGAACTCCTCGCCACGGAACTGATCGCGAACGCCGTACTGCACACCAAGGGCCCGGCGGCCCTACGCGTCCGCTGGTCGAACGGCACGCTCTGGATCGGAGCCTGGGACGCGGACCCCGAACCCCCGGAGCCCCCAGGCCACTTGGCGAAGCTCGACACGGAGACCGGCCGAGGTCTCGCCCTCGTGCGCGCCTCGACGGACATCTGGGGCTGGCAGCCGTCCTCCCGCTTCGGCCATCGCGGCAAATACGTGTGGTGCGAACTGCTGACCGCATAGCTCGTTGAGCATCCCGACAGAAAGGAGAGCCGATGGTCAGCTCGCCGCACGAGGCGCTGCATCAGATCTGCCAGAAGGACACCGAGGGCATGATCCGCAGCTTCAGGAGGCTGTTCCACGTGCCCTTCCCGGAGCCACGCTCGATCTCCGTGGTCAACACGGACCTGACGGAGATCGCTCCGGTGGAGCGCCGGGTGGACAGCCTGGTGCGGGTGGACACCGAGGAGGGCGCCTTCCTGCTGGTCCTGGAATCGCAGGGGGAGAAGGACGACCGGAAGCGCGGCAGCTGGCCGTACTACCTCGCCTACCTCCACGAGAAGTACCGCGTGGAGCCGGTGCTGATCCACTCGTCCTCGGACCGGACAACGTGCCGGTGATCGCGGATGAGGTGGAGGTGGCGCGGGATGTCACTCTCGCGGTGTTTTCGGCGATCACGCATGGTAAAGGCCGGGATGCCGCTGCGATACTGGAACCCCTCGCGGCGGTTCTGCGGACCGTGAACCCGGACACCGCGGCGGTGTTCGCGGAGCTTGTCGAGTCGGGCTTGGTGGACGCCCAGGCGAAGAAGATGTGGAAGGAACTGATGATGCCGGTCAACTACTTCTTCAAGAACCCGGTCGCGGTGAAGCTGCGAGAGGAAGGGCGTGTGGAGGAACGGATCGCGGAGCGGATCGCGAGCGTCCTGCGCACCCTGGACCGTCGGCACATCGACGTACCCGACGCGGTCCGCCGACGCGTACGCGCCTGCACCGACCCTGACATCCTCCAGATCTGGGTGGACCGGGCCTACGACGTCACCGACGCGGCCGAGCTTTTCGAGGAGTGACCAGGGTGTCCCACCGGGAGCGCGGTGGGACGTCAGACCCGTTCCAAGGGGCGGTGCGGCCCGTTCGGGAGTTCCGCCTTGATCGGGTCGCCCGGCCGCACCGCGCCACTCTCCTTCACGATGCTCATGATTCCGGCCCGGAGCACGACGTTCCCGGCCGCGTCGCGGCCGACCACCCGCTTCATCAACCCGGCCTGGAAGTTGTCGATCTGCACGCAGGGGTTGCGCAGGCCGGTCACTTCCAGGACCGCCTCGTCCCCGATGCGCAGCAGCGTGCCCACCGGGAGTCCGAGCAGATCGATGCCGGTGGTGGTGATGTTCTCACCGAGATCCCCGGGTGCCACCGTGAACCCCTCCGCGCCGACCTCCGCGAAGAGTTCTTCATGGATCAGGTGGACCTGGCGCAGGTTCGGCTGGGTGGGGTCCTGCGCGACCCGCGAACGGTGCTTGACCGTCACCCCGGCATGTACATCACCCTCCACCCCGAGCCCGGCGAGCAGCGTGATGCTCTCCCGGTTCGGCTTGGTGAACGAGTACTCGCCGTTGCTGCTGACCGCCGTCACTGTCCCGTACACCCTTGGATCCCCCTCCTCGGCGACTGTCACCAGCCACGACCCTAGCCGCGGTTCGGCGAGGCGCAAGGGCTGGACCGTCCCCGACCCCCGTCCCCGACCCCCGTCCCTGGCCCCCGCGCACGGCGTCACCCGGAGCCGCCCTCCTTCTCCTCCCCCAACCGCTGCCCCTCCACCGGCGGGGCCGCCGGCCGTAGCCACAGCCAGCCCAGGAAGAACAGGCCCAGGGCCAGCATGCCCAGCCCCGTCCACAGGTTGATGTTCACCCCCTCCGCCTTGTCGATCTCCGCGTCGGACGCCGTGATGCCGGCGAGGGTGACGATGACGCCGTAGAGCACGAAGAGGCCGCCGATGATGCGGCGGATGTCGAAGAGGCGGGCGGCGGTCGCGGACTTCCCCTGGAGCTCGGTGACCTCGCGCTGGACGTCACGCTCGGAGTATCCGGAGAAATCGGAGTGATCCGTCATGGTGCTCCTCGGTGCCTAGAACGAGAACGGGATGTAGCACGCCGCCGCCAGGACGATCGCGCCCCAGCCCAGCAGCGCCGGCTTCCGGTACCACGCGTCGTCGCCCGCACCCGGCGGCTCGTCCATCCCGGGGGAGCGCGTCCCGTAGACCAGGCCCTGGAGGTCCGCGTCCGGCTTCGGGGCCGTGAAGAGGGAGACGGCCACCATGACCACGGCGCCCGCCACGAACCCGGCGATCGCGGAGACGAAGTTCGCGCCCTGGTCGGTCGGGATGTCGATGACGTCCTGCTTGTAGAGGACGAAGTAGTTGACCATCGCGGCCGTGGTGCCCGCGAGCAGCCCCCAGAAGCCGGACTTCATCGAGGCCCGCCGCCAGAACATGCCGATGATGAAGACGACGAACATCGGCACGTTGAAGAAGGAGAACAGCGTCTGGAGGTAGCTCATGATGTTGGAGAAGGAGGAGGCCAGGAAGGCCGTGCCGATGGACGCCAGGACACCGATCGCCGTGATCAGGCGGCCGAAGCGCACGTAGTAGCCGTCCTCCCGGTCCCGCACCACGTACTTCGCCCAGATGTCCGTGGTGAAGACCGTGTTGAAGGACGAGACGTTCGCCGCCATGCCCGCCATGAAGGCCGCCAGCAGGCCGGTGACCGCGATGCCGAGGACACCGTTCGGGAGCAGGTCCTCCATCAGGTACGGGATCGCGTCGTTGTACTGGAGGTCGGACTCCGAGGTGCCGATCTGCGGGACCAGGACCGCCGCGACCAGGCCCGGGATCATCACCAGGAAGACGATGAAGATCTTCGGGAAGGCGGCGATGAGCGGGGTGCGCTGGGCCGCCGAGAGGTTCTTCGCGCTCAGCGCGCGCTGGACCTCCGCGAAGTTCGTCGTCCAGTAGCCGAAGGAGAGGACGAAGCCGAGGCCCAGGATGATCGTCAGCCAGTTCGCGCCGAGCGGGTTGTCGCTGCCGATGCCGGTGCCGCCCCACGCCGTGACGAAGTCGGGCCCTCGGCTCTCCGTCAGCGAGTCGGACAGGCCGTCCCAGCCGCCGACCTTCTTCAGCCCCAGCACCGTGATCGGGATCAGGGCCGCCAGGATCACGAAGAACTGGAGCACCTCGTTGTAGATCGCCGAGGAGAGTCCGCCGAGGGTGATGTACGCCAGCACGAAGATGCCGGCCACGACGATCGACACCCACTCCGGCCAGCCCAGCAGCGCCTCCACGACGATGGCGAGGGCGTACAGGTTCACCCCGGCGATCAGGATCGCGGCGAAAGCGAACAGGACCGAACTCAGCAGATGCGCGCCCCGGTCGAAGCGCAGCAGCAGGAACTCGGGGACCGAGCGGACCTTGCTGCCGTAGTAGAACGGCATCATCACCAGGCCGAGGAAGACCATGGCCGGGATGGCGCCGATCCAGTACCAGTGCGTGGTGTAGACGCCGTACTGCGCGCTGTTGGCGGCCATCCCGAGGATCTCGGTGGCGCCCAGGTTGGCCGCGATGAACGCGAGGCCCGTCACCCAGGCCGGCAGTGAGCGCCCGGAGAGGAAGAAGTCCAGGCTCGTCCGCACCGACCGCCGGGCGGCGAACCCGATGCCGAGGACGACGACGAACTAGACGGCCAGGATCGTGTAGTCGAGCCAGTCGACGGGGAGCCGCAGCTCGGCGGCGAGATCGGGGAGACCGGCGGTGCCGGAGGGGTCGGCGAGACCAGCGGGGTCGGCAGGGCCGGAGGTATCCGCGAGATTCTCCATGCGCAGCTCACTTCAGTTTGCATCTGGTGATCTTTGTTTGATTGTGATGGTGACGAACGTCGGAACTTGTGCTTTGATGTGTTTGGTTCTGTTTGATGGGTGGGATGGGGAGTCCGGCGTGAAGAAGACCTCGACCCGGCTGGCCGACGGTCGTGAGCTGATCTACTACGACCTGCGCGACGACACCGTGCGCGACGCGGTGGACAGGCGGCCCCTGGAGCGCACCGTCACCACTTCGGAGGTACGCCGGGACCCGCTGCTCGGCGACTCCGTCGCGATCGCCTCGCACCGGCAGGGCCGCACCTACCACCCCCCGGCGAACGAATGTCCGCTCTGCCCCTCCGAGGGCGACCGGCTGAGCGAGATCCCGGACTCGTCGTACGACGCCGTGGTGTTCGAGAACCGCTTCCCCTCGCTCGCCGGCGACTCCGGCCGCTGCGAGGTCGTCTGCTTCACCTCGGACCACAACGCCTCCTTCGCCGACCTGACCGAGGAGCAGGCTCGCCTCGTCCTGGAGGCCTGGACCGACCGCACGGCGGAGCTGTCCCACCTCCCCTCCGTCGAGCAGGTGTTCTGCTTCGAGAACCGTGGTGCTGAGATAGGCGTGACCCTGGGGCACCCCCACGGGCAGATCTACGCGTACCCCTTCACCACCCCCCGCACCGCGCTGATGCTGCGCTCCCTCGCGGCCCACAAGGACGCCACCGGCGGCGAGAACCTCTTCGACGCCGTCCTGGAGAGTGAACTCGCGGGTGAGCGGGTGGTCCTGGAGACCGAGCACTGGGTCGCCTTCGTGCCCTACGCGGCGCACTGGCCGTACGAGGTGCACCTGTACCCGCGCCGCCGGGTGCCGGACCTCCTCGGCCTCGACGAGGACGCCCGCTCAGAATTCCCCCAGGTTTATCTGGAACTCTTGAGGCGCTTCGACCGGATCTTCGGTGAGGGTGAGCCTCAGACGCCGTACATCGCGGCCTGGCACCAGGCCCCGTTCGGCACGCTGGAGGAGTTCGAGGGTGTCCAGCGCGAGGACTTCGCGTTGCATCTGGAGCTCTTCACCATTCGCCGCACCCCCGGCAAGCTGAAGTTTCTCGCGGGTTCCGAATCCGGCATGAACGTGTTCATCAACGACGTGCCGCCGGAGCGCGCGGCCGAGCGACTGCGAGAGGTAGCGAGTTCATGAGCGGTAAGTACCTGGTCACCGGTGGCGCGGGGTATGTCGGCAGCGTGGTCGCCCAGCATCTGCTGGAGGCGGGCCACGAGGTCGTCGTCCTCGACAACCTCTCGACCGGCTTCCGCGAGGGCGTGCCCGCCGGCGTGTCCTTCATCGAGGGCGACATCCGCGACGCCGGCAAGTGGCTCGACGGCTCCTTCGACGCTGTCCTGCACTTCGCCGCGTTCTCGCAGGTCGGCGAGTCCGTCGTGAAGCCCGAGAAGTACTGGGACAACAACGTCGGCGGCACCATGGCGCTGCTCGCCGCGATGCGCGAGGCGGGCGTCCGCAAGCTGGTGTTCTCCTCCACGGCCGCCACCTACGGCGAGCCGGAGACCACCCCCATCGTGGAGTCCGCGCCGACGAGGCCGACCAGCCCGTACGGCGCCTCCAAGCTCGCCGTCGACCACATGATCACCGGTGAGGCCGCCGCCCACGGCCTGGGCGCCGTCTCGCTGCGCTACTTCAACGTCGCCGGGGCGTACGGCACCTGCGGTGAGCGCCACGACCCCGAGTCGCACCTCATCCCGCTGGTGCTCCAGGTCGCGCAGGGCAGGCGGGACGCGATCTCCGTCTACGGCGACGACTACCCGACCCCCGACGGCACCTGCGTCCGCGACTACATCCACGTCGCCGACCTCGCCGACGCCCACCTGCTGGCGCTGGACGCCGCGCGGCCGGGCGAGCACCTCATCTGCAACCTGGGCAACGGCAACGGCTTCTCGGTGCGCGAAGTGATCGAGACCGTCCGCCAGGTCACCGGCCACCCGATCCCCGAGGTCGTCGCCCCGCGCCGGGCCGGCGACCCCGCCACCCTGGTCGCCTCCGCCGCCACGGCCCGCGAGCGGCTCGGCTGGAACCCGTCGCGCGCGGACCTCGCGGAGATCGTGGCGGACGCGTGGCGCTTCACGCAGGAGCGGGCGCAGTAAGGCGCGACAGCGCGCAGTGCAGCGAATGAGCGCGCAGTAGGGCGAAGTAGGGCGCGGCACGTCCCGGAGCGCGGGGCGCCCGCGCGTCGAAGGGGCGCGGATGCGCGCCCGTTCGCGCCCAGTAGTGTGCCGGCTCGGCCAGTTCATCGGCCGAGCCGGTTCGTCGGTCGAGTACGGAAAGGTCAGGGCAGGGGATGAGCGAGGCTGTCGTCGTCGCCGAGCGGTTCGAGGAGCTCTACGGGGCGGCGCCGGAGGGAGTGTGGGCCGCGCCGGGCCGGGTGAACCTCATCGGCGAGCACACCGACTACAACGACGGCTTCGTCATGCCCTTCGCCCTCCCGCACACCACGGTCGCCGCCGTCTCCCGGCGCACGGACGGCGTCCTGCGCCTGCACTCCGACGACGTCGAGGGCGGCGTGGTCGAGCTGTCCCTCGACGCGCTGACCCCGGAGGCCGACCGCGCCTGGACGGCGTACCCGTCGGGCGTGGTCTGGTCCCTGCGCGAGGCGGGCCACACGGCGGTGACCGGCGCGGACATCCATCTGACCTCCACGGTCCCGACGGGTGCCGGCCTCTCCTCCTCGGCGGCCCTGGAAGTGGTCGTGGCCCTCGCCCTCAACGACCTCTACGACCTGGGCCTCAAGGGCTGGCAGCTGGCCCGCCTGTGCCAGCGCGCGGAGAACGTCTACGTCGGCGCCCCGACCGGGATCATGGACCAGACGGCCTCCGCCTGCTGCGAGACCGGCCACGCCCTGTTCCTCGACACCCGGGACCTGTCCCAGCGGCAGATCCCCTTCGACCTGGCCGCCGAAGGCATGCAGCTCCTGGTCGTCGACACCCAGGTCAAGCACTCCCACAGCGAGGGCGAGTACGGCAAGCGCCGCGCCGGCTGCGAGAAGGGCGCCGCCCTGCTCGGCGTCGACGCGCTGCGCGACGTCGCCTACGACGAGCTGGACGCGGCCCTCGACCGCCTCGGCGACGACGAGGAGGTCCGCCGCCTGGTCCGTCACGTGGTCACCGAGGACCAGCGCGTGGAGCGCGTGGTCTCCCTCCTGAAGTCGGGTGAGACCCGCGCGATCGGCCCCGTCCTGGTCGAGGGCCACGCCTCCCTCCGCGACGACTTCCGTATCTCCTGCCCCGAGCTGGACCTCGTCGTCGACACCGCCCTCGCCGCCGGCGCCCTCGGTGCCCGGATGACCGGCGGCGGCTTCGGCGGCTCCGCGATCGTCCTCGTCGACGCCACCGACGCGGACGCGGTCACCAAGGCGGTGGAAGAGGCCTTCGCCGACGCCGCCTTCACGGCCCCCCGCGTCTTCGTGGCGGTCCCCTCGGCCGGAGCCCGCCGGGTCTCCTGACCCAGGCCCCTAGCCGAGCCGTTTGGTCAGGGTGTACTCGGTGATCCCCGGCGGATAGTCGGGGATCACGCACACCACCTCATAACCCAGGCGCTTGTAGAACTCCGGCGCCTGGAAGTCCCAGGTCTCCAACCGGACCGACCGGCAGGCGCGTTCGCGGGCGGCCAGGTGTTCGGCCCGGGAGAGGATGCGCGTGCCCAGGCCCGCCCCCCGGTGGCGTTCGTCGACCCAGAGGTGGACGACGTGCAGCCAGCCGGCCCAGGTGTGACCGACCAGGCCCCCGGCCAGTTCGCCCGCCTCGTCCAGGGCCCACACATGCAGCGGGACCTCCCGCGCGTTGGGGGTTCCGCGCAGGTCGCGCAGGACCGGCGACGCGGCGGTGTTGCTGGCGCGCAGCCGCGAAAGCAGCAATTGGCTTCGTTCCCTGTCGACTTCTGTCTCCATACGAAACATGCGGCACACGATAAACGCGCTGGACAACCAGTTCTGCAAATGAGCTTCCGCTTCTGCCCCCCGGCCTTACTCTGATGAACAGCGCCGGTGGGGGCCGGTGCTGATCAGGGGGCGACACAGTCGGGTACGACGCCCGGAGTGGGGGTAGCGGTTCAGCACGGCGGCGGCCGTGCGGCTGCGACGCCCCGTCCCAGGTGTAAACCGGGGCACGCTCCGAGCGTCGTACTCGCGCCGGTCGTCCCCCGACCAGTGGGGGTTTCAGTGGTTCGCATCCGAGTCCTGGTCGTCGACGACCACCGTATCTTCGCCGAGTCGCTCGCGGCGGCGCTGGCCGCCGAGCCGGACGTCGACGTGTCCGCGGCCGGCAGCAGCCCCGCCGCGCTGCGCTGTCTGGACCGCGCGGCGGCGGAAGGGCGCAAGTTCGACGTGCTCCTGGTCGACGCCGACCTGGGGTGCCATGCCCATGTCCCCGGTGCACGCCCGGCCGCCGTGCCCGTCCCGGAGGGCGGCGAGGACGGCCTCGTGGACGGCATATCGCTCGTCGCGGGCGTCCGCTCGGGACAGCCGAGCGTACGGACCGTCGTGCTCGCCGAGAAGGACGATCCGCGCCGGGCCGCGCTGGCCCTCCAGGCGGGCGCGTCCGGCTGGGTCGCCAAGGACTGCTCACTGTCCCGGCTGCTCACCGTCATCCGGGGCGTGCTGCGCGACGAGACGCATCTGCCGCCTGCGCTGCTCACGGGCGTCCTGCGGGAGTTGACCGCCGCGCGCAAGCACCGCACGGAGAGTGAGCGGCTCGTGGAGTCCCTCACCCCGCGCGAGCGGGAAGTGCTCCGGTGCATGGTGGCGGGGCTGGGGCGCAAGGCCGTCGCCGAGCGCCTGTTCCTCTCCCCGCACACCGTCCGCACGCATATGCAGAACGTCCTCGGAAAGCTGGGCGTGCACAGCACCCTCGCCGCGGTCGCCCTCGCGCGCCGGGCCGGGGTCGGGCCCGTGGACCTAGCCGGGGATGTTGTCGAACGGGGCGGTCAACTGGCGTAGCAGGCCCGCCAGTTCGCCGCGCTGGGTGCGGGACAGTTCGGCCAGGATCGCGCGTTCCTGGTCGAGCAGCCCGGCGAGCGCCTGGTCCGCCCGGTCCCGGCCCTCGTCCGTGAGCCGGACGAGCACGCCCCGGCGGTCACTGGGGTCGGGCAGCCGTTCGACCAGGCCCTTCTTCGTGAGCCGGTCGATGCGGTTGGTCATCGTGCCCGACGTCACCAGTGTCTGGGTCAGCAGCTGACCGGGCGAGAGCTGGTACGGGTTCCCGGCCCGCCGCAGCGCCGTCAGCACGTCGAACTCCCACGGCTCCAGCTGGTGCTCGGCGAACGCCAGCCGGCGCGCGCGATCCAGGTGCCGGGCCAGTCTGCTCACCCGGCTCAGTACTTCCAGCGGCTCCACGTCGAGGTCGGGGCGCTCCCGGCGCCACGCTGCGACCAGCCGATCGACCTCGTCCTCCATGGCGATCAGTGTAGTGGTTGTGTCGATGTGAAGTCTCTTGAGGTCAAGATGATTAGAGTCAAGTGTCTTGACTTCAAGATAAGTGCCGTCGAGAGTGGGGCCATGAATCCCCTTACCCCCACCTGGGACCCCCAGCAGTACCTGCGGCACGCCGGCCACCGCGCACGCGCCTTCGTGGACCTGCTCGCCCACATCCCCGACCCGCCCGCCACACACCCCCGCGTCGCCGACCTCGGCTGCGGCCCCGGCAACGTCACCCGGCTCCTCGCCGACCGCTGGCCCACCGCGCGCATCACCGGGTACGACAACTCGCCCGAGATGCTCGACCGGGCCCGGGCCGACCACGAGGGGCCCACCCCGGGCGGCGGCGGCATCGACTTCGCCGCGGCGGACGTCCGCACGTGGGCGCCCCCGGAGCCGTACGACCTGATCGTCAGCAACGCCACGTTCCAATGGGTGCCCGGACATCTCGACCGCTTCCCCGCCTGGATCGACGCGCTCGCCCCCGGCGGCACCTTCGCCTTCCAGGTCCCCGGCAACTTCGACTCGCCCAGCCATCGCCTCATGCGCGAACTGGCGCACTCCGCCCGCTGGAAGGACCGCCTCGGCGCCACCCTCCGCCACGACGACGCGGTCCACGCCCCCGTCGACTACCACGCCGCCCTCGCCGACCTCGGCTGCGAGGTCGACGCGTGGGAGACGACGTACGTCCACCTCCTCCAGGGCGAGGACCCGGTGCTCGACTGGGTCAAGGGCACAGGGCTACGCCCGATCCTCACCGAGCTGGGCCCGGACGCGGCCCCCTTCGTCGCCGAGTACCGCACGGCCCTGCGCGAGGCGTACCCGCCCACGACCCACGGCACCCCGTTCCCGTTCCGCCGCATCTTCACCATCGCCCACAAACCGACCACGACCGGGTGATCACCGCCGTCGACGCGCTCGCCGTACGGGGAGGGTGCTGGTTCGCGTCGGGGGACGTGTTGCTGCACCTGGGGGTGGAGGTGGGCTTCCGGTAGGGCGTTGTCATGGTGCGGGGCGGTGGGGCTTCTCGCGCAGTTCCCCGCGCCCCTGACGGGGCGCGGAAACGGGCCCCGCTGCCCACCGGATCGTTCGAAATTCCGTGGGTGAAACGGAGTTTTGTATTCCGTGCCGGTCGCTGCTCTGGGGCCTCTGGCGTGGGTGTGGCTGATATTGTTCTTTGGCTTTCCTTTGTTGAGGATATATTCTCAGTTCACTTTTTGATGTCTCCCGCCGGCAGTTCGGGGAAGCGGGAGTTCGTGCTGTGACCAGGGGGGATCTGGGCCAGTGAGCACTTGCTGAGCCACTCGGCGCGCTTGACGGGGTTTGTGACGCGCGCCACATAGGCTTTTTGTCGTCCGGTCGGGATTTCGTTCCGCGTATCGCCGCGCGGATTCCCCGGTCGGCCGATTTCCGCTGCGCCGAATCATTCATTTCTTGATTGTCGACCACGTATCGCGTATATGACCGCGCCCGCGCGCACCCCATGCCTGACCGCCAGGGGGTGCGGGCGCGATGCCGCCCGCGCCCGGGCGGGTCACCAGGGGGAAAAACATATGAAGATCGCGTTCCTGATCAACAACGCCTTCGGCATCGGAGGCACCATCCGCTCGACCGCCAACCTGTCCGCCGCGTTCGCCGACCGGCACGACGTGGAAGTCGTCAGCGTCCACCGTTCCCGCGACGAACCGGCCCTCCCGTTCGACCCGCGCGTCCGTCTGACCTCGCTGATCGACCTGCGGGACGGCAGCCCCGGATACGAGGGCGATCACCCGCTGACCAGGCGGCCCGGCACGATGTTCCCGTACACCGGGGCCACCGGGAATCTGCCCTACACCGGCCTCCAGGACGAACGCATCGGCGGCTTTCTCGCCGACACCCAGGCCGACGTCGTCATCGCCACCCGCCCCGACCTCAACGGCTACCTCGCCCGCGACGGCCGGCGCCACTACCTGCGGGTCGGCCAGGAACACCTCAGCCTCGACCAGTACCGCGAACCGCTGCGGAGCGACCAGAACCGGGCCATCGGCGGACTCGACGCCTACGTCACCGTCTCCGAGGCCGACGCCGCCCAGTACCGCGCCGCCCTGCCCGACGTCCGCACCACCATCGTGTGCGTCCCCAACGGGGTCCAGGCCCCCGCCGTCCAACGCTCCACCCTCGACTCCCGGGTCATCGTCGCCGCCGGCCGGCTCATCCCCATCAAGCGGTACGACCGGCTGGTGAACGCCTTCGCCAAGGTCGCCGCCGACCACCCCGGCTGGACCCTGCGGATCTACGGACGCGGCCCGCAGAAGGAGAACCTGCGCGAGCTGATCGACCGGCTCGGGCTACACGACCGGGCGTTCCTCATGGGGGCGGTCTCCCCGATCGAGACCGAATGGGCCAAGGGCGCCGTCGCCGCCGTCTCCTCCGACATGGAGTCCTTCGGCATGACCATCGTCGAGGCCATGCACTGCGGCGTCCCGGTCGTCGCCACGGACTGCCCGCACGGTCCCGGCGAGATCATCACCCATGGCGAGGACGGCATCCTCGTCCCGCTCGACGGAGACGTCGACGCCTACGCCGACGCGCTGAACCGCGTCGTCACCGACGAGGCCCTGCGCGCACGGCTCGGCAAGGCGGCCCTCACGAAGGCCGAGACCTACGCCCCGGCCGTCATCGCCCACCGCTACGAGACCCTCTTCGAGGAGCTCGCCGGCTCCCGGCGCCGCCGATGGGGCGGCGCCGCCCGGCTGAAACGACTCGCCGCCCTTGCTGTCCGGCCCCGCCCCACCAAGGCCGCCCCCGCCGCCGAGGCCGACGGGAGCGCTCCCACGCCCGGCGCACACGTCCGCGCCACCGGCAACGGCGGCCTCACCGTCCTCCTCGACCCGGCCGAGCTGCCGTCCGGGCCCCTCGACTTCATCGCCCGACTGCGCCGCGACCCCGGCAAACGGCAGGTCAGGGTGCCGGTGCTGCCGAGTGCCGACGCGCCGGACACCGTGGCGCGGGCGACCCTGCACCCCGCCGAGCACACCCTCGCCGAGGGCCGCTGGGACTGCTACGTCGCGCCGCGCGGCACCGACAAGCGGGTGCGGCTGGGCGCACGGCTGGTGGAACAGGCCGCGCTGGTCGGACGGGCCCCGCGGGTCGACGAACGGGGGGTCGGGGCGTGGATCCCGTACCCGACCGTCGACGGGTTCCTCGCCCTGCGGACATGGCTGCGGCCCGCGCACGCGGAGATCGACGCGGTCGAGGTGGGGGAGGGTGCGGTGACCGTGGCCGGAACGGTTCTGGGGGGCGCCGAGTCCCTGGCCGCCGGTGTCGGGGAGGGGGCCGTGGTGCGTGTGGTGTCCCGGGCCGACAGCGCCTACGACTTCACGGTGGCCGCGTGGGCTGTGGGGGAGCGGGGGTTCCGGTTCACCGTTCCGTACGCCGAGCTCATGGCTCGGCGGAGCGTCGAGCACGATCTGTGGGATCTGCGGCTGGGGGAGGTGCCGGTCGGCCGCATCGGGGGTGATGTGGTGGAGCGGCGGAAGACGGATCTGGTGCCTGGGCAGGTGTTCGAGCATGGTGAGCGGGGGGTGACGCGGGTGCGGCCCTACTTCACCGTGAACAACGAACTGGCGCTCAGTGCGAAGGATGTGGACGGGGGCGCCTAATGGGGTGGGGGTGCCTGTTTCGTGTGCGGGTGCGGGTGCGTGGGGGTTGCTCGCGCAGTTCCCCGCGCCCCTAAAAGACCAGGCCCCTGCGGGCCTGAAAAGCACGGGGCGCAGCCCCTGCTTTTCAGGGGCGCGGGGAACTGCGCGAGAAGCCCCACTCACCCGCACCCGACACCGCGCCGCAACCCCCCACGCACCCCCCGGCTCAAAACTTCCGGTGGCCGATCAGGCGGGGCTTCTGGTTGAGCCCGTCCAGCCCGTGCCACGCCAGGTTCACCAGATGCGCCGCCACCTCCGCCTTCTTCGGCCGGCGGACATCCAGCCACCACTGACCGGTCAGGGCGACCATGCCGACCAGCGCCTGCGCGTACAGCGGCGCGAGCTTCGGGTCGAAGCCGCGGCTCTTGAACTCGCGGCCGAGAATGTCCTCCACCTGCGTGGCGATGTCGGAGATGAGGGACGCGAAGGAACCCGTGGACTGCGGGATCGGCGAGTCGCGGACCAGGATGCGGAAACCGTCCGTGTACTCCTCGATGAAGTCCAGCAGCGCGAACGCGGCCTGTTCCAGCAGCTCACGCGGGTGCCCGGCCGTCAGCGAACTGGTCACCATGTCCAGCAGCCGGCTCATCTCACGGTCCACCACCACCGCGTACAGCCCCTCCTTGCCGCCGAAGTGCTCGTACACCACCGGCTTGGACACCCCGGCCTTCGCCGCGATCTCCTCCACCGACGTGGCCTCGAAGCCCTTGGCGGCGAAGAGGGCGCGCCCGACCTCCAGCAGCTGCGCCCGGCGCTCGGCGCCCGTCATCCGGGTGCGGCGAACACGCCGCGGCTTGTCATTGCTCGGGGTGCTGCTGGAGTCGGTCGCCACGGCGTCAATCATGCCGCCTCGGCGGGCGCCTTCCGGGCTTCGGAGCCGTCCTCACCCGTCTTACGCCTGGAATCGATACGCGAGCGTGACGGCCAGCGGACGTCGTACGCCCAGCCGAACACCTCGAACCACCGGATCAGCCGAGCGGAGGAGTCCAGCTGGCCGCGCTCCACCCCGTGCCGGGCGGAGGTGGGGTCGGCGTGGTGGAGGTTGTGCCAGGACTCGCCGCAGGAGAGGACCGCCAGCCACCAGACGTTGCCGGAGCGGTCGCGGGACTTGAAGGGGCGCTTGCCGACCGCGTGGCAGATCGAGTTGATCGACCAGGTCACGTGGTGCAGCAGGGCCACCCGGACGAGGGAGCCCCAGAAGAACGCGGTGAACGCGCCCCACCAGGACATCGTCACCAGGCCGCCGATCAGGGGCGGGAGGGCGAGGGAGAGCATCGTCCAGTAGATGAACTGGCGGGAGATCGCGCGCAGCGCCGGGTCCTTGATCAGGTCCGGTGCGTACTTCTCCTGCGAGGTCTGCTCCTCGTCGAACATCCAGCCGATGTGCGCCCACCACAGGCCCTTCAGCAGCGCGGGGAGCGTCTCGCCGAACCGCCACGGCGAGTGCGGGTCGCCCTCGGCGTCGGAGAACTTGTGGTGCTTGCGGTGGTCGGCCACCCAGCGCACCAGCGGGCCCTCGACCGCCATCGAACCGGCGATGGCCAGCGCGATCTTCAGCGGACGCTTGGCCTTGAACGAACCGTGCGTGAAGTGCCGGTGGAAACCGATCGTGATGCCGTGGCAGCCGAGGTAGTAGAAGAACACCAGCAGGCCGAGATCCAGCCAGCTCACGCCCCAGCCCCAGGCCAGCGGCACCGCCGCGAGGAGCGCCAGGAACGGGACGGTGATGAAGAGGAGCAGGGTGATCTGCTCGATCGAACGCTTCTGCTCGCCGCCCAGTGTGGCCGACGGCGTGGGGGAGTCGGTCGCGGAGCCTGGAGAACCTGTCGCATTCGGCGCGTCTTCGATCACATCGGACCTTGAGCTCATGGGGCGTCCCCTGGGGGGTCGAGGGTGGAGAGAGGGGGAGGTGCCTACGGCAACAGCGTGCGGGGGATACCTGACGGCTTTCCCTACGGTTCCGTAACCTACGGCATCGTAAGTATGGCAGCGCGGTGCCGGGCGGCAAGAGCCCACTGTCTGCGCGTCCAGGTGTAACGGGCGAGCTCGATGGACAGGTGGCACTCAGTGCCGCAAAAGTGGCACCTGTCGCCGGGGGCGCCCAGGTGGACGCCTATCCTGGACTCGTTCGGACAGCGCGGTCCGCTCTGAATCCTGCCCGGCCGCCGGGCCACACACCGCGGCCCAGACCGCCGGGCCCCCACCCGGGTTCCCCTCAGCCGAGCTTCAACACTGCAAGGAGCCGCACCTGTGAGCAGTGCCGACGACCAGACCACCACGGTCAGCAGCGAGCTGCGCGCCGACATCCGGCGCCTGGGTGACCTACTGGGCGAGACCCTCGTACGACAGGAGGGCCCCGAACTCCTGGAGCTCGTCGAGCGCGTCCGCCGCCTGACCCGCGAGGACGGTGAAGCCGCCGCCGACCTGCTGCGCGGCACCGAACTGGAGACCGCGGCCAAGCTGGTCCGCGCCTTCTCCACCTACTTCCACCTGGCCAACGTCACCGAACAGGTGCACCGAGGCCGCGAGCTGAGGGCACGCCGTGCCGCCGAGGGCGGTCTCCTCGCCCGTACCGCCGATCGCCTGAAGGACGCCGACCCCGAGCACCTGCGCGAGACGGTCGCCAACCTCAACGTCCGCCCCGTCTTCACCGCCCACCCCACCGAGGCCGCGCGCCGGTCCGTCCTCAACAAGCTCCGGCGCATCGCCGCGCTGCTGGAGACCCCGGTCATCGAGTCCGACCGCCGCCGCTACGACATCCGGCTGGCCGAGAACATCGACCTGGTGTGGCAGACGGACGAACTCCGCGTCGTCCGCCCCGAGCCCGCCGACGAGGCCCGCAACGCCATCTACTACCTGGACGAGCTGCACGCGGGCGCCGTCGGCGACGTCCTGGAGGACCTCACCGCCGAGCTGGAGCGCGTCGGCGTGACCATCCCCGACGCCACCCGCCCCCTCACCTTCGGCACCTGGATCGGCGGCGACCGCGACGGCAACCCCAACGTCACCCCCCAGGTGACCTGGGACGTCCTCATCCTCCAGCACGAACACGGCATCAACGACGCCCTCGACCTCATCGACGAGCTGCGCGGCTTCCTCTCCAACTCCATCCGCTACACGGGCGCCACCGAGGAACTCCTCACCTCGCTCCAGGCCGACCTCGAAGCGCTGCCCGAGATCAGCCCCCGCTACAAGCGCCTCAACGCCGAGGAGCCCTACCGGCTCAAGGCCACCTGCATCCGGCAGAAGCTGGAGAACACCAAGCAGCGCCTCGCCAAGGGCACCCCGCACGAGGACGGCCGCGACTACCTCGGCACCGCCGAACTGCTGCGCGACCTCACCCTCATCCAGACCTCCCTGCGCGAGCACCGCGGCGGCCTCTTCGCCGACGGCCGCATGAACCGCACCATCCGCACCCTCTCCGCCTTCGGCCTCCAGCTCGCCACCATGGACGTCCGCGAACACGCCGACGCCCACCACCACGCCCTCGGCCAGCTCTTCGACCGCCTCGGCGAGGAGTCCTGGCGGTACGAGGACATGCCCCGCGAGTACCGCCACAAGCTCCTCGCCCGAGAGCTGCGGTCGAGGAGGCCGCTGGCCCCCACGCCCGCGCCACTGGACGCCGCCGGCGCCAAGACCCTCGGCGTGTTCGAGACCGTCAAGAAGGCCCTCGCCGTCTTCGGCCCCGAGGTCATCGAGTCGTACATCATCTCGATGTGCCAGGGCGCCGACGACGTCTTCGCCGCCACCGTCCTCGCCCGCGAGGCCGGGCTCATCGACCTCCACGCCGGCTGGGCCAAGATCGGCATCGTCCCGCTGCTGGAGACGACCGACGAACTCAAGGCCGCCGACACGATTCTGGAGGAGATGCTCGCCGACCCGTCCTACCGGCGGCTCGTCGCCCTGCGCGGCGACGTCCAGGAGGTCATGCTCGGCTACTCCGACTCCTCGAAGTTCGGCGGCATCACCACCTCGCAGTGGGAGATCCACCGCGCCCAGCGCCGGCTGCGCGACGTCGCGCACCGCTACGGCGTACGCCTCAGGCTCTTCCACGGCCGCGGCGGCACCGTCGGCCGCGGCGGCGGCCCCTCCCACGACGCGATCCTCGCGCAGCCCTGGGGCACGCTGGAGGGCGAGATCAAGGTGACCGAGCAGGGCGAGGTCATCTCCGACAAGTACCTCGTCCCCTCCCTGGCCAGGGAGAACCTGGAACTGACGGTCGCCGCCACCCTCCAGGCCTCCGCCCTGCACACCGCTCCCCGCCAGTCCGAGGACGCCCTCGCCCGCTGGGACGCCGCGATGGACGTCGTCTCCGACGCCGCCCACGCCGCCTACCGCAAGCTCGTCGAAGACCCCGACCTGCCGACGTACTTCCTCGCCTCCACGCCGGTCGACCAGCTCGCCGACCTGCACCTCGGCTCGCGGCCCTCCCGCCGCCCCGGCTCGGGCGTCTCGCTCGACGGCCTGCGCGCCATCCCCTGGGTCTTCGGCTGGACCCAGTCACGGCAGATCGTGCCCGGCTGGTTCGGCGTCGGCTCCGGACTGAAGGCGCTGCGCGAAGCCGGCCTGGACACCGTGCTCGACGAGATGCACGAGCAGTGGCACTTCTTCCGCAACTTCCTCTCCAACGTCGAGATGACGCTGGCCAAGACGGACCTGCGGATCGCCCAGCACTACGTCGACACCCTCGTCCCCGACGAGCTCAAGCACGTCTTCGACACCATCCGCGCCGAACACGAGCTGACCGTCCGCGAGGTGCTCCGCGTCACCGGCGAGGGCCGGCTGCTCGACGCCAACCCCGTCCTGCAGCAGACCTTCTCCATCCGCGACGCCTATCTCGACCCGATCTCGTACCTCCAGGTCGCGCTGCTCAAGCGCCAGCGGGACGCTGCCGCTGCGGGGGAGGCCGCCGACCCCTTGCTGGCGCGGGCGTTGCTGCTCACGGTCAACGGGGTCGCGGCGGGTCTGCGCAACACGGGCTGACTTCGTGGGCTTCGATGGCGGCTGACGGCCCGGTGGGGCTTCTCGCGCAGTTCCCCGCGCCCCTGAAAGACCAGGCCCTGCGGGCCTGAAAAACCACGGCCCTGCGGGCCTGGAAAACCACGGCCCTGCGGGCCTGGAAAGCGGCGGGGCTGCGGGCCTGAAAAGCACGGGGCGCAGCCCCTGCTTTTCAGGGGCGCGGGGAACTGCGCGAGAAGCCCCACCGGCCGTCAGCCGAATGCTCGCCGCAAAGTCACAGCGCGACCCACGCCGCCGTGATCAGCGCCACACCCAACCCGCCCAACACCCACGCCGACCGCACCATCCGCAACCCCCCGGCCACCACCACCGCGGCGAGCAACAGCGCGCCGCCCAACGGCACCCACGCGTGCAGCAGACCCGCAGGCCCGGTCCGTACGACATCGCTGCTGCCCGGCTTCACGACCACCGTGTACGTCGCACCCGTCTCCACCGCCACCGACCGCTCGATGTCGACCCGCTCCCGGGCCCGCGACCCCGTCGACACCGGCTCGTACGGCCCCCAGCAGGTCTCATCGGCGCACCGGGACACCGTCATCGTGCCCTGCTCGCGCCCCTTGCTCAGCATCACGTGCTGCGCGCAGCCCCAGGAACCCCACACCCCGGCGATCAGGAGCACCACCGCGATCGCGCCCATGGCCACCAGCCGCCCGTACCGCAGCGCGGCCGACGCACCACCACCGCTCGGGCGCGCACGGCGCCGCGAACGGTGAGCGGGGGCTTTGCTGTCAGGCATGGCGGGGATCATTGGCCATGGCACTGCGGTCGGTCAACCCTCGGGGGCCGACGCGCAATGACGGACGAACCGGGACATGTACGGAGAACAGCTCAGGAGTTGTACGTCCCCTGCGCCCGCTCCAACCCCTCGATCACCAGGCACTCCACCGCGTCCGCCGCCCGGTCCACGAAGTAGTCCAACTCCTTGCGCTCCGTGGCGGAAAAGTCCTTCAGCACGAAGTCCGCGACCTGCATCCGGCCCGGCGGACGACCGATCCCGAACCGCACCCGGTGGTAGTCCGACCCCATCGCCTTCGTCATCGACTTCAACCCGTTGTGACCGTTGTCACCACCACCGAGCTTCAGCCGCAGCGCGCCGTAGTCGATGTCCAACTCGTCATGGATCGCCACGATGTTCGCCACCGGCACCTTGTAGAAGTCCCGCAACGCGGTCACCGGCCCGCCCGAGAGGTTCATGTACGACATCGGCTTGGCCAGGATCACCCGACGGTTCGCCGGACCCGGCGGCCCGATCCGCCCCTCGACCACCTGCGCCTGCGCCTTCCCGGCCCGCTTGAACCTCCCCCCGATCCGCTCGGCCAGCAGATCGGCCACCATGAACCCCACGTTGTGCCGGTTCGCCGCGTACTCGGGCCCGGGATTGCCGAGTCCGGCGATGAGCCAGGGGGCACTCGGATCGGTCGTCACGTGCATGTCTCCTTGATACGCGGGCGGATGCTCGGACACGCGCCAGCCGCCGCCCCCCGGAGGGAAGCAGCGGCTGACGAACCGATGACGGAGCCGGGGCTCAGGCCTCCGCGGCCTCGTCGCCCTCGGCGGCCTCCTCCGACGGCTCCTCCGCCTGCGCGGCCAGAACCTGGAGCACGACGGCGTCGCCGTCGACGGCCAGCGTGGTGCCCTTCGGCAGGGTGATGTCCTTCGCGAGGACGGACGCGCCGGCCGCCAGGCCCTCGACGGAGACCGTCACGGACTCGGGGATGTGCGTGGCCTCGGCCTCGACCGGCAGCGCGTTGAGCACGTGCTCCAGCAGGTTGCCACCCGCCGCCAGCTCACCCTCGGTGTGCACGGGGATCTCGACGTTGACCTTCTCGCCCCGCGTGACCAGCTGCAGGTCGACGTGCTCCAGGAAGCCCTTGATCGGGTCACGCTGCACGGACTTCGGGATCGCCAGCTCGTTGGACTTGCCGTCGATGTCCAGGGAGATCAGGACGTTCGGCGTACGCAGCGCGAGCAGCAGCTCGTGGCCCGGAAGCGTCAGGTGGATCGGGTCGGAACCGTGACCGTAGAGAACACCGGGAACCTTGGCGTCACGGCGGATACGGCGGGCGGCACCCTTGCCGAACTCGGTACGCGTCGACGCGCTGAGCTTCACCTCGGACATGATCACTCCTCGTAGAGAACTGGGGAAACGTGGTCACCCGGCCAAACCATCGGCCTGCTACGAAGAGCGCGTCGATAACGGACCGCCGTACCCACAGGTACGGCCTCCCTCGCCGAGCAACTGTGACAGCTTACGCAGCGGGAAGGCCGTACAAGAAATCGATCTAGACCAGGACTCTCACTGCTCGTCGAACAGGCTCGTCACCGAACCGTCCTCGAACACCTCACGCACCGCGCTCGCGATCGTCGGCGCGATCGACAGCACCGTGATCTTGTCCAGCTCCAGCTCGCTCGGCGTCGGCAGCGAGTTGGTGAACACGAACTCACTCACCTTCGAGTTCTTCAGGCGGTCGGCCGCCGGACCCGACAGCACACCGTGCGTCGCCGTCACGATGACGTCCTCCGCACCGTGCGCGAACAGCGCGTCCGCCGCCGCACAGATGGTGCCACCGGTGTCGATCATGTCGTCCACCAGGACACACACCCGGCCCTTGACCTCACCCACGACCTCGTGGACGGTCACCTGGTTCGCCACGTCCTTGTCACGCCGCTTGTGCACGATCGCGAGCGGCGCACCGAGGCGGTCGCACCAACGGTCCGCCACCCGCACCCGACCCGCGTCCGGAGACACGACCGTCAGCTTGTTCCGGTCCACCTTCGCGCCCACATAGTCCGCGAGCAGCGGCAGCGCGAACAGATGGTCGACGGGGCCGTCGAAGAAACCCTGGATCTGGTCCGTGTGCAGATCCACGGCCAGGATCCGGTCCGCACCCGCCGTCTTCATCAGATCCGCGACCAGGCGCGCCGAGATCGGTTCACGACCACGGTGCTTCTTGTCCTGCCGCGCGTAACCGTAGAACGGCACGATGACGGTGATCGAGCGGGCCGACGCACGCTTCAGCGCGTCGATCATGATCAACTGCTCCATGACCCACTTGTTGATCGGAGCCGTGTGGCTCTGGATCAGGAAGCAGTCCGCACCACGTGCCGACTCCTCGTAGCGGACATAGATCTCACCATTGGCGAAGTCGAAGGCCTTCGTCGGGACGACCCCGACACCCAACTGCTGGGCGATCTCCTCGGCAAGCTCGGGGTGGGCGCGGCCGGAGAAGAACATCATCTTCTTCTCGCCGGTCGTCTTGATCCCGGTCACAGCACTGTCTCCTCAGAGGTTCTCAGCCGGGCAGGCGGAAATCGCTGGCTCAGCTGGGGTGCGGGTGTGCACTTATCACGGTACGACGTCCTTGGCGCACCTGTTTCCAGTCAGCCTTCGCTCTCGCCCTCCCGAGAAGCCGCGTCGGCCGCCTTCGCCGACGCGCTCCCCGGACGCTTCCGTGCCACCCAACCCTCGATATTCCGCTGCTGGCCACGGGCCACGGCCAACGAACCGGGCGGCACATCCTTCGTGATGACGGACCCGGCGGCAGTGTACGCACCGTCCCCGACCGTGACAGGAGCCACAAACATGTTGTCCGAGCCCGTCTTGCAGTGCGAGCCGACGGTCGTGTGGTGCTTGTTCTCACCGTCGTAGTTCACGAACACGCTCGCCGCGCCGATGTTCGAGTACTCGCCGATCGTCGCGTCACCGACGTAGGAGAGATGCGGGACCTTCGTCCCCTCCCCGATGGTGGCGTTCTTGGTCTCGACGTACGTGCCGATCTTCGACTTCAGCCCGAGCCGCGTGCCGGGACGCAGATACGCGTACGGCCCGACCGTCGCCTGCGGCCCGACCTCCGCGCCGTCCGCCACGGTGTTGTCGACGCGCGCGCCGGCCCCGACCGTCGTGTCCTTCAGCCGGCTGTTCGGCCCGACCTCCGCGCCCTCGGCGAGATGCGTGGCGCCGAGGAGCTGGGTGCCCGGGTGGACGACGGCGTCCTGCTCGAACGTCACGGTGACGTCGACCCAGGTGGTCGCGGGGTCGATCACCGTCACCCCGGCGAGCATGGCCTCGGTGAGCAGCCGGTCGTTCAGGATGCGGCGGGCCTCGGAGAGCTGCACACGGTTGTTGATCCCGGCGATCTCCCGGTGGTCACCGGCCACCGACGCGCCGACCCGGTGGCCCGCCTCCCGCAGGATCCCGAGCACGTCCGTCAGGTACTCCTCGCCCTGGCTGTTGTCGGTCCTGACCTTCCCCAGGGCGTCCGCGAGCAGCTGGCCGTCGAACGCGAACACCCCGGAGTTGATCTCACGGATCGCGCGCTGCGACTCGGTGGCGTCCTTGTGCTCCACGATGGCCGTGACGGCACCGGAGGCGCCGTCCCGCACGATGCGGCCGTAGCCGGTGGCGTCCGGGACCTCGGCGGTCAGCACGGTCACGGCGTTGCCGTCGGCGGAGTGGGTGGCGGCGAGCGCCTGGAGGGTGGCGCCGGTGAGCAGCGGGGTGTCGCCGCAGACGACGACCACGGTGCCGTCGACGACGCCGCCCAGCTCCTCCAGGCCCATCCGTACGGCGTGCCCCGTGCCGTTCTGCTCCGCCTGGACCGCCGTGCGGACGCCGGGGTCGATCTCGGCGAGGTGCGCGGTGACCTGCTCGCGGGCGTGCCCCACGACGACGACCAGGTTCTCGGGCTCCAACTCGCGCGCGGCGGCGAGGACGTGGCCCACGAGGGAGCGGCCACTGATGCTGTGCAGAACCTTGGGTGTGGCCGACTTCATACGGGTGCCCTCACCCGCTGCGAGTACGACGACGGCTGCCGGGCGGGTTGCGCTCACGGGGATGCCCTTCGGCTGTGGGTGCGGTGGGGGTTGACATCCGCAGGATACCGGGGCGTTGTGAGGGGGAAATGTGAGCGGGTCCTGACCGTGGTGCTTGAGTCAGGACCCGAACTTGGCTTGGCTCCCCCGCCAGGACTCGAACCCGGACATATGGCACCAAAAGCCACAGTGCTGCCAATTACACCACAGGGGATCACTCGCGACTAAACCGGACATTTGGTCAGGCTGTCGGGCGGCGCCCTTCTACTATGCCGTACCAGGCGCCTTCCATGCGACGGTATAGATCAGCGCTCTTGCTGACGTAGATGACCAGGCAGCCCCGATGGCTCTCGGTCGGAGAGGGCGCCCACCTCGCGCATGGCGACGTCCTTGGTCTGGCGCCGTTCCTCGTCGCGGATGTTGAGCCTCGCCTCCCACCCACGTCGGGAGATCGCTGAAGCCTCCTCGGGCGAGCGCTTGCGCTCCGGCTTCGGTAGGTCCCGTACCCACAGGGAGATCGAGCTCTTCGAGCAGCCCAGCTCGAGCTGGATCTGGTCGTACGTCCAGCCCTGGAGGCGTAGGTCGCGGGCCCTCGCTCGGAGGTCGTCCTTGGCGTTGGGGCGGTTGGTCCAGGCGGGAGGGGGCTCGCCCTCCAGGAGGCGGTTGAGGATGTCGTTGTTGTCGACGTGGAGGCGGTCGCGGATCTGGCGGCGGCTGTGGCCCTCGCGGCGCAGCGCGACCGCCCGCTCCCGCAGCGTCTCGAAGTCGGCGTACTTGCTGTGTGGATGTGCCATGGGCATACCGTCCGGGCGGAATGTGGGGTTCCGGGGTCGAACGGTGGGCCATTCAGCAGTTCGAGGGAAACGGGGTGGTTTCGCTTCTGTTCGAGGGTGGGGCGTGGTGTGGGCCACTACGGGAAACTCGCCGGAAAAGCGGGGGCGCTCGAACGTAGGCTTGGGTGTATGACCACGACGGGGGAAGACCACACCGCGGCCGGGACGGGGGACAGGGCCGGACCGTGGTGGTGGGAGCGGTGGCGGGGTGCCGCCCTCGACGGCGGGCTGGCGCTGGTGTCGGCCGTCGAGTGTTCGATCGAGGGTGTCGAGTTCGCCCGGAACGCCGCGCTGCCGGAGGCCGTGGGGGTCGTGTTCGGGGCGCTCGCCGGTTCCGTGCTGCTGGTGCGGCGGATGTGGCCCGTCGCTGTCGTGCTGGTGTTCATCGCGGTCGCGCCCGCCCAGATGGGGTATCTGATGGGGCTCGTCGGGCTCTACACGCTGGCCGCGTCGGAGGCGCCGCGGCGGATCATCGGGGCGCTGTCGGGGATGGCGTTCGCCGGTGTGTTCATCGTGTGGTTCGTGGAGGCGACCCGGAGCAATCTGCAGGGGGACGGGGCGGTCGGCGGCGGGGACGCGTTCGCCGTGTTCCTCGCGTCCACGATGGCGATCGGGCTGACCGCGCCGCCGGTGCTGTTGGGGCTGTACGTCGGGGCGCGGCGGCGGTTGATGGAGAGTCTGCGGGAGCGGGCGGATTCGCTGGAGCGGGAGCTGCAGCTGCTCGCGGAGCGGGCGGAGGAGCGGGCCGAGTGGGCTCGGGGTGAGGAGCGGACCCGGATCGCGCGGGAGATGCATGACGTGGTGGCGCACCGGGTGTCGTTGATGGTCGTGCACGCGGCGGCGCTGCAGGCCGTGGCGCGGAAGGATCCGGAGAAGGCTGTGCGGAACGCGGCGCTGGTGGGGGACATGGGGCGCCAGGCGTTGACCGAGTTGCGGGAGATGCTCGGGGTGTTGCGGTCGGGGGAGGGGTTCTCGTCGATGGGGCGGGAGCGGCCCGCGTCGGCGCCTGCGCCCGTGCCTCTGGCGGCGGTGGGGGCGGCGGCTGCGGCGGCGGCTTCGCGGGCCGAGGACGAGGCGGCGGAGGGGCCTTGTCTGGCCGAGCTGGAGGTATTGGTGGGGCAGTCGGCGGCGGCGGGGATGGTCGTCGAGTTGTCGGTGGAGGGGGAGGTGCGGGTGTATGCGGCGGAGGTGGAGCAGACGGCGTACCGGGTGGTGCAGGAGGCGTTGACCAACGTCCACAAGCACGCGGCGGGGGCGAAGACGCGGGTGCGGCTGGCGCATCGGACGGCGGAGATCGCGATGCAGGTGGAGAACGGCCCGCCGCCGGAGCCTGGCGCGGCGGGGGCCGCGCGGCTGCCGAGCGGGGGGAACGGCCTGCTCGGGATGAAGGAGCGGGTGGCCGAGCTGGGGGGTGTCTTCGTGTCCGGGCCCACGGACGCCGGGGGCTTCCGGGTGTCGGCGGTGCTTCCGGCCGCGCCGTGAGGGGCGCAGCCCCTGCTTTTCAGGGGCGCGGGGAACTGCGCGATCAGCCACGTACGACGGGTGTCCGCCGATGTCCTGAGGCCCTATGGCGGGACGACACGAAACGGCGGATGGCGGCCGACGGTCGGAACTCTTACGGCGGCCGGAGCCCGGCGGCGGCCGGCGCCCGCGCCGTCCTCCTCAGCCCGCGGTCAGCCGTACCGGTGCCGAGCCCGCCAGGAGTGTCGTGAGGGCGGCGTCGACGTTGGGGCCCAGGTACCAGTCGCCGGTGTGGTCGAGCGCGTAGGCGCGGCCCTCGGTGTCGATGGCGATGAGGGCCCGTGTGGCGGTCTCGTGGCCGAGGGGGCAGACCTCGGTGTCGAGGGCGCGGCCCAGGTCGCCGAGGGTGCGGGCCATGTGGAGGCCGTGCAGCGGGTCGAGGTGCAGGTCGGCGGGGGCGAGCCGGCGGCCGGGGCCCTGGGCGGTGAGGTGCAGGCCGCCGAACTCGGCCCAGGCCTCGACCGCGGCCGGGAAGACCGCGTGGCGGTGTCCGGCGGGGGAGGTGTGCTCGCGCAGGGTGTCGGCCCAGATCTCGGCCTGCTTTATGTCCCAGCGGCCCGGTTGCCATCCGGCGGCCCGCAGGGCGGCGTCGACGGGAACGGAGAAGCGCGTGGTGGAGGTGCGGTCTGTGTGCATCTGCCCTTTGTTCGTCGGTGGTTCGTGGTGGTTCTGTTCTCAGGCGTTCGAGAGCGGTTCGTGCGCCGTTCGTGTTTCCTGACGCGTTCTTCGGGTGCCCGGGTTCCTAGTTGTCCTGGGCCGGGTCCACGACGCGGACGCCGAAGTGGGCGCTGAGGGCCGCGCAGGAGCGGCAGGGCGGGGCGAACGCGCCGTGCAGGGGGTCGCCGTCCTCGCGGATGTGGCGGGTGGTGAGCTTGGCCTGCTTGAGGGCCTTGCGGGCCTCGCCGTTGGACATGGGTCTGCGGGCGGCGCGCCTGCTGCGGGCCGCGTCGGCGCCGGTGATGTGGCGGGAGATGAGGATGGCCTCGGCACAGCGGCCGGTGAAGCGGTCGCGCCGGTCGGTGGCGAGGGAGTCGAGGAACTCCTGGACCAGGGGGTGCAGGGGCGGGGCCTGGTCGCCGCGGGCGGCGGTGCCGGTGAGGGTCTCGCCGCGTACGGAGAGGGCGGCGGCCACGGTCGGCAGGATGCCGTCGCGGCGGTGGAGGAGGGCGGGAGCGTGCGGCTGTTCCGCGGTGCTCCAGCCGATGCGGGGGTCGCCCGAAGGTCCCGCCTGCGTCGCGCTCATGGTCGTGTTCCCCTCCTGTTGCATCCCCCGCCAGGGGACACAGAGTGCCAAACGGCGTGCCCGGTGCGGAAGCTGGGGCAGTACGACACGCCCGTTCTTCGGCGTTGCGTGAGGGTGGTGTGACGGCTGGTCACGGTGGCGGAGGCCCGATGACCGGTGTCGCCGTACCGCATAGGCTGTCGACAACCGCGATCCATTCGGTCTTGCGATCGAGGGCGGACAGAACAGGCCGTACCAGGGCCTTTTCTGCTGTCGGGGAGCAGTACGACACAGCACAACGCAGCCAGAAACAGGTCTCACAGAACGCCGCAGGGGGCTACCGCCATGACGACAGGTCGGCTCGGGCAGCAAGCCGCGCCGCCGAACGCGGCCTACGCCGGGCAGGTCGTGCAGTTTCCGGACCCGGTCCGGGCGGCGCGTCATCCGAGGGGTGTCCGTGTTGACGCGCACGGCTTTCCGGACTTCTCGCCCTACGCGCGTGCCGCGGCGGAGATCGCCGATCCTCCGGAGGGGTTCGGGGTGGACGAGCTGCGGTTGACGGACTACGTGTCCGCGAACGCGGCGCTGGCGGCGTCGGGACATGAACTGTGGGACACGATCCCGCCGGTGGCGACGCCGCACGGCTGGACGTGGCACCACGCGCCGGGCGGTCGGCGGCTGGAGCTGGTGCCGGTCGAGGTGAAGGCGTTGCTGCGGCACCACGGTGGTATCGCGACGGCGCGTGTCGACCAGCACAAGCGCGGCACGCGGCCGTTGCAGGAGACCCGGCCGGCGCACTTCGGGCTGCCGAAGTCGTCGGCGGTGGCGGTGACCGAGACGCAGGTGCAGGGGGTCGAGGAGGACCTCGGGTACCGGTTGCCGGGCGCGTACCGGTCGTTCCTGAAGGCGGCGGGCGGTTGTGCTCCCGTGGGGGCGGCGCTGGACGCGGAGTTGGGGCTGCTGGTCGACCAGCCGTTCTTCACGGTGCGGGACGAGGCCGCGGTCAACGACCTGGTGTACGTCAACAAGTGTCTGCGGGACCACCTCACCAAGGACTATCTGGCCGTGGCGTTCGCGCAGGGCGGGATCCTCGCGGTGAAGGTGAAGGGCGACCGGATCGGGTCGGTCTGGTTCTGCGCGTACGACGACGCCCGGGACGTCGATCCGTCGTGGGCGCCGGCCGAGCGGGTGGAGCGGTTGCTGCTCCCCGCCGGTGAGGACTTCGACGCGTTCCTGTCCCGGCTGGCGGGCAATCCGCCGGAACTGGAGACGGTGGCCAACCTGATGGTGGACGGTGGCTTCGCGCGTGCCGTACCGGTCGCGGCGGGCGCCGCGGCGTCTTCGGGGTCCTCGGCGTCCTCGGTGGGGGAGTGAGTTTTCGATGGTGACGTTCGCTCAGGCGCAGGAGCGCGCCGAGGAGTGGATCAACGGTGATCTGCCGGGCTACCAGCACCGTGAGGTGCGGGTGCGGGAGTTCGACCTCGGCTTCGTGGTGTGGGCGGAGGACCGGGCGGACGGCCCGCGTTCCGACGGTGGCGCGCAGCGGCTGGTCATCGCCCGGGACAGCGGGGAGGCCACGCTGTGGCCGTCGCTGCCGGTGGGTGAGGTGATCCGCCGGTTCGAGGAGGAGTACGGCCGTACGGAGGCGGCTCCGGCCGCCGCGCCGGCGCCTCCGGCGCGGGTGGACCTGAACCAGACGTCGTTCCTGCTGACTCCGCCGGAGTGGTTGCAGGACGCGGCGGACAGGATGGGGATTCCGGACCACCGTGCGGGTGCGGGTGCGGGTGCGGGGGCCGGCTCCGGCTCCGGTGCCGGTGCCGGTGCGTCCGACGGTGCCGGGTCCCGTCCGGCTGCGGCCGGTGCCGCTGCCGCCGATTCCGGTGCCGGTACGGGTGGTTCCGGCTCGTTCGGGGCCAACGGGGCGCCCGGGGGCGGCGGTTCGCTGCCCGAGACGATGGCGGGGCCGGTCGGGCAGTCGCCCTCGGCCGGCCGTGGGACGCCCGACGCACCGGCCGACGCCACGCCGTGGCCGGCCGCCGCCTCGGCGGAGGACGAGGTGCGGGACGCGGTGCCGCCGAGGGACGCCGATCCGCACGACGCGGTGCCCGCCGGGGCGACGCCGTGGGCCGGGACGGACACCAACGCCGAGGCCGAGGACGACCGTTCGGTACCGCTGCCGGACACCGTGTTCGCGCCCCAGCTGTCCGAGGTGAGCGACACGGACGACGCCCCGCCGCCGCCGAGCGCGCTGCCGGAGGCCAAGACCGCGCTGATCTCCGGGGGCAGCCAGCTCCCGCGTACGACGGTGGCGCCGGCGCTGGGCGCCCCCGGCCCCGACTCGGGCGCACCGGGCGGCCCCGCGCAGCCGTCACAGCAACCGCCGTCCGGCCCGGGGACCCCGCCGCCGGGTGCGCCGCAGTCGTACGGCTATCCGCAGGGACCGGGTGCTCCGCAGGGGCCCGGTGCTCCGTCCGGTCCGGGGACTCCGCCGCCGGGTGCGCCGCAGTCGTACGGGTACCCGCAGGGGCCCGGTGCTCCGCAGGGGCCGGGGACTCCGCCGCCCGGTGTGCCGTCGTACGGGTATCCGCAGGGGCCCGGTACGCCGCCTCCGGGGCCTTCGTCGGCGCCCTACGCCGGTGACATCGCCGACGCCGCCACGAGCAAGGCCGCGCCGCCGCCGCGCCGGGGCGGTGCGGCCGGTGCGCCGCCGCCTCCGGCTCCGCCCGGGGCCCCGGGGACGCCGGGTGCCCGGCCGGGTGCCACGCCTCCGCCGCAGTCCGGTCCCGGTGCTCCGGGCACCCCGGCGGGTGGCTATGTGCCGACCCAACTGGTCTCCTCCCTCGGGCCGGACGGCCCGGGGGGCCCGGGGGCTCCCGGTGCGCCGAATCCGCCCGGGGGTACGCCCGCCGGTGGTGTGCACCACGCGGCGACGATGCTGGCCGGTCCCGCCGTGGGCGGACCGGGTGCGCCGCTGCCGCCGGGGCCCCCTGGGGCTCCGGGCCGGCCGGGTGTTCCCGGCGCCCCCGGCGTTCCTGGCGCTCCGGGGCAGCCCGGCGTCCCCGGTCAACAGGGCGGTCCGCACGCCCCTGGGGCTCCTGGTGTCCCGGGTGCTCCTGGTGCGCCGAATCCGCCGGGGGGTACGCCCGCTGGTGGGGTGCACCACGCGGCGACGATGCTGGCCGGTCCCGCCGTGGTCGGACCCGGTGCGCCCGGGGCCCCGCAGCCGCCCGGTCCGCCCGGGATGCCACCGGGGGCTCCCCACGGGATGCCCGGACAGCCGATGGCCGGTCAGCCGGGACAGCCCGGACCGGTTCCCGGTCAGCCGGGGCCGCCGATGGGGGCGCCGCCCGCGTACGGCTATCCGCAGCCGCCCGCCGGGCAGCCGACCGTGGGCCCCGGCTACCAGGCCGTCCTGCGTTTCCGCGCTCCGGACGGGTCCGAGCAGCAGGTCATCCGGCGTTCGGCGCCGGGTACGCCGCACCCGGAGTGGCAGATCTTCCACGAGCTGCGCGGGATGAACATCCCGCCGGAGGCCGTGCTGGAGCTGCACACCGAGTTGGAGTCGTGCGAACTGCCGGGGGCGTACTGCGCGCGGATGATCCGTGAGCAGTGGCCGAACGCGCGCATCACGTCCATCGCCCCGTACGGCAAGGACCACGCGAGCCGGCAGCAGGGTATGGCCCAACTGCTCGCCCACCAGGGCGAGTTGCACCAGGTCGCGGACGGCCCCGCGCGGCCCGCGCCGGTGCGGGCGCCGTTGCCGCCGGTGCCGCCGGCGCCGCCGGTCCCGCCGGAGGTGATCGGGCAGGAGCTGGCGGCGGCGTTCGGGCCGGGGGTGTTCCGGTTCGACCAGCAGGCGGTGTCGCGGCAGGGTGTTCCGCCGATCGTGGCGCACACGCTGGTCGTCGCCGGGCTGCCGGTGGACATGGGCCCGTTCTTCTGGGCGCAGGCCCAGCCGGGCCGTCCGGTGCCGACGCTGGCGGAGCTGGCGCAGGAGCGCGGGGTGCAGCCGGCGGCCGACGCGGGCTCGTACCTGGTGATGGGCAGCGACTTCGGCAAGGCGCTCTGTGTGCAGTACGGCACGGCGAACATCGTGGCCGTGCCGGTGGAGGCGGGGCCGGGCGGTGTGCCCGTACCGCCGCAGTTCGTGAACACGGGGCTGCCCGAGTTCGCGCGCTGCCTGGCGCTGCTGGGCCGGATGTGGCGACTGCGCTTCGGTCTCAACCAGGAGCAGGCGGGGCGCTGGACCGTCGACTTCCAGGCGCAGCTCGCCGCCCTCGACCCGGCGGCGCTGGCCTCGCCGGAGAGCTGGTGGTCGGTGCTGCTGGAGCAGATGTGGGACGGGTTGCTGTGACCCCTCGCGGCTGACCTCCACGTCGGCCGCCCCCCCCGGTACGCAGGACGAGAGGGCCCGGCCCGGACACGTAGGTGATCCGGGCCGGGCCCTTACGCGTGTCCCGCCGACTGCTCCCGTGACCTCGCACGGAGTGTCGCGTTATGAACCTTTTGGTCCGATCCATCAAGATGTGGCGCGAAATCATCATTTCGTGTGCGTCCGGCGGAGAGGGCCCAGCATGAGCAGCGCACCGACGTCACCCCATGACTTCGAGTTCGATGTCGTACGGCGTGGCTACCGTCCCGAGGAGGTCGACGCCCACGCGGCGGCCCTCTCCAGGGACCGGGACGCCGCCTGGGAGCGGGCCGCCCGGCTGACCGTGCTGGCCCGCGAGATGGGCACGGACCTCGCCCTGCTGCGCGAGACGGTCGCCGGGCTCACCCCGCAGACGTACGAGGCGCTCGGCGGGCGGGCGCGGGAACTGTTCGAACTCGGTGTCGCGGAGGCCGAGGCCGTCCGGGAGGGCGGGCGCGAGGACGCCCGGCGGATCGTCGCCGACGCGGAGGAGGCCGGGGAGCGGCTGCGGGCGGCTGCGCAGGCGTACGCCGACGGGGTGCGGGGCGAGGCCGAGGAGCGGGCCCGGCAGGTGTTGCAGGCGGCGCAGGCCGAGGCGGACGAGCTGCGGATCGAGGCCCGGCGTGGGGTGAAGGAGGGGCGGGGCGAGGCGTTGGCCGCGCTGCGGGAGATGCGGGAGCGGGCGGAGGGGATGCTCGCGGAGCTCCAGAAGGAGTACGACGAGCGGGTGGCCGGGATCGAGCGGGAGGTCGCCGAGCGGGAGGCCGCGATCGACGCGGGGCTGGCGGAGCGGGTGGCTCGGGCGGAGGCGGAGCTCGCTGCGGCCGAGCGGGGGTTCGCTGACGCGGAGGCCGATGTGGTGCGGATGGAGGAGGAGGCGGAGGAGCGGGCCTCGGAGGCGTTGGCGGAGGCTCGGCGGCGGGAGGAGTGGGTGGCTCGGGAGACCGAGAGGGTGTTGCGGGAGCACGGGGAGAGGTGGGACGACGTTCGGGCGCACATGGACTGCATCCGGGAGAGTCTGTCGGCGTTGACTGAGTGAGGGGGTGGGGGGTGGGGGTGGGGCGTTGGGTTGCGTCGTCGGGTGCGGGTGGGTGGGGCTTCTCGCGCAGTTCCCCGCGCCCCTGAAAAGCGCCGGTGCGCGGCGGTTTCAGGGCGGCCGGCGAACCGCTCGCCCTCGAAAAGCCCCTGCGTCCGGCGGTTTTAGGGCCGCGGGAGGCCCGGTCGCCCTTGAGAAGCCGCGGCGTCCGGCGGTTTCAGCGCGGCCGGAGAGCCGGTCGCCCTTGAAAAGCCCGCCGCTCCCTTGAGGCCGGGCCTTCCCTCGGTGTCAGTCGCCCCTTCTTGTTGCGCCTGCCAGGATCCAGCCCTCGACCGCCTCGTACTGCCTGCGTTGTTCTTCTGCCTTGGTGCGGCCGGAGAGGGTGGTGCCCAGCCAGCCGAAGGCGAAGCCCAGGGGGATGGAGAGCAGACCGGTGGTGGTGAACGGGAACCAGTTGAAGTCGGCTTCGGGGAAGGCCGCGTGGGGGGAGCCCGAGACCAGGTTGGTGCCGGTCATGAGGACGAGGACGGAGAGGGTGCCGCCGACGAGGGTGTACATCAGTCCCGTCCGGGTGTAGCGGCGCCAGAAGAGGCCGTAGACGAGCGCGGGCGCGATGGCGGAGGCGCCCAGGCAGAAGGAGAGGGTGACCAGGGGCTGGAGGTTGCGGTGCTGGACCATCGTGGCGAGGACGATCGCCGTGACGCCGACCGCGCCCGCCGACAGCCGGGCGATGGTCATCTCGCGGCGGGGCGTGAGCGGTTGCGTTGCGCGGGCCGCGAAGACGTCGTGGGCGAGGGAGTTGGCGCAGGCGAGGATCATGCCGGCCACGGAGGCGAGCAGCGTCAGGAAGACCGCCGTCGTCACCGTCGTGAGGAGCAGTGTCTCCGCCGTGGACACCTCCGTGCCGAACGCCGCCATCGACCCCAGCAGATAGGCCGTGTTGCCCTGGGGGTCGACCGCCGCGATCACCTCGCGGCCGACCAGGGCCGTCGCGCCGAAGCCGATCACCGAGATGATCAGGACGAAGAGGGCCACGGAGGGCACCGCCCACGACAGTGAGCGGCGGACCTGACGGGCGTTGTTCGCGGTGTACATGCGCATGGTGACGTGCGGCAGGCAGGCGCCGCCCAGGACGACCGTCAACTGGGCGCTGATCATGTCGAGTTCGGGGTGCGGGCCGCCCGAGAACTGCAGACCGGAGTGGAGGTAGCCGGTGCCGATGCCGCTCTTCTCCGCCGCCGCGCCGAGCAACAGGCCGGGGTTCCAGTCGAACTTGTGCAGGATCAGGACGGCGATGAGCGCCCCGGAGCCGAGCAGCATCACGATCTTGAGGATCTGGATGAGGGCGGTGCCCTTCATGCCGCCGATCGCCGCGTAACCGATCATCAGCGCGCCGACGATCACCACGACACCGGTCTTCAGGCTCTCGCTGGAGAAGCCGAGGATGAACGCCAACAGGTCGCCGGTGCCCGCGAGTTGGACCAGCATCATCGGCATCAGCGCGGCGATCGTGACGACGCAGGCGACGATGCGTACGGACCGGCCGGGCATCCGCCGGGCCAGCGCGTCACCCATCGTGAACCGGCCAGCGTTGCGCAGGGGTTCGGCCAGCAGAAACATCAGCAGCATCAGCGACAGGGCGGTGCTGAGGGCGAGGACGACGCCGTCGTAGCCGAAGAGGGCGATCACTCCGCCGGTGCCCAGTACGGTCGCCGCGGAGATGTAGTCGCCCGCGATGGCGAGGCCGTTGCGCATCGGGGAGAGCGAGCCGTAGCCGGTGTAGAACTCGTCGAGGTCGTCCCGGTCGGGGCCCGTCATCACGCACAGCAGGAGCGTGATGGTGGCGACCGCGGTGAAGCCCACGAGCGACATGGCGCGGGCCGAGCCGCTGAACTCGGCGAGTCCGCCCGCGGCCGTGGTCGAGGGGCCGCCGGCGGTGAGGACGGCGGTGGCGGTGACGTTCATCGAACCGTCCCCCGCCTCGCGTCGACCGCCGCGAGGTCGCGGATGCGGTCGGCCAGCGGGTCGACGCGCAGGCGGGCGGTGTGCTCGTAGAGCCAGATGGCGAGGCACGTCACCGGTACCTGGATGAGGCCGAGCAGCAGGCCCGTGGAGAGTCCGCCGCTGACCTCGCTCGTCATGAACGACGGGGCGAAGGCGGACAGGAGGAGGAACAGCACGAAGTAGCCGAGGGCCGTCAGTGTCGCCACCCGCCGCTGCCAGCGGTACGCGCCGCGCAGCACCCGCAGGTCGCTGTGGTGGCCGAGGGGGGCGTGGCGGGGGGTGTCCGACGTCGGGTGCGGTTGCGGTTCCTGGGAGGCCCAGGGGTAGGTCTGGTACGAGGGGGACGAGGTGTGCGGCGGGTACGGCGTCGGGTGCGGGGGTGACGAGAACGGGTCGGTCATCCCTTGGTCTCCTTGCGCGGCTCGGGTCCGGGTGCGGACCGCAGGGAGGGGGGCGGGCGTGAACGCTACTCGTGGGTTCGGCGAAGCGCGAGCCTTTCGGCAAACTGATCGGTCGGTATGCGCTTACTTGGAGGATCTGGCGCTGACCTGGGGTGTTACCCGGATTAACTCAGGTTTTTGAACGAGGGTCAGAAGGGGGTTGTGGGGAGCACGTCGCGGGCGAGCCATGGCGCCCTCAGCCCTTCAGCACCGGAAACCTCCGAGGCGCCGCCACCAGCAGGACCAGCAGTGCCGCTGTCGCCGCGCAGCCCGCGCCCAGGTACACCGCGCGGACCGCGTCCGCGATCGCCGCGCGGATCGGCTCGGGGGCCGGGCCGGTGCCGAGGCCGTGGGTCACCGCGTCGAGGTTTCCCGAGCCGCCCAGCCGGGACGCCAGCACCCCGTTCGCGACCGCGCCGAAGGCCGCCGCGCCCAGGGTCTGGCCCGTCTGGCGGCAGAAGAGGATGGAGGCGGTGGCGGTGCCCCGCTCCTCCCACTCCACCGACGACTGCACGCCGATGATCAGGGGCAGTTGGAAGAGCCCCAGCGCGGCCCCCAGCAGCAGCATCAGGAGCGTCGGCTGCCAGGGTTCGCCGGGGTAGGGGAGGAAGGCGAACGCGAAGAGGACGAGCGCGGCAGCCGTGATGCCGAGGACCGACGTGTTCCGGAAGCCGATGCGGCGGTAGACGTGCTGGCTCAGGGCCGCCGACAACGGCCAGGTCAGCGTCCAGACGGAGACCACGAAACCGGCGGCCACCGGCGCCAGGCCCAGCACCGACTGCGCGTAGGTCGCCAGGAACACCGTGGGCGCCACCATCAGCAGGCCCAGCGCGCCGAGCGCCAGGTTCACCGCCGCGATCGTGCGGCGGCGCCACACCCAGCCCGGGATGATCGGTTCGGCGGCTCGGCGTTCGATCAGCACCAGCACGCCGATCAGGGCGACACCCGTGCCCAGCAGGGTGATCGAGGGCCAGGACAGCCAGGACCAGGCCACCCCGCCCTGCACCAGCGCCGTCAGCAGGGCCCCACCGCAGGCGAGGATGGTCAGGGCGCCCGCCCAGTCGATCCGGGGCCGGCCGCCCGTCGACTCCCTCGGCGGCTCGTGGAGGTGACGGGCCAGCAGCCACAACGCCGCCGCGCCGAGCGGCAGGTTGATGAGGAAGATCCAGCGCCAGTCCGCGTACGCGGCCAGGGCTCCGCCCACGCCGGGGCCCGCTATCGCCGACACCGCCCACACCGTGGACAGTTTGGACTGGATCTTGGGCCGTTCCTCGAGCGGATACAGATCCGCCGCCAGCGTCTGCACCGTGCCCGCGAGGGCGCCGCCGCCCAGGCCCTGGACGACCCGGAAGGCGATCAGGGCGGCCATGTTCCAGGCCAGCGCGCACAACAGCGAGCCCAGCAGGAACAGGGCGGCGCCCACGACGAGGACCGGTTTGCGGCCGAAGGTGTCGGAGAGCCTGCCGTAGACGGGGAGGGTGACGGTGGCGGCGAGCAGATAGCCGGAGAAGAGCCAGGAGAAGACGGAGAAGCCACCGAGGTCGGCGACGATCTGCGGTACGGCGATTGCGACGATCGTGGCGTCCAACGCGGCCAGCCCCATGGCCAGCATCAGCGCGGCGGTGACGGCCCTGCGGCGACCGGATCCGGCGCCCCACCGCGCCGGACCGCGCGGCGCGGCCGACCCCATGCCACGGACCGGGTGGCTGTCTATGGGGCGGTTGCTGACCGGGTGGGCGTCCGCCGGGTGGTCGTTGACCGGGTGGCTGTCTATGGGGCGGTTGCTGACCGGGTGAGCGTCCGCCGGGCGTTCGCCGAACGCGTCACCGCCCACCGGGCGTTCGCCCATCGCGTGGCCGTCCAACCGGTGGTCGCCGCCCGGGCCGCCGTCCACCCGGCGGTCGTCGACCGGGTCGCCGTCCGCCCGGCGGTCGCTGAGCTGGCCGCCGTCCACCCGGCGGCCACCGACCCCGCCGCCGGCCACCGCGCGGTCGCCTTGCGCAGGGCCGGCCGCCGGGCGGTCGTCGACCGGATTGCCGTGCGCCGCTTTGTCGTCCACCAGATGCCTTCCCCTTGCACGTATCCGCCGCCGACCACCATGCCATTGACCCTGACGCCACGGCAGGGTGCAGCCTGGTCGCACCGGAGGGAGGAGGTGAACCCCGAGGTCGTCTCCTCCCGGCGGGCGAGATCCCCTAGGGGTACCTCCGTACTACGGCCGGGGGCGGGTTCGTACCGCCGGAGGACGAGACGGGAGGCCCCCGGTCCTTAACCTGGCTTTACGCCGCTGGGGGGCGGTGCACCGGAGCGGTGGGGGTGGGGTTTTCCCCAGCAGAAGACTGCGCCGGGCACCAGCGCGCCGGACCCCCTCCGGGGACCAGACTCATCGACGTACCGATCGGCAAGCCGCTACGAGCGTGGCGACACAGCAGCATCCGCTGCCCGACTTAGGAGACATACCGTGACATCGGCTGTGACCATCACCAGGCACGGGGGTACTGGAGGGACTACGGCCGTTGCCGCGCGGGCGCGGCAGGTCGTGAAGGCGTACGGGTCCGGTGAGACCCGTGTCGTCGCCCTCGACCACGTGGACGTGGACATCGCGCGGGGCCAGTTCACCGCGATCATGGGCCCCTCGGGGTCCGGCAAGTCCACCCTCATGCACTGCCTCGCCGGACTCGACACCGTGACGTCGGGTCAGATCCACCTCGACGACACCGAGATCACCGGGCTCAAGGACAAGAAGCTCACCCAGCTGCGCCGGGACCGGATCGGGTTCATCTTCCAGGCGTTCAACCTGCTGCCGACGCTGAACGCGATAGAGAACATCACCCTCCCCATGGACATCGCGGGGCGCAAGCCGAACAAGGAGTGGCTGGGGCGGGTCGTCGACACCGTCGGGCTCTCCGACCGGCTCAAGCACCGGCCCACCCAGCTCTCCGGCGGCCAGCAGCAGCGCGTCGCCGTGGCCCGCGCGCGGGCCGCCCGGCCGGAGATCATCTTCGGTGACGAGCCGACCGGCAACCTGGACTCCCGCGCCGGCGCCGAGGTCCTCGGCTTCCTGCGCAAGTCGGTCGACGAGCTGGGCCAGACCATCGTGATGGTCACCCACGACCCGGTGGCCGCCTCCTACGCGGACCGGGTGCTGTACCTGGCGGACGGCCGCATCGTCGACGAGATGTTCAAGCCGACCGCCGAGGCCGTGCTGGACCGCATGAAGGACTTCGACGCCCGGGGGCGTACGTCATGAGTGTCATGAAGACCTCCCTGCGCAATTTCTTCGCGCACAAGGGACGGATGGCGCTCTCCGCCATCGCGGTCATGCTGTCGGTGGCGTTCGTGACGGGGACCCTGGTCTTCACCGACACGATGGGCACCACGTTCGACAAGCTGTTCGCGGCCACCTCCTCCGATGTCACGGTCAGCGCCAAGGGCGCCTCGGACAGCGGTGAGACCCAGTCCGACAACGGCAAGCCGCCGGTCATGCCCGCGTCGGTCGTGGACAAGGTGGGCGGCGCGGACGGCGTGAAGTCGGCCGAGGGCACCGTCTTCTCCACCTCGGTGACGGTCGTCGACGCCGACAAGGACAACCTCTCGCCCACCAGCGGTGCCCCGACCATCGTCGGCAACTGGAACGCCAACGACGCCCGCACCATGAAGATCTCCTCCGGCAACGCCCCGCGCGGACCGGACCAGATCATGGTCGACGCGGACACCGCCGACAAGCACGACCTGAAGCTCGGCGACCCCATCGGTGTCATCAGCGCCGTCGGCACGCACGAGGCGAAGATCTCCGGCATCGCCGACTTCCAGGTCACCAACCCGGGCGCCGCGATCTTCTACCTCGACACCGAGACCGCGCAGAAGACCCTCGTCGGCGAGACGGGCGTGTACACCAATGTCAACATCACCGCCGCGAACGGCTTCACGGACGCGCAGGTGAAGAAGAACGTCTCCGCCGAACTCGGCGGCGCCTACAAGGTGCAGACCGCCAAGGAGATCGCGGACGCCAACGCCAAGGACGTCGGCGAGTTCATGAGCGTGATGAAGTACGCCATGCTCGGCTTCGCCGGGATCGCCTTCCTGGTCGGCATCTTCCTGATCATCAACACCTTCTCGATGCTGGTCGCCCAGCGGACCCGTGAGATCGGCCTGATGCGGGCCATCGGTTCCAGTCGCGGCCAGGTCAACCGGTCGGTCCTCGTCGAGGCGCTGCTCCTGGGTGTCTTCGGCTCGATCCTCGGTGTCGCCGGCGGTGTCGGGCTCGCCATCGGTCTGATGAAGCTGATGAGCGCCACCGGCATGAACCTGTCCACCGACGACCTCACCATCGCCTGGACCACCCCCGCGGTCGGTCTGCTCCTCGGCATCGTCGTCACCGTCCTCGCCGCCTACGTCCCGGCCCGGCGCGCCGGCAAGGTCTCCCCGATGGCCGCCCTGCGTGACGCCGGCGCCCCGCTGGACGCCAAGGCCGGCCTCGTCCGGGCCGTGATCGGCCTGGTCCTGACCGGTGCCGGCGGCTACTGCCTGTACCTGGCCTCCGCCGCCGACAAGGCGAGCGAGGGCTCGATGTGGCTCGGCGGCGGGGTCGTTCTGTCCCTCATCGGCTTCGTCGTCATCGGCCCGCTGCTGGCCGGAGCGGTGGTGCGGGTGCTGGGCGCGGTCGTCCTGCGGGCCTTCGGTCCCGTCGGCCGGATGGCCGAGCGCAACGCGCTGCGCAACCCCCGCCGTACGGGGGCCACCGGCGCCGCGCTGATGATCGGCCTCGCCCTGGTCGCCTGTCTCTCCGTCGTCGGCTCCTCCATGGTCGCCTCGGCCACCGAGCAGCTCGACAAGACGGTCGGCACGGACTTCATCATCCAGTCCGACACCGGCCAGCTGATCACTCCGCAGGCCGTGAAGGCCGCGAAGTCCGCCGAGGGCGTCAAGAACGTCACCGAGTACAAGTGGACCCAGGCCGACTTCACCACCCCCGACGGCAAGACGCTCGAGAAGACGGCGATCACCGCCGCCGACCCGAGCTACGCCACCGACCTCGCCACCGAGGTCGTCGCGGGCAAGCTGGCGGACGCCTACAAGCCCGACTCGATGTCCGTCCACGAGAAGTTCGCGAAGGACCACGACGTCACGCTCGGCTCGAAGATCGCCGTCGCCTTCAAGGACGGCCGCACGGCCGACCTGACGGTCCGCGCCATCACCAGCAGCGACGTCGTCATCGACGCCGGGGCGATGTACACCTCCATCGACACGATGGCGAAGTACGTCCCGGCCGACAAGATGCCGCTGGACCAGCTGCTCTTCGCCTCGGCGAAGGAGGGCCAGGACGCGGCCGCGTACAAGTCCCTCAAGGCCGCGCTGCACGACTACCCGCAGTACGAGGTCCGCGACCAGACCGACTACAAGGAAGCCCTCAAGGGCCAGATCGACCAGCTCCTGAACATGATCTACGGCCTGCTCGCCCTGGCGATCATCGTCGCCATCCTGGGAGTCGTGAACACGCTGGCCCTGTCGGTCGTCGAGCGGACCCGCGAGATCGGTCTGATGCGCGCCATCGGCCTCTCCCGCCGCCAGCTGCGCCGCATGATCCGCCTGGAGTCGGTCGTCATCGCCCTCTTCGGCGCGCTCCTCGGCCTGGGGCTCGGCATGGGCTGGGGCGCCACCGCGCAGCAGCTCCTCGCCCTGGAGGGTCTGAAGGTCCTCGACATCCCGTGGCCGACGATCATCGGGGTCTTCATCGGCTCGGCCTTCGTGGGCCTGTTCGCCGCGCTGGTCCCGGCGTTCCGGGCGGGCCGGATGAACGTACTCAACGCGATCGCCACCGAGTAGCCACCGACTGCCACCGAGCACGGGGGAACGGGGCACGGGGGACACGGGGGAAACCGGGGGAGAGCCCGGCGTCGGGAAGCGGAGGCTTCCGGGCGCCGGGCTCCACCCGTGTCAGGACGACGAGGGCTCGGTGGTGGCTGGAGAGGTGGTGGCTGGAGAGGTGCGCTTGAGGAGGACGAATCCCTGGATGACGCCCCGCAGGACGTACGTGTCGCGCGGATGCAGCTGTCGCGCGAACGCGGGGACGTCCTTCACCCAGCGCGAGTTGTTGTTGAAGACGATGTAGTCGGGGGCGAGGCCCTTGGTCCGGCCGATCCAGAAGACCCGGCAGCGGGAGGTCAGCCGGGCGATCGGGCCGATGTTGGCCTCGACGGTCGCCCCGTCGGGGATGGTGGCGATCATCCTGTCCACGGCCTTGACGCCGTCCGGCACCCGATAGGCGTCCGCCTCGGTCAGGTTGCCCAGCGGCAGCGCGGTCGTCAGCGCGAGCGAGGCCGCGAGGACGGCGGCGGGCAGCTGCTGCGCGTACGAGCGCAGCCACGGCCGGGAGCTGTGGCGGGCGGCCGGGAGCGCGTCGACGAGCGCGAGGGTGATGATCGGCATCAGGACGGCGCTGTAGTGCCAGGCCGTGCCCCAGTAGTTGTCGTCGGCGGAGACGAACCGCCAGCCCAGGGTGGGCAGCACGGCGATGAGGATCGGGGAGCGCAGGGCGAGCAGTCCGCTGGTCGGGATCAGCAGCCAGAGAACGGTGCGGATCTTGATGTCCAGGCCGTCGAGGGGGCCCGCACCGCCGACCTTGGTCAGATAGTCGGAGGAGCCGGTGGTGTTGAAGGCCGGGATGATCATGGTGAAGGCGAGCAGGGTGGCGACCGCGCCGAACGCCACGACACCGATGGCGTACGGCACCGCACGGGAGGCACCCTGCCGCCGGGCCCGGAACGCGACGACGACCGCGATCATCGCCAGCGTCAGCCCCTGGTCCTCCTTGACCAGCACCAGCGGCAGTCCCCACAGGAGCGCCGCCCGCCAGCGCCGGCGCAGCAGGGCCTCCAGGGAGAACGCGATCAGCGGGACCGCGAAGCAGATCTCGTGGAAGTCGAAGTCCACGGCGTTCTGGAGTCCCCACGACAGCCCGTACGCCACCCCGAGCGCGAGCCCCCGGGCCCGCCCCAGCGCCCAGGTCGCCGCGCGGGTCACCGGCACCGCCGACAGCGCGAACAGCGCGGCCTGGATCACCAGCAGCGTCACGGGTGACGGAAACACCCGGTAGAACGGCGCCAGCAGCATGGTGACCGGGCTGAAGTGGTCCCCGAGCACGTTGTACCCCGGCCCCTTCAGCTCCACGATCGGCGCCTGGAGGTGCGCGTACGCCCGCACCGCCTGCTCGTAGATCCCCAGGTCGTACGACCGCGTCCCCAGCCTCAGATACCGCCCGACCGACACCACCGCGTACGCCACGAACAGCACGACAGCGATCAGATACGGCTCCCGGCCCGCGAGGGAGAACCGCCGGCCGGAAGGCGGAACCGGTGGCGCCACCGGAACAGGCGCCGGTATGAGCGCCGGGGGCTGAGTGCTCGACGGGGGCATGGGACTCACGTTCGGATGGAGACAGGGGGTGCCCATAGAGACTAGGCGGGCCTGAAAAACAGGGGGCGCAGCCCCCGCTTTTTCAGGGGCGCGGGGAACTGCGCGAGAACCCCCACCGAACCCGCGCTCACCCACCCACCCCGCGCGGAGCGCGAAGGGGGTCGAAGGGGCGCAGCCCCTGGGGACGGGACGGGTAGGGGCGGCGGGGCGAGACAAAACCCGCCCGCACCCCCCGCACCGCTCGTCGTACCCTGGACACCCCCGGCCGTTCACACGAGTCCGGGCGTTCGTGTTGCCCCCGGCAACCCCGAACCGAAGCAGCCCAGCCAGCCCCACCCACCAGCCCCCCACCTTGCCCACCCGGACGGGAAACGCCCCGAATGAGCCTCCACGGCCTGCTAGACGCCGTAGTCCAGGACGCCCCCCTCGCGGAAGCGATCAGGGCGGCGACCGACGGCCACCGCACCCACATCGACCTGGTGGGCCCCCCGGCGGCCCGCCCCTTCGCCGTGGCGGCCCTCGCCCGCGACGCCGGCCGCCCCGTACTCGCCGTGACGGCGACGGGCCGCGAGGCCGAGGACCTGGCGGCGGCCCTGCGCTCCCTGCTGCCCCCGGACGGCGTCGTGGAGTACCCGGCCTGGGAGACCCTCCCGCACGAGCGCCTCAGCCCGCGCAGCGACACCGTCGGCCGCCGCCTCGCCGTCCTGCGCCGCCTGACGCACCCCCGCCCGGACGACCCGGAGACCGGCCCGGTGTCGGTGGTGGTGGCCCCGATCCGTTCGGTCCTCCAGCCGCAGGTCAAGGGCCTGGGCGACCTGGAGCCGGTCGCCCTGCGCACCGGCGAGACGGCCGATCTGAACCGTACGGTCGAGGCGCTGGCGGCAGCCGCGTACTCCCGGGTCGAGCTGGTCGAGAAGCGCGGCGAGTTCGCCGTGCGCGGCGGCATCCTGGACGTCTTCCCGCCCACCGAGGAGCACCCCCTGCGGGTGGAGTTCTGGGGTGACGACGTCGAGGAGATCCGGTACTTCAAGGTCGCCGACCAGAGATCGCTGGAGGTGGCCGAGCACGGCCTGTGGGCCCCGCCCTGCCGTGAGCTCCTCCTCACGGACGACGTACGCGCCCGCGCACGCGACCTCGCCGAGCGCCACCCCGAGCTGGGTGAACTCCTGGGCAAGATCGCCGAGGGCATCGCCGTCGAGGGCATGGAGTCCCTCGCGCCGGTCCTCGTCGACGACATGGAGCTGCTGATCGACGTCCTGCCGAAGGGCGCGATGGCGATCGTGTGCGACCCGGAGCGGGTGCGCACGCGCGCGGCGGACCTGGTCGCCACCTCGCAGGAGTTCCTCCAGGCGTCCTGGGCGGCCACGGCGGGCGGCGGCGAGGCGCCGATCGATGTCGGCGCGGCCTCCCTGTGGGCCATCGCGGACGTCCGTGACCGGGCCCGTGAGCTGGACATGATGTGGTGGTCGGTGTCGCCGTTCGCCGCCGACGAAGACCTCGACGCGGACACGCTGAAGCTCGGCATGCACGCCCCCGAGACCTATCGGGGCGACACCGCGAAGGCGCTCGCCGACACCAAGGGCTGGCTGGCCGACGGCTGGCGCACGGTGTTCGTGACCGAGGCCCACGGCCCGGCCGCCCGCACGGTCGAGGTGCTCGGCAGCGAGGGCATCGCGGCCCGTCTGGAGGCCGAGCTGGCGGAGATCTCCCCGTCGGTCGTGCACGTGGCGTGCGGCTCGATCGACTACGGCTTCGTCGACCCCGCCCTGAAGCTCGCGGTCCTCACCGAGACCGACCTCACCGGCCAGAAGGCGGCCGGCAAGGACGGCGCACGGATGCCCGCGCGCCGGCGCAAGACCATCGACCCGCTCACTCTGGAGCCGGGCGACTACATCGTCCACGAGCAGCACGGTGTCGGCCGCTACATCGAGATGGTCCAGCGGACCGTGCAGGGCGCGACCCGCGAGTACCTGGTCGTCGAGTACGCCCCCGCCAAGCGCGGCCAGCCCGGCGACCGCCTCTACATCCCCACCGACCAGCTGGAGCAGATCACCAAGTACGTCGGTGGCGAGGCGCCCACGCTGCACCGGCTCGGCGGTGCCGACTGGACGAAGACCAAGGCGCGCGCGAAGAAGGCGGTCAAGGAGATCGCCGCCGACCTCATCAAGCTGTACTCGGCCCGGATGGCGGCGCCCGGTCACGCGTTCGGTGCGGACACGCCCTGGCAGCGGGAGCTGGAGGACGCCTTCCCGTACGCCGAGACGCCCGACCAGCTGACGACGATCGCCGAGGTCAAGGAGGACATGGAGAAGACGGTCCCGATGGACCGCCTGATCTGCGGCGACGTCGGCTACGGCAAGACGGAGATCGCGGTGCGGGCCGCTTTCAAGGCCGTCCAGGACGGCAAGCAGGTGGCCGTGCTGGTGCCGACGACCCTGCTGGTGCAGCAGCACTTCGGCACGTTCAGCGAGCGGTACTCGCAGTTCCCGGTGAACGTGCGGGCCCTGTCCCGCTTCCAGACCGACACCGAGGCCAAGGCCACCCTGGAGGGCCTGCGGGAGGGCGGGGTCGACATCGTCATCGGCACCCACCGCCTGTTCTCCTCCGAGACCAAGTTCAAGGACCTGGGCCTGGTCATCGTCGACGAGGAGCAGCGCTTCGGCGTCGAGCACAAGGAGCAGCTGAAGAAGCTCCGTGCCAACGTGGACGTGCTGACGATGTCGGCGACCCCGATCCCGCGCACGCTGGAGATGGCGGTCACCGGCATCCGCGAGATGTCGACGATCACGACGCCTCCGGAGGAGCGCCACCCGGTCCTGACCTTCGTCGGCCCGTACGAGGAGAAGCAGATCGGCGCGGCGATCCGCAGGGAACTCCTGCGCGAGGGCCAGGTCTTCTACATCCACAACCGGGTGGAGTCCATCGACCGCGCGGCGGCCCGGCTGCGCGAGATCGTCCCCGAGGCACGGATCGCGACGGCCCACGGCCAGATGTCGGAACAGGCCCTGGAGCAGGTCGTCGTCGACTTCTGGGAGAAGAAGTTCGACGTGCTCGTCTCGACGACGATCGTGGAGTCGGGCATCGACATCTCCAACGCGAACACGCTGATCGTGGAGCGCGGCGACACCTTCGGTCTGTCGCAGCTGCACCAGCTGAGGGGGCGGGTGGGCCGAGGACGCGAGCGCGGCTACGCGTACTTCCTCTACCCGCCGGAGAAGCCGCTGACGGAGACCGCCCACGAGCGTCTCGCGACCATCGCCCAGCACACGGAGATGGGCGCCGGTATGTACGTGGCGATGAAGGACCTGGAGATCCGGGGCGCGGGCAATCTGCTGGGCGGCGAGCAGTCCGGCCACATCGCGGGCGTCGGCTTCGACCTGTACGTGCGGATGGTCGGCGAGGCGGTCGCGGACTACCGCCGCCAGCTGGAGACCGGGGAGATCGAGGAGGAGCCGCCGCTCGAGGTCAAGATCGAGCTGCCGGTCGACGCGCACGTCCCGCACGACTACGCGCCGGGGGAGCGGCTGCGGCTGCAGGCCTACCGGGCCATCGCCTCCGTGAACACCGAGGCCGACATCGCCTCCGTGCGCGAGGAACTCGTCGACCGCTACGGCAAGTTGCCCGAGCCGGTGGAGAACCTGCTGCTGGTGGCCGGGCTGCGGATGCTGGCCCGCGCCTGCGGCGTCGGCGAGATCGTCCTCCAGGGCACCAACATCCGCTTCGCGCCGGTGGAGTTGCGGGAGTCGCAGGAGCTGCGCCTGAAGCGGCTCTACCCGGGCACGGTCATCAAGCCGTCCGCCCACCAGGTGCTGGTGCCGCGTCCGAAGACGGCGAAGGTGGGCGGCAAGCCGCTGGTCGGGCGTGAGCTGCTGGGCTGGACCGGGGAGTTCCTGGCTTCGATCCTGGGGTCGTGAGGGCGTTCGCCGGGCGCCGCCGGGCGTCCGGCGGCGATCGCTTGCGGCAGCGACCCGGTGTCCCGTACCGCGGCCCCGGCCGGAGAAGTCCGGTCGGGGCCGAGGGCAGGAACGTGCGGGCTGCGCGTGTGATCAGGCGCCGCGCTTGAACTGCTGGTTGGTGCCGCTGCCACAGCCCCACTGGATGAGCTTGGCGCCGTCGGCGGTGGACTTGTCCAACACGTCGAGGCACTTGCCGCTGCGCCGCGAGACGAGGCGGAGCCAGCCGTCACCGGCGTCCTGGAGCTGCCACTGCTGGTTGCTGCCGGTGCCGCAGGTCCACTGGATGATCGGGTTGCCGTCGGCGGTGGAGTTGTTGGCCACGTCGAGGCACTTGCCGCTGTGCCGGGCGACGACCTGGACGTATCCGCTGCCCATGTCCTTGAACCACCATGCCTGGTTCATGCCGCCGTTGCAGGTGTACTGGGTGATCTGGGTGCCGTCGTCCTGGGACCGGCTGGGGACATCGAGGCACTTGTTGCTGTGGCGGGCGGTGATCGTCTCCCAGGGGCCGCCGACGCCGTCGACCTTCCCGGCCGCGGTGTCAATGTTGATCTGCGCGAACCAGTCCATGGTCATCGTGGTGTCGGTGGGGAACTCCAGCGGCAGCCAGACGTACTTCGAGGCGTTGACGTTCTGGTTGAAGGAGTTGCCCCAACGGTCGCCCATGTAGAGGTACTCGGTGCCCGTGCTGCCCTGGACGGGAAGGACGAACGTGGTCTGCGAGCCGTAAGCGGTGGCGTCTCCGACGTTCTGCAGGGCACTCCAGGTGCCGGTGATGCTGGAGGCGGTCGCGTACATCTGCTGGTTGGGCCGCCAGCCGGTGGCGCCGGAGGTGAGCAGGAAGTAGACGCCGTTGCGCTTGAACAGTGCAGGGGCCTCGCGCAGTTGGCCGGGCCAGAGCAGCTGCACACGGGTTTCGACGGTGAGGTAGTCGGGGCTGAGGCGGTAGATGTGCAGGTCGCGGTTCTCGCGCGCGGCCGAGATCATGTAGCCGGTGCCGTCGTCGTCCGTGTAGACGGTGATGTCGCGGGACATGTGGCCCAGCGGGCGGAAGCTGCCCTGGTAGGTGTAGTCGCCGTCGACGGTGTCGGATACGGCGACGGCGGCGCGGGCCTGGGTGTAGTCGGTGGCCAGCTCCTTGTGCATCCACATGACGAACTTGCCGGTGGACGCGTTGTACATGACCTTGGGGCGCTCGATGTTGGCCGAGGCGAGCTCAGGGTCACTGGCCTGGGTCAGGACATGGCGCCGGAACTCCCAGGTCTTCAGATCGGTCGAGCGGTACGCGGACACATACCGGAATGAGTTGTCCTCGTTGCGGTTCTCCCCGAACCAGTAGTAGTACGAGCCGACCTTGATGACGCCGCCACCGTGCGCGTGCACGACGGCACCTGTGGTGTCCGTGAACTGGGTGGCGTTGGGGATGGTGACGGTGGCCGCGTGCGCGGTGCCCATCAGAAGGGTTTGCGGGAGGAGACCTATCAGCACGGCAAGCAGGAAGAGCCAGACACGACGCATCGGGGGTTTCCATTCACGACAGGACAGCACGAGAACAACCAAAAGCTGGCTGAAACCAACGTGCAGCATGAGAATGCTTGCGGTAGATGCGTGTCAAGAGTGTGAACGTGTTGAATCGCGCGGATGTCATTCAAGCGCCGCAAAGTACTGAATTGTCCCGCCTGTACTGGCAAGTTGGCCGACCTGGGGCTGTGCGGCAGGTCGAATGCTCACGGAGGGCCGGTTCGCGGAATGTTTGAGCGAGTCGATTTCTGTTCGAAGTTTCGGCTCCCCGGCGTCGCGTTTCGGCCTGGCCTCGGCGCCCTCGGTGGTGAATCGCCGTCAGGTGTCCCGACATACGCTGACCGATCTTCTCCCGTGCCTGGGGTCTACGGTGTCGAGCAGGGGAGACGGGGAACCCCACGCAGGACCGCGTGCGAGCACAGACAGAGGAGAGGGGTGTCGCGTGGTGCGTCTGAGGGGTGGGATCGCCACCGTCGCTCTGGTGCTGGTCGCCGCGACCGGCTGTGAACTGGACAACGCCGACGGCTCGGCGGGGCCGCAGGAGAACCCGGGCGGGGGCGGTGCCGCGTACGCCGCGGCGGAGGCGCTGACCGTCAAGGGCCGTGCGCCCAAGAACAATTACGACCGTGGCGAGTTCGGCAGCCCCTGGGCCGACACCGACTCCAACAGCTGCGGCACCCGCGACGACATACTCAAGCGCGACCTGGACCAGGTGAAGTTCCGGGCCGACGACTGCACGGTGGTCTCCGGTGTGCTCGACCCGGACCCGTACACCGGGGAGGACGTGCCGTACGTCCGGGGCCGTAGCAAGATCGACGTGGACCACATCGTGGCCCTCTCCGACGCCTGGCAGAAGGGCGCCCAGCAGTGGGACGACAGCAAGCGCATCGCGCTGGCCAACGACCCGCTCAACCTGCTGGCGGTGGACTCCGGCACCAACCGCGGTAAGGGCGACGGTGACACGGCCACCTGGCTGCCGCCCAACAAGGCCTACCGCTGCACCTATGTGGCCGCCCAGGTCGCTGTGAAGACGAAGTACGGCCTGTGGGTCACCTCCGCCGAACAGGACGCCATGAAGCGCGTCCTGAGCACCTGCCCGGAGCAGAAGCTGCCCACCGGCGGCAACCCGACGAAGGCGCCGGCCCGCTTCCACGCGGACTGACGCCCCGGCGGTGCCGCCCGTCGGCGGGGCGGGTCAGCTGAAGTCCTCGTCGAGGTCGATGACCTTGCCCTTGGGGGCCTCGGCCGGCACGGGCTTGTCGAAGTCGGTGAAGACGAGGTCGCCGGGTTCCTTGGCGGACTTGCTGACGACCCGCAGCAGGTACGGCTTGCCCTCGGTGGCGACGTAGAGGGTGTAGCTGTCCTTGCCGTCCTTCTCCTTGAGGGTGATCGCGGGGGTGCCGTCGACCTCGGCGGTCTTGCCGCGCGTGGCGTCGGAGTTCACGTCGTCGAAGTCGGCGAGGACGGTGTCGAGGTCGCAGAAGCTCGCGATGTCCTTGGAGTCAGCGGACTTCGCGGACGTCTTGGTCCACTTGCCGGCGAGCATGTCGACGACCATGTCGGCCTCCTCCTTCGAGGAGTCCTTCGACTGGGCGCGCAGGAAGGCCTCGTCGTACTTCATGTAGAGGGTGTCGCCGACCTTGATCAGCTCGGCCTGGCCCTCGCCGCCCATGCTCATGGTGCCGGCGCAGTCGCCCTTCTTGTTCATCGCCATGTCCATCTGGACCGTGCCGCCGGCGGCGTCGTCCTGGATCTCGCCCTTCATCCGGAGCGATTCGGCGTCCGAGGTCGCCTTCACGGCCTTGTCGGCGATCTCACCGCCGGTCAGGCCCGGGAAGGGGCCGTCGGCCTTGTCCTCGCCGGGCAGGCAGCCGGTGAGGGAGAAGGTGGCCGCGGCGGCGATGCAGAGAGCGGCGAGAGCGGTGCGACGCATGGGAGTTCCCCCCTGGGAATCGATGAGTGGAGCTGATCGGCGTGCGCCGGTGCACGACGCAGTGACGTGTGGCCATCCGATTCGGGTGGCCCGTCGTTCGATGGGTCAATGACAGCAGAGCTTGTGAACCGAGTCAACACGGTTCACGGATCCTTGTGTGTACACGGCGTGAAGGGGTAGATCTTGCGTGCGTCGGTATGCTCGACGTCACACCACCAGGTACGAGGGGAGCCGGGCGCGTGCAGGGGAACGGGACAGAGGTCACGGCCGCGGACATCGCGCGGCTCGCCGGGGTGGGGCGTGCCGCCGTCAGCAACTGGCGCCGACGGCACGCCGACTTCCCCAAACCGGTCGGCGGCACCGAGACCAGCCCGGCCTTCGCGCTCGGCGAGGTCGAGGCATGGCTGCGCGACCAGGGCAAGCTCGCCGAGGTGCCCCTGAAGGAGCGCGTCTGGCAGCAGGTCACCGGCCACCCGGAGGGCCCCGTCGCCGCCCTGGTGCGCACGGGCTGCGCCCTGCTCCTGCTCCACGAACGGCCCCTGGCCTGGCTGGAGTTGAGCGCCGTCCCCGACGACGGGGAACTGGCCCGCGCGCTGTCCGGGGCGCTGGCGGAGGTCCTCGCCCCGCGCTTCGGCCCGGCCCGCGAACCCGCCGTGCCCGCGCCGCGGCCCGCCGAACTCGTGCCCTCGGTCCCCCTGCTGCGCGGCGCCACCGAACTCGCGGCCGACCTCGGCGCACGGCAGACCTTCGAGTTCCTGCTCGCCCGGCACCTCGACGCCAACCCCCGCCAGTACACGCTCACTCCGGGCGAGCTCGCCGAGCTGATGGCCGAACTCGCCGGGCCCGCCCGGTCGGTGCTCGACCCGGCCTGCGGCACCGGCGCCCTCCTGCGCGCCGTCGCCGCCCGCCCTGACCAGGAGCTGTACGGCCAGGACAGCGCCGGCGAACTGGCCGCCCTCACCGCGCTCCGCCTCGCCCTGCGCACCGGGAGCACCGTCCGCACCGCCCCGGGGGACAGCCTCCGCGCGGACGCGTACGAGCACCTCAGGGCCGAGGCCGTCCTGTGCCACCCGCCGTTCAACGAGCGCAACTGGGGCCACGACGAACTCGCCTACGACCCACGCTGGGAGTACGGCTTCCCGGCCCGCACGGAGTCCGAACTCGCCTGGGTGCAGCACGCGCTGGCCCGCTTGGAGGACGGCGGCACCGCCGTGCTGCTGATGCCGCCCGCCGCCGCGAGCCGCCGTTCGGGGCGGCGGATCCGCGCCGACCTGCTGCGCCGGGGCGCCCTGCGCGCCGTGATCGCCCTGCCGGTCGGCGCGGCACCCCCGTACAACATCCCGCTGCACCTGTGGGTGCTGCGCAGGCCCGGCAGGGCTGCCGTGCCACCGCAGTTGCTGCTCGTCGACACCGGGCGGCTCGTGCCCGAGGGGCGGAGCGGGTTCGACTGGCCGGCCGTGCGCACCGCCGTGCTCGACGCCTGGCGGCCCTTCGACCGCGCGGGCGAGACGACGCACCGGCCGGGGCTCAGCCGTGCGCTGCCGGTCATCGACCTGCTCGACGACGACGTGGACCTGGCCCCCGCCCGCCATCTGCCGCCCCCGGCCGCCGGCGGCGGCGCCGAGGAACTGGCCGCCGTACGCGAACGCCTCGGCGAGACCCTCCGGTTGACCGCCGACCTGACGCCCCCGCTCGCCGAGGAGGCGCGGACCGCGCGCTGGCCGCTCACCACGGTCGGCGAACTCGCGCGCGGGGGAGCCCTGCTGCTGCGCACCGGCGGGAACGGCCCCCACGCGCGCGTGCTCACCGACCACGACGTCCTGGCCGGCACGGCACCCTCGGGCACGCTGCCCGAGACCGGGGGCGAGAACCCCGTGCTCGTGGTGCCCGGCGACGTCGTCGTCCCCGTCCTCGGCGGCGGAGGGGTCGCGCGGGTGATCGACGAGGAGACCGCGGGCGCCGCCCTCGGCCGCAACCTCACCCTGCTGCGCCCCGACGCGGCCGCGCTCGACGCCTGGTTCGTCGCCGGCTTCCTGCGCTCCACCGCCAACAGCCGCCAGGCCAGCAGCTACGCCTCCACCGCGACCCGGCTCGACGTCCGCCGCCTCCAACTGCCCCGCCTGCCCCTGGACCAGCAGCGCCGCTACGGCGAACGGTTCCGCGCCCTGGCCGCCTTCGAGGACGCCCTCCGCCGGGCCGGCCGCCTCGGCGAACGCCTGGTGCGCGGCATGTACGACGGCCTCACGGACGGCACGGTCGCCCCGGACTGAGCCGCCGTCCGGCTGCCCCGGCTCGCCAACTCGCCCCGCGCCCCCGCCTTCAGGCTCTAGGGGGTGTTTCGAAAGTCCTGTGCGGTGCCCGCGGTGTCCGGTGCGTGCTCTCGGCGTGCCGGACGAAAGCCCTCGTACTGGACGTACTTGGGTTTTCGGCCGGTGCGGCGAGAGGGCGTGCCGGGCGCCGTGGGTGCTGTGCGGGACTTTCACAACACCCCCTAGTGGACGGAACCGCTCCGCTCGGGGGCGGCGTGACCAGCACTGCGGTACTACAACGGTTGTCCACAACCCTGGACCTCATGTCGTGGTCGACCGATACCCTCGGGACGACATCGAACGTCCGCCCTCACCAGGCCCTCAGGAGCAGCCATGCAAGGCCACGGCTACGCGCCGACACCGCCCCCCGGCCCCGATCAGGGGGGCCAGGTCACACTCCGTGTGATCTTCGTGGTGGTCGCCGTCATGAGCTGCGGTCTGCTCGCGTGGGCCTGCCTGCTGCGGCTCGCCTCGGTGACCCGCAGGCCCCATGACTGGTGCCTGTTCGCCCTGGCGATCATCCACATCATCGTGACGCTCTACATCATCGGCACCGACCCGGGCAAGGACGAGTTCACCACCTGGCGCGGTGACGTCGGCATGGGGCTGCTCCTCGGCGGACTCGCGGCGATCGTCGCGTACTACCTGTACGCGGACATACGTCACTTCAGCCGCGCCCGGACGGTCCAGCCGTCGCCGTACGCCCAGACCACGCTGTACTCGGGGCAGACCGGGTACGGCCCCCAGCAGTCCGGCTACAGCTACCCGCCGGTCCAGGTCCCGCAGCCCTACACCCCGACCCCGCCGGTCCCGCAGCCGCCCGTGCAGCAGCCCCCTCAGCAGCACCAGCAGGCCCCTGAGCCGGGGCGTCCCGGCCCGGCCCGTATCGACCAGGTCCGCGCCGAGCTCGACGAGCTCAGTGACTATCTCCGCAACCACGAGGGAGACCGGTGACCCAGGGGCCGGGGACCGGACGCCTGATCACCGGCCGCTACGAACTGTCCACGCTCATCGGACAGGGCGGCATGGGCCAGGTGTGGACGGCCTACGACCAGCGCCTCGACCGGCGGGTGGCGGTGAAACTGCTGCGCCCGGACAAGGTCGCGGGCCAGGAGGCCGACGAACTGCGCCGCCGCTTCGTGCGCGAGTGCCGCGTCACCGCCCAGGTCGACCACCCCGGCCTGGTGACCGTCCACGACGCGGGCAGCGAGGGCGAGGAACTCTTCCTCGTCATGCAGTACGTCGACGGGGCAGACCTCGCCGACCACCTCGCCGAGCACGACCCCTACCCCTGGCAGTGGACCGTCTCGGTCGCCGCCCAGCTGTGCGCCGTGCTCTCCGCCGTGCACGCGGTGCCGATCATCCACCGCGACCTCAAGCCGCGGAACGTGATGGTCAAGCAGGACGGCACGGTCACCGTGCTCGACCTCGGCGTCGCCTCCGTCATGGACACCGACACCACCCGCCTCACCCACACCGGCTCACCCATCGGCAGCCCCGCCTACATGGCCCCCGAGCAGGCCATGGGCGGCGCGGTCGGCCCGTACACCGACCTGTATGCCCTCGGTGTGCTGATGCACGAACTGCTCAGCGGGAACGTCCCGTTCACCGGCTCGACCGCCCTCGGCGTGCTGCACCGCCACCTCTACGAACCGCCGGTCCCGGTCCGCAGACTGCGCCCCGAGGTCCCCGAGAACCTGGAGGCCCTGGTCCTGCGGCTGCTCTCCAAGGACCCGCAGCACCGCCCATCCTCCGCGCAGGAGACCTACGAACAGCTCCTCCCGCTGCTGCCCGCGCGCGGGATGCCCACCGGCTCGCCGCTCGACCCCACGCGCCCCTTCCTGCGCCCGCACGCCCCCTGGCCGGACCGCGCCCGCATCCCCGCGCCGCAGCCGTCCGCCGCCCCAGAGGCCGCGCCCGCCGCCGACAAGCCCGATGTGGCGGGCGCCGTCGATGAGGTCAAGCGGCTCCTCGGCGAGGGCCGGATCACCCAGGCCGTCGACATCCTCGGCGCGATCCTCCCGGCCGCCGCCGCCCAGCACGGCGAGCACTCACCCGTCGTCCGCACCCTCCGCAAGCAGTACGCGGCCACCCTCATGGACGACGGCCAGTACCGCCGCGCCCTGCCCGAGCTGCGCCGCCTCGCCGACGAGCGCGCCGCCGAGGCCGGCCAGGCCGACACCCAGGCCCTGCGCTACCGCTACGACTCCGCCCAGTGCCTCGAACAACTCGGCGAACCGGCCGCGGCCCTCGCCGAGTACCGCTCGCTCCTGCCGTACTACGAGAACCAGTACGTCGGCGGCGACCCCGAGCTCTCCCTCGACGTCCGCCGCCGCATAGGCCACCTGCTCCTCGCCCTCGGCGACCGCGGCGCCGCCCACGAGACCCTCGGTCGGCTGCTGCTCGACGTGGAACGGCTACGGGGACCGGGCCACCCGCTGGCGAACGAGGTCCGGCGCACACTGCAGTGGCTGGGCCAGGTACGGGGCTGAGCCGGACGGGCACGAGGGGGTGCCGGAAGTCGGCGTGAATCGTTGGTCGAATGGCTGGCCGAGAGCAGGGCCACTGCCTACCATCGATCACCGCAAGACTTTGTGCTCCGCCGCACAATCTCCTCGGGAGGCTCACTTGCACCGCCGCCGTCGCACCGCGCTCCTCCTCACCGCCGCGCTCACCGCCGCGGCCCCGCTCCTCACCGCCTGCGGGGGCGACGCCCATCCCGGCGCGGCGGCCGTCGTCGGCGACGACCGGATCACCGTCGCGCAACTGGAGAACCGGGTGAACGAGGTGCGCGCCGCCCAGCGCGCCGCCAGCACGGACGAGAGCCAGTACCAGCAGGCCGTCGCCCAGAGCAGCGCCCTCACCCGCAACACCCTGAACGGCATGGTCCTGGAGAAGGTCCTCGACCAGGCGCTCGAGGACGCGGGCGTGACGGTCTCCCGCAAGGAGGTCCAGCAGTACCGTTCCGGCCTGGAGGCGGACGCCGGCGGCGCCGAGGCCCTCGAAACGGCCTATCTGCAGCGCTACAGCGTCGCCCCCGAGCAGCTGGAGGACAGCCTCCGCAGCGATGTCGAGGTCCAGAAACTCGCCACCGCCCTCGGCGCCGACCTGAACAGCCAGGAGGGCGGCGCGATCTTCTGGAAGGCCCTCTCGGAGGCCTCCCGGAAACTCGACGTCGACCTCAACCCCCGCTACGGCAGCTGGGGCATCGACAAGGCCTCCGGCCGCGTGGGCCTGCTGGAAGCCAAGACGCCCTGGCTGAAGGAGGTCACGGGGACGGGGTCGCAGCAGCCGGCGTGACGGGCGGGCCGACCTGCGTTTCCGCAGCCTGCATGACGAGCGGGCCGCCCAGCCTCTCCGCAGCCTGTGGATAACTTCCGGGGCCGTCGGTGACGTGGGTTACGTTCGTGGGGTGAACGCACACCGCCCCGACGGCGACCCCGTCCCCACGGCCCCCGACACGCCGTCCTCCGACCCCGGCCGGGTCGTCCTGCTGACCACCAGCCACCGCGTCGCGCCCGGTCTGCTGTCCTGGCCCGCCTGGCAGGCGCTGCATGGGGCGGACCGTGTCCTGTGTGCGGACGAGGCGCACCCCCAGCTCCCCTATCTGCGCGAGGCCGGCGTCACGGTCGAGCGTGCGACCCCGACCGCCGAGGAACTGGTCGACGCCTGCGCCGGCGACCGCACGGTGGTCGTGGTGGCCACGGCCGAGGGCGAACCCCGCCTCACCGACGGCCTCGCCCGCCTCGCCGGCTCGGGCCGCCTCCGGATGCCGTCCCTGGAGCTGCTCCCCGCCTCGTACGACCTCCCCGGCGCCCGCCTCCTCGACCTCGTCCAGGTCATGGACCGCATCCGCGCCGAGTGCCCCTGGTCCTCGCAGCAGACCCACAAGGGCCTGGCCAAGTACGGCATCGAGGAGGCGTACGAACTCGTCGAGGCCATCGAGGAGGGCGACCGCGACGAACTCCGCGAGGAACTGGGCGACGTCCTCCTCCAGGTCGTCTTCCACGCCCGCATCGCCGAGGACGACCCGGACACCCCCTTCTCCATCGACGACGTCGCCGCCGGCATCATCACCAAGCTCATCCACCGCCACCCCCACGTCTTCGGCGACGCCACGGCGACCACCCCGGAGGAGGTCAAGGCGCACTGGATGCGCACGAAGGCTATAGAGAAACGCCGGGAGTCCGTGACCGACGGCATCCCCCTGGGCCAGCCCGGCCTCGCCCTGGCCGCCAAACTCTCCTCCCGCGTCCGCATGGCCGGCCTGTCCGTCCCGATACCCCAGGGCCACGACATCGGCTACGAACTCCTCACCCTCGCCGCCCAGGCCGAAGCCCAGGGCGTCGACCCCGAAGCGGCCCTGAGAGCGGCGTCCCGCACCTACCGCGACGCGATCCGCTCCGCGGAGGGCCTGGACGAGCGCTGACAAACCCCAGAGCGAGAACACCCCCGACCTGGCGCGAGGGAGGCCGGGCCGAGACGGCGGTCGTCGGGGGGCCCGCTACCGTCGACGGGTGACCGACCACCCCTCGTCCCTCAGCAGCCCCGCGCCCTCCCTCTTCACCTGGGAGTTCGCCACCGATCCGTACCCGGCGTACGCCTGGCTCCGGGAGCACGCCCCGGTGCACCGGACGCGGTTGCCCAGTGGTGTGGAGGCCTGGCTGGTCACCCGCTACGCCGATGCCAAGCAGGCCCTCGCCGACGCGCGCCTGTCGAAGAACCCCGCGCATCACGACGAGCCCGCCCACGCCAAGGGGAAGACCGGCATCCCCGGCGAGCGCAAGGCCGAGCTGATGACCCATCTGCTCAACATCGATCCACCGGACCACACGCGGCTGCGCCGTCTCGTCTCGAAGGCGTTCACACCCCGCCGGGTCGCCGAATTCGCCCCCCGGGTGCAGGAGTTGACCGATCAGCTCATCGACCGCTTCGCGGAGACGGGCGAGGCCGACCTCATCCACGACTTCGCCTTCCCCCTCCCCATCTACGCGATCTGCGACCTCCTCGGCGTCCCCCGCGAGGACCAGGACGACTTCCGGGACTGGGCGGGCATGATGATCCGCCACGGCGGCGGCCCGAGGGGCGGCGTCGCGCGGTCGGTCAAGAAGATGCGCGGCTACCTCGCCGACCTCATCCACAGGAAGCGCGAAGGCCTCACCGAGCACCCCGCCCCCGGCGAGGACCTCATCTCCGGCCTCATCCGCGCCTCCGACCACGGCGAGCACCTCACCGAGAACGAGGCCGCGGCCATGGCGTTCATCCTGCTCTTCGCCGGCTTCGAGACGACCGTCAACCTCATCGGGAACGGCACCTACGCCCTGCTCACCCACCCCGACCAGCGCACCCGCCTCCAGACCTCCCTCGCAGCAGGGGAGACCGCGCTGCTCGAAACCGGCGTCGAGGAACTCCTGCGCTACGACGGCCCCGTCGAGCTGGCCACCTGGCGCTTCGCGACCCGCCCCCTCACCGTCGGCGGACAGGACATCGCCCAGGGCGACCCCGTCCTCGTCGTCCTCGCGGCCGCCGACCGCGACCCCGCCCGGTTCGAGAACCCCGACACCCTCGACCTCTCCCGGCGTGACAACCAACACCTCGGCTACGGCCACGGCATCCACTACTGTCTCGGCGCCCCTCTCGCCCGCCTCGAAGGCCAGACCGCGCTGGCGACGCTGCTCACCCGCCTCCCGGATCTCCGACTCGCGGTGGATCCGGCCGACCTGAGGTGGCGCGGCGGGCTCATCATGCGCGGACTGCGCACATTGCCAGTGGAGTTCACCTGATTCGGTTTCAGGAGGGCTGGCCAGAAGAAGCAGGGAAAACGAACGATTGTCCTGAGGTTCGCCCGTCATGGTGGCCGTGAGTCGAGTGGCGGCCGTATGTGCGGCTGTCGCACTACGGTCCGATGCCATGAAGCTGGTGGTGCAGGTGAAGCTGCTGCCGACGCCCGAGCAGGCGTCGGCGCTGGACGTGACCCTGAGTGCCTGCAACCGGGCTGCCACCTATGCCTCTACCGTTGCCTTTGCCAAGGACTTGACGGACCGTAACGGTCTACAGAAGGACGTGTATGCGGATCTGAAGGCGACCTTCGGGTTGTCCGCACAGCCGGTGGTGCGGGTGGTGAAGAAGGTGGTCGACGCCTACGCGACTCTGAAAGCCAATCTGAGGGCTGGCAATTTGGGGCCGTCCGCCTCGAAGCGGTACCTCAAGGCGATCGGCGCCCCGATCGTCTTCCGGCCGGAGGCGGCGCAGCCGTTCGACGACCGCTGCCTGTCCTGGCAGTGCGACGCACGCACGGTGTCCATCTGGACGGTGAATGGGCGGATGAAGGGCATCCGTTTCGCCTGCTTGCCCGACCAGCTCAAGATGCTCATGGCGCATCGCAAGGGTGAGAGCGACCTGGTCCAGCGGGGTGGCAAGTGGTTCCTCATCGCTACCTGCGAGATTTCCGAGCCGGACGTTTACGAGCCAGCCGACTGGATCGGGGTGGATCGGGGCATCGTGAACCTGGCCACTACCTCCGACGGCGCCAACCATCAAGGGCGCGGCTTGACTCGCTATCGACGTTGGCAGGCATGCAAGCGCGCTGAGTTGCAGCAGAAGAACACCCGATCGGCCCGGCGGCGCCTGGCTTGCCGCAGGCAGAAGGAGAAGCGCCATACCACTCACGTGAACCATCGGATCAGTAAGGAGATCGTGTCCGTCGCCCAACGCACTGGTCGCGGCATCGCTGTCGAAGCACTCGGCGGCATTCGCGAGCGGGTACGGCCACGAGGCGACCAGCGGGACAGGCTCTCCTCCTGGCCTTTCCACCAGCTCGGGCAGCATCTCGCATACAAGGCCCGCCGGGCCGGGGTGCCATTCCTGGAGGTGGATGCGGCCTACACATCGCAGCGTTGTCCGCGCTGCGGCCACACCGAGCGGGCCAACCGGCCCGACCGGGATCACTTCCGTTGTCGTCGGTGCGGCCTCGCTGGGCCTGCCGATGTCGTCGCCGGGGTCAACGTGCGCAACCGCGCACGCTCGGCGTGGGCATTCGTCACCATGCCCGTCCCGTCACCGGCGTAGCCGACAGCGGGAGATGCGACCCGTGACCGTCCTGTCGTAGGGGGCAGTCGGGAGCGCGACGCGGTGTGAACTGTCATGCGGCAGCCTGATGGTTCACGGCCGAGATGATGACGTGATCTGTGCTGCATCGACTTGTTATAAACGATCGTCTACGACTACGTTCACACGTCAGTGCGAAGGGGTCATTACATCCTTCACACCGGTCACTGCTGTCGTGTGAAAGGCAACCGCATGCTCTCCGGGAACGGTCGTCACCGTCGCCCCCGTCAGGCACCCGCCCTCCTCGTCGCGGCCGGAGTGACAGGCTCGGCCATCGCGATCCCCCTGCTCGGCGCCACCGGCGCGAGCGCGGCCAGCGGAACCACCTGGGACCAGGTGGCGGAGTGCGAGAGCGGTGGCTCCTGGAGCGCGGACACCGGGAACGGGCGCTACGGCGGCCTCCAGCTCACCCAGGCGAACTGGGAGAAGTACGGCGGCCTCGACTACGCCACGACCGCCGACCAGGCCAGCCGTTCGCAGCAGATAGCCGTCGCCGAGAAGGTGCTCGCCGACCAGGGCGTCGGCGTCTGGTCCACCTGCGGCCTGCTCCACAACCTCGGCGGTGACTCCGGTTCCGCCGACGTGGACACGGGCGTCGCGGACGACTCGACGAAGGCGGGCAGTTCATCCGGCTCGTCAGACTCGTCCAGCTCATCCGATTCATCCGGTTCGTCGGATTCCTCCACTTCGACCGGCGGGGCCGACTCGGCCAAGTCCGGCGACTCGGGCGACTCCGGCGCGCCCGGCGACTCGACCTCCGATGTCTTCGACGGGTCCACCAAAGCCAAGACCGGCTCGGGGTCCGATGCCGACTCGGGCGACTCGAGTGACTCGGACGGGTCCGCGAGCCCCGAGGCCACGAAGTCACCCAAGTCGGACAATTCATCGCAGAGCGACGACTCTTCGGACGGCGAGAGCGAGACCGGCACCGGTCGTCACCGCGGCGCCAGCGCCGACGAGAGCGCCGCCGCGGGCACGGAGGCCGACGCGGACGCGGCCGACGACTCCCGCGCCGACTCCACCCCCTCCGGCCGTCACGCCTCCCGTGGCGGCGACGCGGCGCGCGAGGGTGTGGACGGCGCCTACACCGTCCGCGCGGGCGACAGTCTGACGCGGATCGCGAACTCGCTCGACCTGGACGGCGGGTGGCGCACGCTCTACTCCGAGAACGAGGGCACGGTCGGAACTGACCCGGACCTTATCCTTCCCGGTCAGACCCTCGAAGTCGGTGCCGAAACGGGCGAAAAGTAGCGACAGTTCGGGTCACTGTTCGCCCCTGAATGCCCGTTTTGATCTAGGTGGGAGATGAATCACAGACCCCCTGATCGTCTTTGAAATCCGGGCAATCACGTGTTTACGGTCGTGACCGCTCGCCACAGCGGGCCCCTGCGGTCGGTACGCCGAATCCTGCCAACGGCCGCAAGGAACAGTCGTCGCGTCAAGCGCCGTAGGCAGGAGCGGGGGACCCAAGGTAAGTGCCGGGTCCGGTGGTTGCGGCCCTTCGGGGGCGCACGTCCGGAACCGGCTCGGGGTGAAGCCGCGCGAAGTGAGCCGAGAGGCGCACGAGCGCGGCCGGGCAACTCAACCGGCCCGAACCCGACAGCTCACCTCGCAGGCGTCGGTGAGGGGATCTCTCCATGCTGTTTTCCAGCAAGGGCAAGCACCGTCGTCCGTCCAAGGCCGCTCGCGCCATCGCCGTCGCCGGTGTCACCGGCGCCGCGGCGGTCGCCGCTCCGCTGATGGCCGCCGGCAGCGCCTCCGCCGCCACCGCCTCCGAGTGGGACGCCGTCGCCCAGTGCGAGTCCGGCGGCAACTGGTCCATCAACACCGGCAACGGCTACTACGGCGGTCTGCAGTTCTCGGCTTCCACCTGGGCCGGGTACGGCGGCACGAAGTACGCCTCCACCGCCGACCAGGCCACCAAGGCGCAGCAGATCGAGATCGCCGAGAAGGTCCTCGCGGGCCAGGGCAAGGGTGCCTGGCCGGTCTGCGGCAAGGGCCTGTCCGGCGCCGCGTACAACGGCGCCGCCGCCTCCTCCGGCTCCTCGAACTCCGGCTCCTCGCAGCAGAGCACGCAGGAGAGCACCAAGAAGAGCACCGAGGACACCCGCGCCTCCCGCTCCTCCGAGCGCGCCACCGTCGAGACCCCGACCGGCAAGAAGGTCAAGAAGGGCGACGGCGAGTACAAGGTCGTCACCGGCGACACCCTCAGCGCCATCGCCGCGAAGAAGAACGTCAAGGGTGGCTGGGAGAAGCTCTTCGAGCTGAACAAGGACATCATCGACGACGCCGACTTCATCTACCCGGGTCAGCAGCTCCACCTGAGCTGACCCGTCACAGCCGTGGGGACGGGTCAGGCTGGGCCGAAGAATCCGGCCGCTCCCCAGCTGAACCACAGCCCGCTCACATCCGTGTCCTCCATAGTGAAGACCCCGTGAGGGCCGTCCCCCCGTCCCCACGGGCTCCCCGCCCCGGTGCGCATTCCCCCGTACGCACCGGGGCGGGGCTTTTTCATGCCCGCCCCTTCCTTCTGTTCACTTTCCGGCCCACCCCCCTTTGTTCCGAGCTGGAACAATAGGTACGGTCTCTCTGTCCACGGGACGGTCGGTCGGCTGCCGACGAGCCCGGGGCGGTTAGGCTCTAGTCGCAAGGCCCGCGGGCCCCGCACTTCCGCGTCACATCCCATGAAGGAGATGCTCGTGCCGTCCATCGACGTCGTCGTAGCCCGGGAAATCCTCGACTCGCGAGGCAACCCCACCGTCGAGGTCGAGGTCGGCCTCGACGACGGCAGCACGGGTCGTGCCGCCGTTCCGTCCGGCGCCTCCACCGGTGCCTTCGAGGCCATCGAGCTCCGTGACGGCGACCCCAACCGCTACCTCGGCAAGGGCGTCGAGAAGGCCGTCCTCGCCGTGATCGAGCAGATCGGCCCGGAGCTCGTCGGCTACGACGCCACCGAGCAGCGCCTGATCGACCAGGCGATGTTCGACCTGGACGCCACCGACAACAAGGGCTCGCTCGGCGCCAACGCCATCCTCGGCGTCTCCCTCGCCGTCGCCCACGCCGCCTCCGAGGCCAGCGACCTGCCGCTCTTCCGCTACCTGGGCGGCCCGAACGCGCACCTGCTGCCCGTTCCGATGATGAACATCCTGAACGGCGGCTCGCACGCCGACTCCAACGTGGACATCCAGGAGTTCATGATCGCCCCCATCGGCGCGGAGTCCTTCTCCGAGGCGCTGCGCTGGGGTGCCGAGGTCTACCACACCCTCAAGAAGGTGCTGAAGACCAAGGGCCTGTCCACCGGCCTCGGCGACGAGGGCGGCTTCGCCCCGAACCTGGAGTCCAACCGCGCCGCCCTCGACCTCATCCTCGAGGCCATCAAGGAGGCCGGTTACACCCCCGGCGAGCAGATCGCCCTCGCGCTGGACGTCGCCGCCTCCGAGTTCTACAAGGACGGCGTCTACACCTTCGAGGGCAAGGAGCGCTCCGCCGCCGAGATGACGGAGTACTACGCCGACCTCGTCGCGTCGTACCCGCTCGTCTCCATCGAGGACCCGCTGTTCGAGGACGACTGGGCCGGCTGGAAGACCATCACCGAGAAGCTGGGCGACAAGGTCCAGATCGTCGGCGACGACCTCTTCGTCACCAACCCCGAGCGTCTCGCCCGCGGCATCGAGGAGGGCTCCGCCAACGCCCTGCTCGTCAAGGTGAACCAGATCGGTTCGCTGACCGAGACCCTGGACGCCGTCGAGCTGGCCCAGCGCAACGGCTTCAAGTGCATGATGTCCCACCGCTCCGGCGAGACCGAGGACGTCACCATCGCCGACCTCGCCGTCGCCGTGAACTGCGGTCAGATCAAGACCGGCGCCCCGGCCCGCTCGGACCGCGTCGCCAAGTACAACCAGCTGCTGCGCATCGAGGAGATCCTCGACGACGCCGCGGTCTACGCCGGCCGCAGCGCGTTCCCGCGCTTCAAGGGCTGAGCCGCCGGCTGACCCGTTGAGGGTCAAGCCCGAGCCAGTCGTACGTACGTCCCCGTACCGGTCCCGTACCGTGTGCGGGGACGTACGCGCATGCGCGGGAGAAGGCAGCAGCGGAAGGGGACGCGGGACATGGCCGTGAAGGACCGGGACCGGGACCGTTTCTCCACCGCGACCCGGCTGAAGGTGCTCGGTGAGCAGACGGCCGCCCGGGTCTACCGTTCCCAGGCCAAGCGCCAGGTCCGCCGCTCCCGGCTGACCGGCCGGGCGGCGCTGCTCGCCCTCGTCCTCTGCTCGATGATCGTGGCGCTCGCCTATCCCATAAGGCAGTACGTCTCCCAGCGCGCCGAGATCGCCGACATGCAGCGGCAGCGCGAGGAGGCGCGCGAGCGCGTCGAGGAGTTGCGCGACCTCAAGGCGCGCTGGCAGGACGACGCGTACGCAGAGCAGCGCATCCGAGAGCGGCTGCACTATGTGATGCCGGGCGAGACCGGTTACACGATGATCGACCCGGACGCGGCGAAGCAGTCCCGTACGACGCAGGGGGCGGCCGACCGCCCCTGGTACACCAATGTCTGGGACGGGGTCGACAAGGCCGACGCCGCCGACAGCTGAACGGCCACCTTCGTGACCGTCAACCGATGAGCCACACCGAGGACTTGAGTAGCAGGTATGCAGATCCCTCCGCCGCCCACCCCGCGCACCGAGCCCACCGACGCCGACGTCGAGGCCTTCCAGCAGCAGCTCGGCCGTCCGCCGCGCGGCCTGCGCGCCATCGCGCACCGCTGCCCCTGCGGACAGCCGGACGTCGTCGAGACGGCGCCGCGCCTGCCGGACGGGACACCCTTCCCCACGACGTACTACCTGACGTGCCCGCGCGCGGCCTCCGCGATCGGCACGCTGGAGGCGAACGGCGTGATGAAGGAGATGACGGAGCGCCTGGCGACCGACCCCGAACTGGCCGCCGCCTACCGGGCCGCGCACGAGGACTACATCGCCCGCCGCGACGAGATCGAGGTCCTGGAGGGCTTCCCCAGCGCGGGCGGCATGCCGGACCGGGTGAAGTGCCTGCACGTCCTCGTCGGCCACTCGCTGGCCGCCGGTCCCGGCGTCAACCCGCTGGGCGACGAGGCCATCGCGATGCTCCCCGAGTGGTGGGCCAAGGGCCCGTGCGTCACGCTGCCCGAGGGGGACGACCAGTGACCCGGGTCGCCGCCGTCGACTGCGGTACGAACTCCATCCGGCTCCTCGTCGCCGACGCGGACCCGGCCACCGGTGAACTCGTCGAGCTGGACCGGCGGATGATCATCGTCCGGCTAGGCCAGGGCGTCGACCGCACGGGACGGCTGGCCCCCGAGGCGCTGGAGCGGACCTTCGCGGCCTGCCGCGAGTACGCGGCCGTCATCAAGGAGCTGGGCGCCGAGCGGGTCCGTTTCGTCGCCACCTCCGCCTCCCGGGACGCCGAGAACCGGGACGAGTTCGTGCGCGGGGTGTTCGACATCCTGGGCGTCGAGCCCGAGGTGATCTCCGGCGACGCGGAGGCCGAGTTCTCCTTCACCGGCGCGACCAGGGAACTGACGGGCCGTACCGATCTCACCAGGCCGTACCTGGTCGTGGACATCGGCGGCGGCTCCACCGAGTTCGTCGTCGGCGACGACCATGTGCGCGGCGCCCGCTCCGTGGACATCGGCTGCGTACGGCTGACCGAGCGGCACCTCGTCCGGGACGGGGCGGTCGTCGACCCGCCCGGGCCGGAGCAGATCGCCGCGATCCGCGCCGACATCGAGGCGGCCCTCGACCTCGCCGAGCGGGACGTGCCGCTGCGCGAGGCGCACACCCTGGTCGGGCTGGCCGGTTCGGTCACCACCCTGTCCGCGATCGCCCAGGACCTGCCCGCGTACGACTCGGTGGCCATCCACCACTCCCGGATCCCCTACGACCGGGTCCGGGAGATCACCGAGTGGCTGCTGCGGTCCACGCACGCCGAGCGGGAGGCCGTCCCCTCCATGCATCCCGGGCGGGTGGACGTGATCGCGGCGGGGGCCCTCGTCCTGCTGTCGATCATGGAGCGGATCGGGGCGACGGAGGTCGTGGTGAGCGAACACGACATTCTGGACGGCATCGCCTGGTCCGTGGCGTAGCTCGCGGGCGGCCGCCGGGGTCCTCCCGGCGGTCGGCGGGCGCCTGTGAGGGAGTGTTTACTACTCGCCGGTAGCCTCGCTTGAGCTGTTCGGATAACGTATGAGCGCGTCCGACGGGTGCTCCGATGCCCCTCGTCGACCCGGCGCCGAGAAAGTTCGTGAAGTTCTTCACAAGAGAATCGCCCCTGTTGAGCGATGTTTTGAGGCTCCGCAGAGCGTTCCGGGGCTCCAGGGGGTCAACAGGGCGTCCCCGAGCGGGTTTCGCGGGGGTCTCGTCCGTGTGAAACCGAAGGGTGGTCCAGAGCCCTCGGGAGACCGGAACGGCAGTTCACGCGGCCTTGACAACGGTCAAACCCCCCGGCCGGTCCCCTGGTGGACCGGGGGCCCGGCGAAAGGGGCCGCGCAGTGTAGCAGAGGGGGTGGGGAAGCTTGTGAAGGGGCGCACGAGCGACCCCCGTATGGCGGGTACATACTCGATGGCATGAGCACCACGGAGCGTCCCAGGATCCTCGTAGTAGGCGGTGGGTACGTAGGCCTGTACGCAGCTCGGCGCATCCTCAAGAAGATGCGCTACGGCGAGGCGACCGTCACGGTCGTCGACCCCCGGTCGTACATGACCTACCAGCCCTTCCTCCCCGAAGCCGCCGCCGGCAGCATCTCCCCCCGGCACGTCGTCGTCCCGCTGCGACGCGTGCTGCCGAAGGCGGAGGTCCTCACCGGTCGGGTCACCACCATCGACCAGGACCGCAAGGTCGCCACCGTCGCGCCGCTGGTCGGCGAGGCGTACGAGCTGCCCTTCGACTACCTGGTCATCGCGCTCGGCGCGGTCTCCCGCACCTTCCCGATCCCCGGCCTCGCCGAACAGGGCATCGGTATGAAGGGCATCGAGGAGGCCATCGGCCTGCGCAACCACGTCCTCGAACAGCTCGACAAGGCCGACTCCACGACCGACGAGGACGTCCGCCGCAAGGCGCTCACCTTCGTCTTCGTCGGCGGTGGCTTCGCCGGCGCCGAGACGATCGGCGAGGTCGAGGACATGGCGCGCGACGCCGCGAAGTACTACAAGAACGTGTCCCGTGAGGACATGCGCTTCGTGCTCGTCGACGCCGCCGACAAGATCCTCCCCGAGGTCGGCCCGAAGCTCGGCAGCTACGGCAAGGAGCACCTGGAGGGCCGTGGGGTCGAGGTCTACCTCAACACCTCCATGGACTCCTGCGTCGACGGCCACGTCGTGCTGAAGAACGGCCTGGAGGTCGACTCCAACACGATCGTCTGGACCGCCGGCGTCAAGCCCAACCCGGTCCTCTCGCGCTACGGTCTGCCGCTCGGCCCGCGTGGCCACGTGGACGCGTCGCCGACGCTCCAGGTCACCGGCACCGACTACATCTGGGCCGCCGGCGACAACGCCCAGGTCCCGGACGTCGCCGCCCGCAAGGCCGGTGTCGAGAACGCCTGGTGCCCGCCGAACGCGCAGCACGCGCTGCGTCAGGCCAAGGTCCTCGGCGACAACGTGGTCTCCGGTATGCGGGGCTTCCCGCAGAAGGAGTACGCGCACTCCAACAAGGGCGCGGTGGCGGGTCTCGGCCTCCACAAGGGCGTCGCGATGATCGTCATGGGCAAGATGAAGATCAAGCTGCGCGGCCGCCTGGCGTGGTACATGCACCGTGGCTACCACGGTCTCGCGATGCCGACCTGGAACCGCAAGATCCGGGTCTTCGCGGACTGGACGCTGGCGATGTTCCTCAAGCGCGAGGTCGTCTCCCTCGGCGCGATCGAGACTCCGCGCGAGGAGTTCTACGAGGCGGCGAAGCCGGCGCCGGTCGCTGCCGCTCCGGCCAAGACCGAAGAGAAGGCCAAGGCCTCCTGACCTCCGGTCACCGCTCCATCCGAAGGGCCCCCGCCATCCGTGGTGCGGGGGCCCTTCGGCGTTCCCGGGGGGCGTGGCCCACACCACCCGGGCCGTGCCGTCGCGCCCATCTCCAGTGGGGCTCTAGCCGCGTGCGATCACCGGGGAGCAGGGTCGGCGGGTGCGCCGAACAGGGAAGGTGGACCGATGACGACGTTCGTGTGGGATTACCGCGAGGAGTACGCGAAAGAGCGGGAGGACATCCTCGATGCCGTGGACATGGTCTTCGGCTCCGGTCAGCTGGTGCTCGGGGAGAGTGTGCGGGGCTTCGAGGAGGAGTTCGCGGCGTACCACGGTGTGGGCCACTGCGTAGGCGTCGACAACGGGACCAACGCGGTCAAGCTCGGCCTGGAGGCCCTCGGTGTGGGGCCGGGCGACGAGGTGATCACGGTGTCCAACACGGCCGCTCCGACGGTGATCGCCATCGACGGGGCGGGCGCGACGCCGGTCTTCGTCGATGTGCACGAGGACACGTATCTGATGAACACCGATCTGGTCGCGGACGCCATCACTCCGCGGACCAAGGCGCTGCTGCCCGTACACCTGTACGGGCAGTGCGTCGACATGGCTCCGCTCAAGCGCCTGGCGGCCGAGCACGGGCTGGCGCTCCTGGAGGACTGCGCGCAGGCGCACGGTGCCCGCCACCACGGCGAGTTGGCCGGAACCATGGGCGACGCGGGTGCCTTCTCCTTCTACCCGACCAAGGTGCTGGGGGCGTACGGCGACGGCGGCGGTGTGATCACCACGGCCGACTCCGTGGACGCGAACCTGCGGCGGCTGCGCTACTACGGCATGGAGAAGACCTACTACGTCGTCCGCACCCCCGGCCACAACAGCCGGCTGGACGAGGTCCACGCGGAGATCCTGCGGCGCAAGCTGCGCCGGCTGGACGACTACATCGCGGCACGCCGGGCGGTGGCACGCCGCTACGCGGAGGGCCTCGGCGACCTCACCGCGTCGCACGGGCTCGTCCTGCCGGCCCTGGCCCCGGGCAACGACCACGTGCACTACGTGTACGTGGTGCGGCATCCTCTGCGCGACCGGGTCATCGAGGAGCTGAAGAGCTACGACATCTCGCTCAACATCAGCTACCCGTGGCCGGTGCACACCATGAGCGGCTTCGAGCATCTCGGATACGCCCGCGGCTCGTTGCCGGTGACGGAGGCGCTCGCGGGGGAGATCTTCTCGCTGCCGATGTACCCGTCCCTCTCCGAGGACCTTCAGGACAAGGTGATCAGTGCCGTGCGAGAGGTGGTGACCGCGCTGTGAGCATACGGACGGACCGTATCTACGACCGTGCCGACGTCTACGAGGCCATCTACCGGGGACGGGGCAAGGACTACCGTGCCGAGGCCGCCCTGGTGGCCCGGCACATCGAGGAGCGCAGGCCGGGCGCGGACTCGTTGCTCGACGTGGCCTGCGGAACGGGTTCGCACCTGACGCACTTCGCCGGGATGTTCGGCCATGTCGAGGGCGTCGACCTGTCGGAGGACATGCTGCGGGTCGCCAAGCAGCGCGTCGGGGACGTACCTCTGCACCAGGGCGACATGCGCGATTTCCGGCTGCCGCGCACCTTCGACGCGATCACGTGCATGTTCAGTTCTGTCGGCTATCTGCCCGACAGCGCCGCACTGGACGCCGCCCTGGGCTGCTTCGCCCGCCATCTCACGCGCGGCGGAGTGATCGTCGTGGAGCCCTGGTGGTTCCCCGGCACCCTCGTCCCGGGGTACGTGGGCGGGGACGTGGTCACGGTGGACGGGCGCACCGTCTCCCGGGTCTCCCACACCGTGCGGGACGGCGGGGCGAGCCGGATGGAGGTGCACTACGTCGTGGCCTCGCCCGAAGCGGGCATCAGCCACTTCACCGACACCCACGTCATGACCCTGTTCGAACCGGAGGTCTACGAGGCGGCGTTCCGGCGGGCCGGCTGCACCGTGGAGTACCTGACGTACGAGCACACCGGGCCCGGCCTGTTCGTCGGCGTCAAGGAGGGCTGAGCCCGCATGGACGCACGCAGGCTGAAGGTCGAGGGGGCCGTGGAGTTCACCCCGCGGGTCTACCCGGACGACCGGGGGCTGTTCCTCTCCCCGTTCCAGGAGGAGGCCTTCACCGAGGCCGTCGGGCACGGTTTCCCCCTCGCCCAGTTCAGCCACAGCACGTCGCGGCGCGGGGCGGTGCGCGGAATCCACTTCACCTCCACCCCGCCGGGGATGGCCAAGTACGCCTACTGCCCGCGGGGCAGGGCACTGGACATCGTCGTGGACCTGCGGACCGGTTCGCCGACCTTCGGCGTGTGGGACGCGGTGCTGCTCGACCAGGAGGACTTCCGGGCTGTGTACTACCCGCTCGGCGTCGGCCACGCCTTCGTCGCGCTGGAGGACGACACGGTGGTGTCGTACCTCCTCTCGACCGGCTATGTCGCCGAGCGTGAACATGCCGTGTCCGTGCTGGATCCCGCGCTCGGACTGCCGATCCCCGACGGGATCGAGCCCGTGCTCTCGGAGCGGGACCGGCTCGCGCCCACGCTGGAGGAGGCCGCGGCGAGGGGCCTCCTCCCCGACTACACCGTCTGCCAGGAGACCGAGGCCGCACGATGGGTATGAACCGAGGCCGCACGGCGGGTATGCGCCGTAAGGGCGACACGAACGACCTCGCCGGTACGGCCGGGCCGCCGCACGAGCCGCCCCTGGTCGTCGTCCTGGGCGCCTCGGGGTTCATCGGGTCCGCCGTCGTCCGGGAACTGGCCCGGCGCCCGATCCGGCTGCGCTGCGTGGCCCGGGGGCCGGTCCCGGTCCCCGCGGCCGCGACGGCCCGGATCGAGGTGCGGTCGGCCGACCTCGGTGCCCCGGGGGAACTGGCCCGGGCCGTCGAGGGCGCCGACGCGGTCGTCCATCTGGTCGCGTACATCGCGGGCCCGGCGACCTGGCGGGTCGCCGAGGGCGACACGGCTGCGGAGCGGGTCAACGTGGGCCTGGCGCACGATCTCATCGAGGCACTGCGCGCCCGGCGCGAACGGCGCCCGGCCGCCCCGCCCCCGACCGTGGTGTTCGCGGGCACGACCACCCAGGCGGGCCCCACCGCGCCGGTCCGTATCGACGGCAGTGAACCGGACGCGCCCACGGGCACGTACGACCGGCAGAAACTCGCGGCCGAGCAGGCACTGAAGCGGGCCACGGCGGAGAACGTGCTGCGCGGCGTCGTGCTGCGGCTGCCCACCGTCTTCGGGTACGGGCCCGCTTCCACCGCCACCGACAAGGGCGTGGTGTCGGCGATGGTCCGCCGGGCGCTCGCCGGTGAGCCGCTCACCATGTGGCACGACGGTACGGTCCGCCGCGACCTGCTCTACGTCGACGACGTGGCCCGTGCCCTCGTCACTTCCCTGGACCACGCGGACGCCCTGGCCGGACGGCACTGGCTGCTGGGCACCGGCCACGGTGAGCCCCTGGGCGAGGTGTTCGCCCGGATCGCGCGGATCGTGGCGGACCGCACCGGGCGGCCTCCCGTGCCGGTGGTCTCCGTCACCCCGCCCGAGCACGCCGAGGCCTCCGACTTCCGCAGCGTCGAGGTGGACGCCACGGCGTTCCGCACGGCCACCGGCTGGCGGCCCGTCACACCGCTGAGCGAGGCCCTGGAGCTGACCGTGGCGGCCCTGGCCCGGCAGGTCTCCGCCCGCGCCTGACCTCGGCGCACAGGGAGATCGCGGGCACGCCTTGACAGGGGTGCGCGTGCTTGCCCTAGCCTCTTTCTCACGGTGTCGCGTGTCGCTGACGAGAAGGAAGTCGGCGGTTGGAGGCACCGGAACCATGGGATCCTCAGTGAGTTCAACGAGCTCTTCCCCTTCTTCCTCTTCCCCTTCTTCTTCCTCTCCTCCTGCCGCCGTGCCCCGGGCCGGCCGGCGCGAGTGGATCGGGCTGGCGGTGCTCGCCCTGCCCACCCTGCTCATCGCACTGAACAACTCGGTGCTGCATCTGGCGCTGCCGCATCTGAGCGCCGATCTCAAGCCCAGCGGCGCGCAACTGCTGTGGATCATGGACATCTACGGCTTCGTGATCGCCGGTTCGCTGATCACCCTGGGCACGCTGGGCGACCGGATCGGCCGCCGCAAACTGCTGCTGGTCGGCGCGGCGGCGTTCGGGGTGGCCTCGGTGCTCGCGGCCTTCGCGGACAGTGCCCCGCTGCTGATCGTGGCCCGCGCCCTGCTGGGCCTGGCCGGCGGCACGCTGATGCCGTCGACGCTCTCCCTGATCAGCACGATGTTCCAGGACGCCCGGCAGCGCACGTTCGCCATCGGCGTCTGGATGACCTGCTTCTCGGTCGGCTCGACCCTGGGCCCGCTGCTCGGCGGTCTGCTGCTGGGACACTTCTGGTGGGGCTCGGTCTTCCTGCTCTCCGTCCCGGTGATGCTGCTGCTCCTGGCCATGGGCCCGGTGCTGTTGCCGGAGGCCCGTGATCCCGCTCCGGGCCGGCTGGACCTGGCCAGCGCCGCCCTGTCGCTGGCCGCCGTGCTCGGGGTGGTGTACGGCCTGAAGAAGCTGGCGGAGGACGGCTTCGGCGGTCGGGCGGTGCTGATCCTCGCGGTCGGACTCGCCGTCGCCGCGGCCTTCGTGGTCCGTCAGCGACGGCTGGCCGAACCCTTCCTGGACCTGCGGCTGTTCGCCCGGCCCGGATTCAGCGCCTCGCTGATGACGATGACCCTGGGCATCCTCGCCATGGCGGGCACCCAGCTCTTCGTGACGCAGTACCTCCAGCTGGTGGAGGGCCTGTCGCCGCTGGTGGCCGGCCTGTGGATGATTCCCGGCGCGCTGGGCCTGATCGCCGGCACCAACCTGGGTCCTGCGGTGGCCCGGCGGGTCCGGCCCGCGTTCGTCGTCGGATCGGGCCTGCTGGTCGCCGCGGCCGGCTACGGCGCCCTGTCCCAGGTGCCCTCCTCCTCCGGGTTGGCGCTGCTGGTCACCGGGAACTTCGCCGTCGGGCTCGGCCTGGGGCCGATGATGACCCTGAGTACCGATCTGATCCTCAACTCCGCGCCGCCCGAGAAGGCCGGGGCGGCGTCGGCGATGTCGGAGACCAGCGGCGAACTCGGCATGGCTCTGGGGATCGCGGTCATCGGCAGCGTGGGCAACGCGGTCTACCGCTCGGAGGTGACCGGCGCGGTTCCGGCCGGCGCCCCGACGGAGGCCGCCGAGGGCGCGCGCGACACCCTCGGTGGCGCCGTGGACCTGGCGGCGCGGCTGCCGGAGGCGGCCGGTGCCGACCTGCTCGACGCCGCCCGCGCCGCCTTCACCGAGGGGCTGCACGTCAACGCGGCGATCAGCGGTTGTGTTCTCGTCGCTGTCGCGGTGCTCACGATGATCGTGCAGCGCCATGTCCGCGCGAGCGGCACCGGCACGGAGGAGCCACCCCCGGGCCCGGACCGCGCCGCCGAGGCAGTGGGCGCACGGGACTGAGCCGCACCCGCGGCTGAGCCCCGAACCGGCCCCCGCCGCACTGCTGTCCGGCCGCCGTCCGCTGCCCGCGACACCGCGCGGAGCGGCCCCGGCCGGCCCAGCCGCCCGCGACCGCCGAACGAGCCCTGCTCACCGGCGGTCGTCGGGCACCGGGGCGGGGGCGCTCCAGGGGGTCTTGAGCGGTGTTCGAGGGGGTCTTGAGGGGCGCTTTCTAGTGTGCGCGGGCATGAAGATCCTTTTTGTTGCCGCCGGCAGCCCGGCCACGGTCTTCGGCCTGACGCCCTTGGCCCACGCGGTGCGGACCGCCGGGCACCACGTCTTCATGGCCGCGACGAGGGAGATGATGCCGGTCGTCGCGGGGACCGGGCTGACCGCTCTGCCGGTCGCGTCCCGGTCCATGCGGGAGTATTTCGCGACCGACCGCGAGGGGCGGCCCCTGGAGCTGCCTGATCACCTGCCGGGCGAGCTGCGTTACACGGGCCGGGGCTTCGGCCGGCTGGCCGCGGCGAGCCTCGACGCGCTGACGGCCCTCGCGGAGTCCTGGCGCCCCGACCTGGTGGTCGGCGGAGCGCTGAGCTTCGCGGCGCCGCTGTTCGCGGCCCGCCTCGGCGTCCCGTACGTACGTCACGCCTGGGACCTGGGCGAGCCGCCGGAGATCGACCGGCACGCCGCCGAGGAACTGGCCCCGGAGCTGCGGCGGGCCGGCCTGGCGGAGCTGCCCGCTCCCGACCTGCGGATCGACCTCTGCCCGCCGAGCCTGGCCCCTGCCGACGCCCCGCCCGCCCGGACCATGCGCTATGTGCCCTGTGCCCTCCAGAAACCCCTGGAGCCCTGGATGTACACCCGGGGAGACCGGCTGCGGGTGTGTGTCACCACCGGCAGCCGGGTCTCGCTCGACCACGAGGTCGAACACCTCAGGGAACTGGTGGACCGGGTCGCACAGCCGGGCACGGAGGTCGTGGTCGCGGCCCCCGAGGAGGTGGCGGCGAAACTCGGCACCGCGGCGGGGCGGGTCCGGGCCGGCTGGATCCCGCTGGACGTGGTGCTGCCCACCTGCGACCTGCTCGTCCATCACGCGGGCGGCAGCACCGCGCTGACCGGCATCGCCGCGGGTGTGCCCCAGCTCCTCCTGCCGGATCTGCACAAGATGGTCGAGCCCTCCGTGCGGCACGCGGGTTCCGGCGCAGCGCTCCTGGTGCACCGGGACGAGGCCACCCCGAGCCGCGTCGCCGAGGCCTGCCGCGAGCTGCTGCACGACCCGTCGTACAGGAGGCGGGCCCACGCCCTGGCCGAGGAGTACGCGGCGCTGCCCGCACCGTCGCGGCTGGTGCCGGTCCTGGAGGAACTCGCGGGCAGGCCGGGCGGGTTCAGCGCGCCCACATCAGACAGGCCAGCAGGGTTCGCGCCTGCACGTTGACCGTGTTGCCGTACCCGATCAGGGCGCGGGCCTGGGGGAGCGTCACCCAGCAGTAGTCCTCGGGCACGGCGGCCCGGTGGTCGTCGGACACCTCGACGATCAGATACCGGGTGACCGCGTGGTGGAAACGGCCGCCCTCCTCCGACAGCAAGGTGTCGTACAGCGTGTGCTCCGGCGGTGCCGAGAGCAGCCGGTCCACGAAGGGGTGGCGGGCGCCCGGCGCACGGTCCGGGGAGGGAAGCGCGGCGCACTGCACGGTGGGCGCGAACTCGGCGACGTTCAGACAGCCCGCCTCGACCCTGGTGTGCAGCAGGACCTGGGGGACTCCGCCGACGCGCCGGACGAGCAGCCCGGCCAGGCCGGGGGCGGGAGCGAGCAGTGGCTGGGCCCAGCGGGCCACCTCGCGCTCCTCGGCCTCGACGGTGACCCCGAGCACCGAGAAGTGCCGCCCGTCGGTCCGCGAGACCACGTCCGGGGAACGGTGCCAGCCGTCGCCGAGCACCTCGTCCAGGGGAATCCTCTCCTGGAGGAGCTGGTAGCGGAAGCGGGCGTCGGTGAGCCGGCTGAGGACATCGGGCAGGGGGAGCGGGGCGTCCTGGTCGAGCGCCCCGCGCACCCTGCCCGCGAGGGTGGGCCCGGCTTCCCGGACGTCCTCGGAGTCCGCGCCGGGCAGGGTCGCGAGGACGGTGCGGGTGTCCATGTTCACGAGGTGGTCCCGCCGCAGCAGCGCACCGAGCTGGCCCAGCGTGAGCCAGCGGAACCCGTCCACCAGGGGCACCTCCCGCTCCGTCTCCACCACCATGTTGCGGTTCCTCTTGTGCAGGAACCACCAGCCCTGCTCGGACTGGAGGGAGTCCGCCACGACGGTGCCCCGGCCCGGGCCCGTGAAGTACTCCAGATAGGGCACGGCACGGCCGTGGTGCGCACCGGTGTAGTTGCTGCGGGTGGCCTGCACGGTGGGCGAGAGTTGCAGGGAGTTCACGTTGCCGGGCTCCATCTTGGCCTGCACGAGGCAGTGGAGCACGCCGTCGAAATCTTTGAGCAGGAGGCCGAGCATTCCCACTTCGGGCTGGCTGATGATCGGCTGACGCCATTCCCGGGCCCCGCCGAAATCCGTGCCGACCCGAAGCCCGGTCACCGAGAAGAATCTTCCGCTCTCGTGGACCAGGTCGCCGGTGCCGGGCTGGAACGACCATCCCGGAAGACCGTTCAACGGCGCCCGCAGGACGCGGTAGTGACGGGTCCGCGCATACTCCGCGAACCATCGCCGAAAACCTGCCGCGGGAGAGGTGGCCGTATCGGTGGCGGCCCGCGAAACGGCCAGCCGCGCACCGATGCTGAGCTGCTGTGATGTCGCGATGTCAGTGGGGAGCACACCGTCAACCTGGGCCCCCGCACTCGATTCGCGCTTGAACAGCGGTGCTCAAGTTTGCGTCCACCGAGAATTGAGAGGGAATCCGCAGAGTGGCGGTCCATGAAGGCACTGGTACTTTCCGGGGGAACGGGATCGCGTATGCGCCCCTTCACTCATTCCATGGCCAAACAATTGTTGCCGGTGGCCGGCAAACCCGTGCTCGTGCACTGTGTCGAAAACATTCGCGATGCCGGTGTCACCGAGATCGGGGTGGTGGTCGGCAGTCGCGCGGAGCAGATCGCCGACACGTTGGGCGACGGTTCGCGCTGGGGCGTGGACCTCACCTACATCCGGCAGGAGGCGCCCCTCGGGCTCGCCCATGGCATCGCCGTCGCGGGCGACTTCCTCGCCGACGACGACTTCGTGCTGTACCTGGGCGACAACGTGCTGGCCGGCGGCATCGAGAAGGAGACCGCCCGGTTCCGGGCGGACCGCGTCGCCGCCCACCTCATGGTCAGCCGCGTGGACGACCCCCGGGCCTACGGCGTGGCCGAGGTCACCGAGGAGGGCGTGGTGCGCCGGCTGACGGAGAAGCCCGCGCACCCGGCGAGCGACCTGGCGGTCATCGGCGTCTACTTCTTCACACCGGCGATCCACGAGGCGGTCCGGTCCGTCGTCCCGAGCGCACGGGGTGAGCTGGAGATCACGGACGCGATCCAGCATCTCGTCGACACCGGGCAGCGGGTCACCGCCGGGGAGTACGACGACTTCTGGAAGGACGCCGGGAACCCCGGCGACCTCCTGACCTGCAACCGGACGCTGCTGAGCCGGCAGACCGGCCGCCGTCTGGAGGGCGAGATCGACCACGCGAGTACGGTCCAGGGCGCGGTCGTGGTCGAACCCGGGGCCAGGGTCCTGGGCTCCCGGCTGGTCGGCCCCCTCGTCGTCGGGGCGAACAGCACGATCCGCGACAGCACACTCGGCCCGTACACCGCCGTGGGTTCGCACTGTGTCGTGGACGGCTCACGGATCAGTGAAGCGATCCTGCTGGAAGGTGCCGCGGTCCGGGACGTCCCCATGCTGCGCCACTCCGTCGTCGGCCCCCGCGCCTCCTTCGGCGGTGACGGCGACGCCCGACGGCCCGGCCGTGTCCTCGACAACCATGCCGACGCGGAGGTAGGGGCGTGAAAGTACTGGTCACCGGCGGGGCGGGCTTCATCGGCTCGCACTACGTCCGGACGATGCTGTCCGGCGGCTACCCCGGCTACGAGGACGCCGAGATCACCGTCCTCGACAAGCTGACCTACGCCGGCCGCACCGAGAACCTCCCCCTGGACCACCCGCGGCTCACCTTCGTGCGCGGGGACGTGTGCGACGAGGACCTGCTGCGGCTGCTGCTGCCCGGCCACGAGGACGTCGTCCACTTCGCGGCGGAGAGCCATGTCGACCGCTCGCTGTCCGCCGCAGCCGACTTCGTGCGGACGAACGTCGGCGGCACCCAGAGCCTGCTGGAGTCCTGTGTGCGGACGGGGGTGCGCCGGGTGGTGCACATCTCGACGGACGAGGTGTACGGCTCGATCGACCACGGCTCGTGGGACGAGTCCGAGCCCCTGCTGCCCAATTCGCCCTACGCGGCGTCCAAGGCGGGCAGCGATCTCGTCGCGCGCGCCTACTGGCGCAGCCACGGCCTCGACGTGCGCGTCACCCGCTGCTCCAACAACTACGGCCCGTACCAGCACACCGAGAAGTTGCTCCCCCGATTCATCACCAACCTGAGCAGCGGGCTGCCGGTCCCGCTCTACGGCGACGGGCGCAACGTCCGCGAGTGGCTGCACGTGGACGACCACTGCCGCGCCGTACACCTGGTGCTGACCCGCGGCGCGGCCGGAGAGATCTACAACATCGGCGGCGGTACCGAACTCGACAACCGTGAGGTCACCGCCCGGCTGCTGGACCTGTTCGGGCTCGACTGGGACATGGTCACCCAGGTCGAGGACCGCAAGGCTCACGATCTGCGGTACTCGGTCGACGACTCCAAGATCCGCCGAGAACTCGGCTACGCGCCGCGGTGGACGTTCGTGGAGGGTCTGGCGGACCTCGTCACCTGGTACCGCGACAACCCCTGGTTCTGGAAAGGGCCCGTGCTGGCCGCCCGGTGACGTCCGGTCACCGGCACCGGACCGGGCACTCGGCCTGCAGGGAGAACCAGTTGTCGCCGTGGGCCCAGGTCAGGGTGCCGCCCACGGCGGCGACCCGGTCGGCGAGATTGCGCAGACCGGTGCCGGCACCGGTGCCGGCACCGGACTCGTAGCCGTCGTTGGACAGCCGCAGCGTCACCCGGCCCCCCTCTTCGCGCAGGGTGATCCGGCAGCTGCGGGCCCGGCTGTGGCGCAGGAGGTTGGTCGTTCCCTCGCGGAGCACGGCCGCCAGTGCGGCCTCCGCGTGCGGGTCCGCCATGGCCGGTGAGAGGCCCTCGATCACGGTCTTCACCTCCGCGGCGCTCAGAATCCGCTGGACGGACACGAGTTCGCGCGCGAGGACGAGCTGCCGCGGACCTGCGGACACGGTCCGGATCTCGGCCAGGGCACGGCGCGTCAGGCAGAGCAGTTCCGCCACCTCCGGCCGGTCCGCGCCGCGTTCCTGGGCGAGCCGCCGGTCCAGGACCTCCGCCTGGACGACGACCGCCGACAGGCTGTAGCCGACCAGGTCGTGCAGATCGCGGTGGAGCCGGCGGTGCTCCTCCGCCAGCCGTTGCCGCTCGGTCCGCGCCCGCAGCTCACAGGCGGCCAGTTCCGTCCGAAAATGCCGCAGTGCCCGGCCGCCGGCCGCCGCGACCCCCGTGGACACCGCCACATAGGCGAGTTCACCGGGCGTCAGCACCCAGGCCAGGGCCAGGGCCGTGGCCACCGCCGCGAGCAGCGCCGGGGGCAGCGGTGAACGGCGTACGCCCTGTGCGGCCAGGCCCGCGCACAGCACGCTCACCGCGACCACCGACCAGCCTCTGACCGGGCTCGCGCCGGCCACGGGGTTCAGCAGGACGGCCAGGACGCACAGCCCCTGCACCACCGCGACGATCAGCGCGTAGGCGGTTCCGGGCCGGTCGAGGGCCCACCGGGTGAAGACGTCGGCGGTCGGCGCGGGCCGGGAGGCCTGGACGTAGAGGTGGTCCTCCGGCTCGGCCGGGCTCGGCACGGAGCCGTGCAGCACCGCTCCGTGGGGTGCGGCCGGGGCGCGGGTGGGGTCCGCCGAGGGCGGTGCGGCGGCGGTGGTCCGGCCACCGAGAACGGGCTGTGCCATGGGATCTCCTGGTGTCCGCGAGGTCGTCGGTGACGGCTGCCGGGATGTCACCGACCCGGAACCCATGACGGGAGGTGGGTGTCCGGATTTCCGGGTCGGTGTCACGGGGCGTGCCCGGTGCGGCGGGCAGGAGCGGCCGGGACCCGGCCGCGACGAGGGTGGGCACCCTCGCGCGACGGGGCCGGGCCGGCGGTACGGGTCAGGCCAGGGGCGCGGGGGCCGGTCCGCCGGCCGGCGCCGCCGGGGTGTCCGGGTCGAGGTTGGCCTCGATCCGGCGGGCGAGCAGCACGAACGCCTGGCGCTCGGCGGCCGAGAACCCCGCGACGGTGCACTCCTCCAGCCGCGCCCAGACCTCGGTGACGGCGCTCTCCAGGTTCCGCCCGGCCTGCGTCAGGGTCACGATCGTGGTGCGGCGGTCCCGTGCGGACCGGGCGCGCACGACCAGACCGGCCTCCTCCAGCCGCCGGACCGACTTGGCGACCGTGGAGTGGTCCAGGCCGAGGGTCCGCCCGAGGCTGTTCTGCGACTGGCCGTCGTTCTCCCACAGTTGCAGCAACATGATCTCCTGGCCCGGGTACAGCCCCAGGTCCCGGAGCATCTCCGCGGCGAGCGCGCGGTGCCGTCGGGCCAGCCCGAAGATCGTGAAGCTCACCGGAAACTTCTCCGCCGCGCCGTCCACGGGCCGCTCCCTCACGTTCGTCGCCGTCAGGTCCGGCACTGTCCCGTGCCGGTGTCAGGCAAGGGTCGGGTAGTCGGTGTACCCGCCTTCGCCCCCACCGTAGTAGGTGGCGGGGTTGGGTTCGTTGAGCGGAGCGCCCTGACGCAGCCGCTCCACCAGGTCGGGGTTGGCCAGCGCCCAGGCGCCGACGGTGACGACGTCCGCGAGCCCCGCCTCGATGTCGGCGGTCACGGCCTCGCGCGGGCGGCCGGGACGGTTGACGAGCAGCGCGGTCGGCCAGGCGGCGCGGATGTCACGCAGCAGTTCCTCGTCGCCGATGTGCATCAGGTGGACGTACGCCAGGCCGAGCTCGGCGAGTTCGCCGACGAGGTGGCGGTAGAGCCGGGGGCCGCTCTCGCCCTCGACGAGGCCACCGATCGGGACGCCGGGGGAGAGCCGGATGCCGGTGCGGTCGGCGCCGATCTCCTCGGCCACCGCGGCGGCCACCTCCAGGGCGAAGCGGGCACGGTTCTCGACGGAGCCGCCGTACTCGTCGGTGCGGTGGTTGGCGTTCTCCGCGAAGAACTGGTGCAGCAGGTAGCCGTTGGCGCCATGGATCTCCACGCCGTCGGCGCCGGCCCGCACGGCGAGGGCGGCGGCGCGGCGGAAGTCGTCGACCGTGGCACGCACCTCCTCGGTGGACAGCGCGCGCGGCACGGGGATCTCCTGCGGGCCGCTCATACAGAACATCTGCTCCCCGGGGGCGATCGCCGAGGGAGCGACCGGCTGCCGGTGGTGCGGTGTGTTGTCCGGGTGGGACATCCGGCCCACGTGCATGAGCTGGATGAACAGGTGGCCGCCCGCCTCGTGCACGGCGTCGGCGACCTTGCGCCAGCCGGCCACGTGCTCCTCGGTGTGGATACCGGGGGTCAGCAGATAGCCCTGGCCGTCCGCCGAGGGCTGGGTGCCCTCGGTGATCAGCAGGCCGAGCGAGGCGCGCTGCCGGTAGTAGAGCGCCATCAGGTCCGTCGGCGTGCCGTCGGCCTGCGCGCGGTCCCGGGTCATCGGTGCCATGGCCAGCCGGTGCTCCAGCTTGACCCGCCCCACCGTGGTGGGCGTGAACAACTTCTCCATGTGCTGCCTCCCGATCGCGTTGCCGACCACATAAATCTAGCAGCGATTTGGTGGTCGGCCACGTAAATCCGGCCACGCACACCCTGACCAGGGCCGGGTGACGCAGCGGAATTGATCGGACACACCCGATCGATCTCGGCCGTGTTCGGCTCTAGCGAGGCTCATGGGCCACCGCTGAGGATCAGCCACGACGCAACCCGTCACGGGAGGGGAAACATCATGGGTCACGGAGTGAGACGGCGCCGCGCGGTTGTGGTGACCGCGCTGCTCATCGCCCTCGCACAGGTCGGCAGCGCGACGGCCGACGAGCAGGCGCAGACAGTCTTCAGCGACAACTTCCAGTCAGGATTCAACGCTTCGCCGAGCGGAAGCTGGCAGCAGCTTCCCGCCGGTTCTCTGCCAGAGGGCGACGGGATCACGTCCACGTCCTCGACGGGGCTGAAAGTCGTTCCCTCGGGAACCGATCCGGCCACGGGCAAGCCGGCCTTCGCCTACACCACGGGCCAGCAGTCGGCCGGCGGCCAGGGGGACGCCGACCACCTCAAGTGGCTGGCCTGGCCCCGGCGTTCCGCGTCCAGCGGCTACCCGGGCTTCGACGCGCCCGCCGCCGGCAAGGTCTCGTGCACCACGAAGATGGCGGTGGAGACCACAGGCACCGACAAGCACCCGTTCGGATCCGCCGTGTCCAACGCGCAGACTGATCTGCGGCTCGCGTCGGGCGCGATGGTGACCCTCGACCCGGAGACCAATGTCGTCTTCGACTTCTTCGTGACGAACAACCGGGTGTACGCCTTCTACGAGCGCCTGCGCTCGCCCGGCAGCACCTACGCGGCGTTCAGCTACGCCGTGCCGGTCGCCACGATGACCAAGGGCACGCAGCTGACGTACGAGATCGTTCTGGAGAACCGGTCCCGGGCGACGTGGAAGGTCAACGGGGCCACGGTGCTCACCGTGAACAAGATCGGGACGCGGGCACTGGACCGCAAGTACATGCTGATCGACCACGGCGGCACCGAGGAGACCGTCGTTCCGCGGCAACTCCAGTGCGCCGTGGGCACGTTCAGCCTGCTCGACGGGGCGGGCGCCGACGGGCGCGGTCTGGTGCGGCTCGACTCCGACGCGAACGCCTACTACAAGCCGATGGTGGGCGCGCCCGCCCCGCAGACGTTCGTCGACGACAAGTCCCTGGCGGGCAACCGGCTGTGGGGACAGGGGGCGCAGCTTCAGGTGTCGTCGTTCACGGTGACGTCCGACTGACCTGACGTCCGACCGGCAGTCGATGGCCGGAGGCCGACAACCGACGGCTGACAGGCGAAGGCTTACGGCCGCCGGCCGTCGGACACGGTTCGCGCGTCGGAGACGGGGAGACCCGCCTCCGGCGCGCTTCCTCGTTCCGGGGGCCGCCGCTCAAGGCCGCCCCGAGCGCTGGTCCAGCGGGCCCCGGCAGGCTTCGGGCCGTCGATCGCCCGCGTCAAGGAGGCAGGATGCAGCCACAGGGGTCCCAGGCGAGTGGGCTTGTCGAGCGGTCGGCCGAACTGGCCGAACTGGCCCGGCACCGTGCCCAGGACGCGGAGGAGCAACGGCGGCTGACCCCCGACGTGGTCGCGCGGATGCTCCGCACCGGGTTCGCGCGGCACTTCGCGCCGGCCGCGCGAGGCGGCGCGGACGGTACCTTCGAGGAGCTCACCGCGGCCGTCGCCACACTGGCCGAGGGCTGCGCCGCCACCGCGTGGTGTGCCTCGATCGCGGCGAGCCTGGCCCGGATGGCGGCCTATCTGCCCCAGGAGGCGCACGCCGACGTATGGGCCGACGGACCCGACACCTTCGTCGTGGGTTCGCTGTCGCCGTTCGGCCGGGCGACACGCGAGAGCGGCGGTTGGCGGGTCTCCGGCTCCTGGGCGTACATCAGCGGGGTGGACCACTCCGACTGGGCCCTGGTGTGTGCCGTCGTACCCGAGGAGAGAGCGGCGGGGGAGAGCGCGGGCGGGCCGCCGCCGGCACGGCTGTACGCGCTGCCGCGTGCCGCGTACGCCGTCAAGGACACCTGGGCCAGCTCTGGCATGTGCGGGACCGGCAGCAACACCCTGGTCGTCGACGACGTGTTCGTGCCCGAGACGCACAGCTTCGAACGGCAGCGGCTCTTCGACGGACAGCCCCTCGGCTCCTCGGCGCACTGCCACACCGTGCCGCTCCAGGCCGCCAACGGGCTGTCGTTCGCGGTGCCCGCCGTCGGCGCCGCCCGGGGGGCACTGAAGACGTGGACCGGCGACACGGCCCTGCGACTGCGGCGCGGAGCCGGCGGGCCCGGGGTCCCGGGCCCCACGCGCGGCACGTACGAGGCGACGCTGGCGCGCGGCGCCGGCGAACTGGACGCCGCCGAGCTGCTGTTGCAGCGTGCCTCACGGATCGCCGACCGGGGTGCCCGGGTGACGGCCGACCAGACGGCCCGCAACCTGCGGGATTGCTCGCTGTCGGCCGAACTCGCCGTGACGGCGGTCAACAGGCTGTTCACCACGGCGGGAACGTCCGGACACGCCCTTGGCAGCCCGTTGCAGCGGACCTGGCGTGACGTCAACTCCATCGCCACCCATGTGGCCTTGGCCTTCGACCCGGCTGCCAAGCTGTACGCCGACCGGGCCTTCGGGGGGTGACGCTTCCCGCGCGCCCCCGGCGGGTGCGGGCTGCGCCCCGGCGGTCCTCGGACCGCCGGGGCGCCCCTGTGCGCGGAGCCCGTCACCGCGATCCGGGCTCCGGGGCCGCCGCCGGGTGGCGGCGCCCGCGCAGCCACCCGGCGGCGGCCGCCGCGGCCATCACGGCGGCGAGGGCGGACGCGGCCAGATACACGCCGGACAGCCGGTCGCCGTCGGCGAAGGGGCGCGCGGCCACCGGGGAGAGGAACTGCCCCAGGAACAGCGCGGAGGTGATCCCGCTGACCATCCGGCCGCGTGCGGGCGGCGGGGTACGGGACACCAGCCATGCGTTGAGGTGCGGCACCAGCAGGCCCACCCCCGTGCCGATCAGCGCGAGGCCCGCCAGGACGGTCGGTACACCGCGCGCAAGGCCCAGCAGCGCGGTGCCCCCCGCCAGCAGGGCGAAGACGATCGCCGTGAGCGCCGCCCGCCCCGAACGTCCCGCCAGCCGCCCGTAGTTGGTCGACGCCACGGCCTGCACCGCACTCATCGAGGCGATCACCAGACCGCTGCCGACCGCTCCGACGCCGGACAGGCCGGCCAGGTGGAAGGGCAGCTGGGTGGGCACCGTGTAGAACACCAACTGCCCCGTGAAGGCGAGGACGAGGATGCCGACCGCGCCCGCGGTCAGGGCCCGCGCGCGGCCGGCAAGGCCATCCCTCACGACGACGGCGGCACCCGGGGCACCCGGGGCGTTCGTGGTGCTCGTGGCGCTCGTGAGGTCGGTGGTCTCCGCGGTCGGCCGGGCCGGTTCGCGGACCACCAGGAGTATCGCCACGGCCAGCGGCAGCGAGACCAGATAGAGGAGGAACGGGCCGCGCCAGTCGAGGCCGGCCAGCACCCCGCCGACAGACAGGAACACCACACCGCCGAAGCCCATCGCCCCGGCTTGGAGGCCCAGGGCACGCGCGCGCTCCGGGCCCTCGTACAGGTCGGCCACCAGCGCCGTGGCCGAGGTCATCACCCCGGCGACGGCGAGCCCGAGCAGCACCCGTCCGGCGAGCAGGGCGTGGACGTCGTCGAGGACCAGCCCCGAGCCGCCCGCCATGGCGTAGAGCAGGGTCGAGGCGACCAGCACCGGCTTACGGCCGACACGGTCCACCAGTACACCGACCAGCGGCGCGCCCAGGGCGATCGCCAACGCGGGCACCGTCAGCAGCAGCCGGACCAGGAACGCGATGTCGTCCACCTCGGCGAAGTGGCGGCGCATCGCCGGCAGGGCGGGGGAGATGGTGGCGCCCGCCATCACGGTCAGGGTGCTCGCCAGGAGCAGCGTGACGAGAACCGGTCGGGGCGTGGGCGTGGGCGTGGGTGTGAGCGGAGGCGGGGCAGGTCGGGTGCCGGGCGTGGGCGGGACCGGTCGGGTGCCGGGCCCGGCGGGGGCCCCGTGGCCTGTACGGTCGGTCAACTCTCGCTCCGTCCGGGACGGCGTCGCGCCCCCGCTCGCAGTCAGCCGTGCGCGCCGCACGGTGGGCCCACGCCTGGGCCGGGCCGGGTCCGGGCCGCGCCGACACGGCCCGGACCCGGCCCGGGAGCGGGAGATTGTGGTTCGGCCGCGGTGAGCGGGCCCGAGGCGTCGGCCGGACCAGCCGCGAACGGCCCGGGACGGGGTCTTCGCCCGACACTGACACCCCCCGCTCGCGGCCCGCTCGCACGCGCCTGGAGTCCCGACCGGGCCGCGGCCGGGCGCCGGGCAGCCCGCCACCACGGCGACGGTCGTCGGCCCGCCGCCGTTCGAGCACCCCTCCAGGCACCTCCGAGCGGGGCAGCCGAGGGTGCTGCACAGACAGCGGGAGAGGCCCGTGACCGATTCGGCGGAGTGGACGTCATGCCTGTGGACGCGGATGCTTTCCGTGCGGTTTTCGGTACGATTCCGACCCCTGTCGCGATCATCACCGCGCTCGGTGCCGACAGCGAACCGCGCGGCTTCACCTGCAACGCCTTCTCCGCGGTGTCCGCGTCGCCGCCCCTGCTCCTGGTCTGCGTGGGCAAGGGCTCCCAGACCCTGCCGGCGATGCTCTCCTCCGGGGTCTTCGCGGTGAACTTCGTCGCCGGGCAGGGCCAGGACGTGGCAGTGACCTTCGCGGGGAAGGGCACGCGCAAGTTCGACGGTGTGCCCTGGCACGGTGGGCTGGCGGGAGCGCCGGTGCTGACCGAGGCGGCGGTGGCGTACGCCGGCTGCACCCTCGTGCAGTCCATGGAGGCGGGCGACCACAGGCTGCTGATCGGGCGGGTGGAGGAGACTGAGATCTTCCCCCGTGAGGCCGTCCTCTACCAACGGGGCGTGTTCGGCACCTGGGAGCCGGCCTCCCGGCTGACGGCGCCGCAGCGCTGAGGCCCGCGCCTCGCGGCCGGCTCCGCCGAGGCCCGAGCGCCCCGGCCCCTGCGGCGTCAGAGCTCCAGCCACGCTCAAGTGCCGTTCCAGAGGCGGCGGTCAGGCTCCCGGGTCGGTATGTCCGGCACGGCGACGCAGAGGTGTGGAACATGGGAGTTCTTGAGGGCAGGACCGCCTTGGTGACAGGCGCGGGCCGGGGCATCGGACGTGGGATCGCCCTGCGGCTGGCGGCCGACGGAGCCCGCGTGGCGGTGCACTACGGCCGCAGCGAGGCCGCCGCCGAGGAGACCGTCGCGCTGATCCGCAAGGACGGCGGGCAGGCGTTCGCGATCGGTGCCGACCTGGCCGAACCGGAGGCCGTGGGCCGGCTGTTCGCGCGGTACGACGAGCGGCTCGCGGACCTGGGCGCGGAACCGGGCCTGGACATCCTCGTGAACAACGCGGCCGTGCACGAGCTGGGCCGCGTCACCGACGTGACCGGCGAGATCTTCGACCGGCACGTGGCGGTGAACGTACGGGCGCCCCTGTTCCTCACCCAGCACGCCCTGGAGCGGATGTCGGAGGGCGGGCGCGTCGTCAACGTCTCGTCCGGCGTGACCCGCATGGTCTACCCGGACTCGGTGGTCTACGGAATGACCAAGGGCGCCCTGGACACCATGACGCGGACCGTGGCGCAGGACGTCGGGCCGCGCGGGATCACGGTGAACGCGGTGGTGCCGGGCTTCATCGAGACGGACATCAACGCGTTTCTGCGCGAGACCCCGGAAGGGCGCGCCGCACTGGCGGAGTGGTCGGTGTTCAAGCGGATCGGGCGGCCGGACGACGTGGCGGACGTGGTGGCCTTCCTGGCCTCGGACGCGAGCCGCTGGATCACCGGCCAGCTGATCGACGTCACCGGCGGCTCACGACTCTGACGTTCCCCCGCACCGCGCCCCTCCCGCACCGCCCGCGCCGCGCCACCGCCACCGCCACGGGCACGGGCACGGGCACCGACACCGACACCGACACCGACACCGACACCGACACAACCAAGGGTCCGCATGGAAATCGGAATGTTCAGTATCGGCCTGCTGGGCCCCCACCCGGTGACCGGCGAGGTCCCCGGTGAGCGGGAGCGGCTGCGGGGCATCGTCGAGCTCGCCGTGCTCACCGAGGAGATGGGCATGGATGTCTTCGCGATCGGTGAGCACCACGACGGCCCGTACGTCACCAGCGCGCCCACCGTCATCCTCGGCCATGTCGCCGCCCGCACCACCCGGCTGCGGCTGAGCACCGCTGTCACCGTGCTGACCACGCTGGACCCGGTGCGGGTGGCCGAGGACTTCGCCACGCTGTCGCACCTGTCCGACGGCCGCGTCGACCTGATGATCGGCAAGGGGGTGTCCTGGCGCACCTTCCCGCTGTTCGGCCGCGACCCCGGTGACCAGGACGAACTCCTCGCCGAGAATCACCGATTGCTGCGCACTCTGTGGCGGCGGGAGGACGTCGACTGGTCGGGCCGCTTCCGCACCCCGCTGCACCAGGTGACCACGATTCCACGACCGTACGGGCCGCCCCCGGTCATCTGGCACGGCGCGGTACGCAGCGCGACGACCGCGCGGACCGCGGCCCGGTTCGGGGAACCCCTCTTCCTGAACAACGTGTTCGGCCCGATGGAGCACTTCGGCGCGCTGGCCGACCACTACCGGAGTGCGTGGGCGGAGCACGGCCGCGACCCGGAGGACGCCGTCCTCGGCGCGGGAGGGCAGCTGCATGTGGCGCGCCGCAGCCAGGACGCCGTGAAGCGGTTCCGGCCCTACCACTCCCAGCTGCTCGCCGCCCGTGGCGCCGTGCCCGCGCCGGGCACGCTGGAACGCGAGATGGCCGCGACCACGCTGACCGTCGGCAGCCCCCAGCAGGTCGTCGAGGCCGTCCTCGGCTTCCGCGAGCGCTACGGCCATCAACGTCAGCTCTTCGCCCTGGACATGCCCGGGATGCCGTACGCCGAGGTACGCGAGCAGCTGGAGCTGCTCGGCGGCGAGGTGATCCCCGAGCTGCGCCGCGAGGTCGGCCCGGCCCCGGGCGCGGACGCCAAGGCCATGGGCACGCCGACCGGAACGGGGCGATGAGATGAGCCTGCCCGACACACGTGCGCAGGAGACCCGGGGTGCCGCGTTCGACCCTGTGGGTGTCTGGCATCTGGTCGCCTACCACGACGTGGACGATGACGGCGGCGTCAGCGACGGCCCGCTCGGCTCCACACCCCGCGGCATGCTGCTGTACACCGCTGACGGCCATATGGCGGTCAGCATGATGCGCGCCCCCGACGGCCCCGACGGCCCCGAACGGGGTGACGGCGGGTCCGAGACGTTCATGGGGTACGCGGGACGCTGGCGGCTGGAGGGCGGCCGGATGGTGCACGAGGTCGCCGTCAGCGCCCACCCGTTCATGGTCGGCACCCGCCAGATCCGTCATCTGCGGGTGGACGGCGGCGACCTGGTCCTGACCGGCGTCGCCCAGGGCGGCGAACACCAGCAGCGCCGCATCCTCCGCTGGCGCCGCGCCGACTGAGACGGGCTGGAAGAACCGCCGCCGACCTCGCCGACGCGACCGGCGACGGACACCGCGCCGAACAGGCCACGCCGAACAGGCCACGGTGAACAGGCCGCGCCGATCCCGGTCGCGTGGTGACGGCACCGCCTGCCCATGACCGGGCGGGTGCCCCACGCGGTGGGGACCTCGACGGCGTCGACACGGCTGCCGGCTCGTTCCCGCACTCGGTCCGGTCACCCGTCGGTGCGGTCGAGGGGAGCTTGTCGACGCGGACTGGAGCGGCGCTCGTGTGCCGCTTCAGCGATGCGGGGTGACGGGGCCGCGGCCTCCTTGCGTGCTCCAGCGGAGTTCGAGCAGACCGCCGCAGCCTGCTTGACCAGTACCTCCGGTGTGCCGATGCGACGAAAGGAACAACAGAACGATGTTCTCCACGAACGCAGGCCGGACATGACCCGGCGTGTGGTGATCACCGGTATCGGTGTGAGGGCCCCTGGCGGAAACGGGACGAAGGCGTTCTGGAACCTGTTGTCGGAGGGCCGTACCGCGACCCGGAGCATCTCCTTCTTCGACGCCTCGCCGTTCCGTTCCCGGATCGCCGGCGAGGTCGACTTCGATGCCGAGGCGGAGGGCTTCGGCCCGCGCGAGATCCGCCGTATGGACCGAGCCACGCAGTTCGCCGTGGCCTGCACCCGCGAGGCGCTCGCGGACAGCGGGCTGGAGCCGGGCGCCCTCGACCCGTACCGCGTCGGCGTGAGCCTGGGCAGCGCCGTCGCCTCGGCGACGAGCCTTGAGAACGAGTACCTGGTGATGTCGGACGCGGGCCGTGAGTGGGAGGTCGACCCCACCTATCTGTCCTCGCACATGTTCGACTACCTGAGTCCTGGCGTCATGCCCGCCGAGGTGGCCTGGGCGGCCGGCGCCGAGGGCCCGGTGACGATGGTGTCCGACGGCTGCACCTCTGGCCTGGACTCCGTCGGCTACGGCGTCCAGCTGATCCGGGAGGGCACCGTCGACACCGTCGTCGCCGGCGCCGCGGACACCCCCATCTCACCGATCGTGGTCGCCTGTTTCGACGCGATCAAGGCCACCACCCCGCGCAACGACGACCCCGAGCACGCCTCCCGCCCGTTCGACGGAACCCGCAACGGGTTCGTCCTGGCCGAGGGCGCCGCCATGTTCGTCCTGGAGGAGTACGAGGCGGCCAAGCGGCGCGGCGCCCACATCTACGCCGAGGTCGGCGGCTACGCCACCCGCTGCAACGCCCACCACATGACGGGCCTGAAGAAGGACGGCCGCGAGATGGCCGAGGCGATCCGGGTCTCGCTCGACGAGGCCCGTCTGGACCGCACCGCCGTCGACTACGTCAACGCGCACGGCTCGGGCACCAAGCAGAACGACCGCCATGAGACCGCGGCGTTCAAACGCAGCCTCGGCGAACACGCGTATGACGTGCCCGTGAGTTCCATCAAGTCGATGGTGGGGCACTCGCTGGGCGCCATCGGCTCGGTCGAGATCGCGGCGTCGCTGCTCGCCATCGAGCACAACGTGGTGCCGCCGACGGCGAACCTGCACACGGCCGACCCCGAGTGCGACCTGGACTACGTGCCGGTGACGGCGCGCGAGCAGCGCGTCGACACCGTCCTCACCGTCGGCAGCGGCTTCGGCGGCTTCCAGAGCGCCATGGTCCTGCACCGCCCGGAGGTGTCCCCCGTATGAGCACCGTCATCACCGGTATCGGGGTGGCCGCCCCCAGCGGCCTGGGCGTCGAGGCCTTCTGGAAGGCCACGCTGGCCGGCCACAGCGGCATCCGCGAACTGACCGGCTTCGACACGGCGAAGTACCCCTCGCGGCTGGCGGGGCAGATCACCGGCTTCGAGGCCGGCGACCATCTGCCGAGCCGGCTGCTGCCGCAGACCGACGTGTCGACCCGGTACGCGCTGGCCGTGGCGGCCTGGGCGCTCGCCGACGCCGGCGTCGACGAGGGCACCCTGCCCGACTACGACATGGGCACCGTCACCTCCAACGCGCTCGGCGGCTTCGAGTTCACCCACCGGGAGTTCAGGAAACTCTGGTCCAAGGGCCCGGAGCACGTCTCCGTCTATGAGTCGTTCGCCTGGTTCTACGCCGTGAACACCGGCCAGATCTCCATCCGCCACAAGCTGCGCGGGCCCAGCGCCGCGCTGGTCGGCGAGCAGGCGGGCGGCCTGGACGCCGTCGGACACGCCCGGCGGACCGTCCGGCGCGGCACCGGCCTGGTGGTGTGCGGCGGTGTGGACGCCGCGTTCGACCCCTGGGGCTGGGCCGCCCAGCTCGCGGGCGGCCGGGTGTCCACGGCCACCGACCCGGCGGCGGCGTACCTGCCGTTCGACGAACGGGCCGCCGGCTATGTGCCCGGCGAGGGCGGGGCGATTCTCGTCGCTGAGGACGCCGCCTCGGCCCGGGAGCGCGGGGCGCCGCAGATCTACGGCGAGATCGCCGGCTATGCCTCGACCTTCGACCCACCGCCGGGCTCCGACCGCGAGCCGGGTCTGCGCCGGGCCATCGAACTCGCCCTGGCCGACGCCGAATTGGCCCCCGGTGACATCGACGTCGTGTTCGCCGACGCCGCCGGGCTCCCGGCGCTGGACCGCTCCGAGGCGGACGCCCTGCGCGCGGTCTTCGGGCCGGGCGGTGTGCCGGTGAGCGCGCCCAAGGCGCTGACCGGCCGCATGTACGCGGGCGGCGGCCCGGCCGACCTGGTGGCGGCCCTGCTGTCGATCCGGGACGGCGTGGTCCCGGCCTCCGGCTCCACCGCCCTGGTCCCCGAGACGTACGGCCTCGACCTGGTCATCGGCGAGCCGCGCACCCGGTCGGTGTCGGCGGCACTGGTCCTGGCCAGGGGCCGCTGGGGCTTCAACTCGGCGGTCGTCGTGACCCGCCGGAACGCGTGACCCGCACCACCACTGTCCCTGCCGTCCGAGATCCACACAGGAGAAACCCCATGTCCCAGCTCACCATCGACGACCTGCGCCGCATCCTTGTCGAGGCCGCCGGCGCGGACGACGGCATCGACCTCAGCGGCGACATCCTCGACACCAGCTTCGAGGACCTCGGCTACGACTCCCTCGCCCTGATGGAGAGCGCCGCGAAGATCAAGCAGGAGTACGGCGTCGACCTGTCCGACGACGCCATCGGCGACGTGGAGACCCCGCGCGCGCTCCTGGACCTGGTGAACGGCACCACCGTGGCAACCGCCTGATCCACCAGGGTCGCTCTCGCGGGGCCGGCATCCCACCTGCCGGGATGCCGGCCCCCTGCCGTCGCCGCGCCCGCCCCGCCCCGTCAGCCGCCCCGCTCCGAGGAGGACTCCATGGCCGAACTCATGACCGAACCCCTGGTCGAACGACCCGTCATCCACCGCACCGAGCACACCCTGGCCGTGGCCGCCCCGGTCCAGGTGCTGTACGACCTGGTCGCCGACGTCACGCTCTGGCCCGCCGTCTTCGGCCCGAGCGTCCATGTGCGGCACCTCGAACGCACCGCACGTGGCGAGCTGTTCGAGATCTGGGCCCAGGTCAACGGCGCCGTCACCAACTGGACGTCACGGCGCTCCCTGGACCCCGCGCGCCACTACGTGGGCTTCCGGCAGCAGCGCCCCTTCGCGCCGCTCACCTCGATGGGCGGCGGCTGGCTCTTCCGGCCGCTGCCCGACGGCCGTACGCAGGTGGTGCTGCGGCACCGCTTCTCGGTGGCCGGTGACGCCCCCGAGGCGGTACGCGACGTCCTCGACGCGCTGGACCGCAACAGCGCGGAGGAACTCGCGGCCCTGGCCCGGATCGCCGAGCTCGGACATCCGCTCCAGGACGTGGTGTTCTCCTTCACGGACGTCGTACCGCTCGGCAACGGCACCGAGGAGGCGTACGACTTCGTCAACCGTGCCGACCTCTGGGCGGAGCGGCTGCCGCATGTGCGGCGGGTGCGGCTGACCGAGGACGTGCCCGGTGTGCAGGGCCTGGAGATGGACACGGTCACCGCGGACGGCTCGGCGCACACCACGCGCTCGGTGCGGATCTGCGAGGCCTCGTCCTGGATCGCGTACAAGCAGTACGTGCTGCCCAAGCTGCTGATCGGGCACAGCGGACTGTGGACCTTCACCGACGGCGCGGACGGCCCGTCCGCCACCGCCCGGCACACGGTGGCGATCGACCCGGCGGCGGTCACCGAAGTGCTCGGCGAGCAGGCCACGCTCGCGGACGCCCGTGCCTTCGTCCGGGACGCGCTGGGCCGCAACAGCATGACGACGATGACGCACGCCGCCGCGCACGGAACCCCACGGAGCGCCGCATGACGAGAACGCGGTGCGGGCGGGGGCACCTGCCCCCGCCCGCACCGCTTGCCCGTCCCGCGGCGCTCAGTAGTTGCCGAGGCCGCCGCAGACGTTGAGGGCCTGCGCGGTGACGGCGGCGGCGTCGTCGCTCACCAGGTACTCGACCATGGCGGCCACCTCACGCACCTCCACATAGCGGCCCATGGGCACCCGGGTGGTGATCCGGTCGTGGGCCTCCTGCTCGCTGACCCCCCAGATACCGGCGTAGTGCTCACGTACCCGCTCCGCCATGGGCGTCTCCACGAAGCCCGGGCAGACCGCGTTGACGGTGATGCCCGTGCGGGCCAGCTCCAGGCCGAGGGCCTTGCTGAAGCCGACGACACCGTGCTTGGACGCGGAGTACGGAGCGGCGTGCACCACGCCCTGCTTGCCGCCGGTCGAGGCGATGCTGATGACACGGCCGCGCCGCCGGTCCAGCATCCCGCCGGTGGTGAGCACCTCCTTGGTCATGAGGAACACGCTGTTGAGGTTGGTGTTGATCACGTCGAACCAGAGTTCGTCGGCGATCTCGGCGGTGGCTCCGCCGCCGCTGCGGCCGGCGTTGTTGACGAGGATGTCCACCGGTCCGAAACGGTCGACAGCGGCCCGGACGAACGCCCGGATCTGCGCGGGGTCCGCGACGTCGCACGTGGTCCCGTCCACCTCGTACCCCTGGTCCGTCAGCTCCTTGACGGTGGCCGCGACCTGGTCCTCCTGACGGGCGCACAGATAGACGCGGGCCCCGAGCCCGGCGAGCCGCCGGACGATCTCCAGGCCGATTCCACTCGTGGCTCCCGTGACCAGAGCGACGGGCTTGACCTGCTTCGTCATGTGCTCTCCTGAATCGCTGGGTGGGCGGATCTGCCCGTCGAGCCTGGTCAAGCCCGCTCGTGCGGCGCTGGAAGGAACCTGGACCGCGCCCCCCGGCCGCTCCAGCCCGATTCGAGCCCACCCGGACACCGTGGAGCGCCCGCCCCCATCCACCTCACCGGAGGCCCGTTCATGGCAACCACCGTCAGCAGCGATCTCTACGTCCAGGTGCAGCACTTCTACGCCCGGCAGATGCAGGCACTCGACAACGGACGGATCGAGGAGTACGCGAACACGTTCACCAAGGACGGCAGTTTCCAGCACACTCCCGGTCTCGACCCCGTGGTCGGCCCCGACGCCATCCTGGAGGAACTGCGCTCGTTCCTGAAGAAGTACGAGAACGATCCGACGCAGCGCCGCCACTACTTCAACCAGATCGTCCTCGACCCGCGCGACGACGGCACCATCGGCTCCACGGTGTACGCGCTGATCGTGCGGGTGAAGCCGAACGAGCAGCCGGAGATCTGGCCCAGCACCGTTGTGCACGACGTCATCGACGTGACGGACGGCCACATCCTGCTGAAGTCCCGCTCGGTCGCCTACGACCAGCTGGTCTGAGCCGGTGACCGCCTCGCCGGCCCGGCTGGCGGCGCACGCCGGCACCGCGCTGCGCTGTGCGCTGCGGGCCGCCGCCGACCGGCCGCCGTCGCGCCGGGCCAGGGCGGCGGCCGGGGCGGCCTACCTGGACCTGTGGGTGTGCGGGCGGCTGCTGCGCGCCGACCCGGTCGCCGCGCGCCATCTCGTCCCCCGACTTCTCCTGGAGAGCGTCGATGGGCTCGTGGTGCTGCTCGGCCCGGACCTCTCGTGCGACAGCGGGCCCGGCGCCGAGTACCGGCGCCGGGCCCGCTTCCTCGCCGACGCGATGTGGCACGCCGACCACACCGAACACCTCACCGCCGTCACCGCCCGGCTGCCCCGCCTCGCCCGAGGCGACGACCGGCTCTCCCGTCCCCTGGCCCCCCTGCGCCACCTGACGCTCTCCGTGCTGGAACAGGAGCGCCGCCACCTGCTCACCACCTGCGCCGCGGCGACCGCCCGGTACGGCCGGGACCAGGGTGGAACGGACTCTGCCGGGGACGCGCGGCACCGGGCCGCCGCGGACCGGTACGCCCTGCTCACGGCGGCCGCCGCCTGCCTCGACGACCCGCAGCCCGGCGACGGTCGCGCCCGGGCCCGCCTGACGGGTGCGCTCTCTCGTCTCGCCCTGCGCCTCGACCGGGATCCGGACGGTTCCGACACCGTACGGTGCGCCGCCGTCTTCGACGAGGTGATCGCCCCCCGCCGTACGACCGCCCCGACGGGGCCGGACACGGTGCGCCGCCCGGTGGCGAGCGGACCCGTGAGCCCGGGGACGGCACCCGGGGCGCAGCTGGTGCGGCGCGCCGACGGGCCGGGCGGAGACTGGACCGGGGGCGTGCGGGCGGCGCTCGACGACGGGCGGGTGGTGGTGCTGTACGGCTCCGTCGAGGAGTGGGCCGTGCCCGAGGGGCCCGGCCTGCGGGCGCTGCTCGGCGGGGAGTACGCGCGGTGGGCCGGGCGCCGGGCCGGGGCACGGCAACGGTTCGCCGCCGCCCGGCAGTTGATGAAGCACGCGGTGGGCACCGCCCTCGGCGTCCGGCCGCTCGACCTCGAACTGGCCCGTTGCCCGGGGGGCCGCCCCTACGTACGCGGCTACGACCGGCTCTGCCTCAGTCTCACCCACACCGGCGACACCCTGGTGCTCGCCCTGGGCACCGGCGGTCGGCTCGGCGTCGACACCGAGAACACCGGCCGGCCGGTGCGCGCCGACGCCCTGGCCCGCCTCATGTGCACCCGGGACGAGGCGGCCGGCCTGGCCGCGCTGCCGGAGGCCGGCCGGGCCCGCGTCGCGCTGCGCCTGTGGACCTTGAAGGAGGCGTACACGAAGGCGCTCGGTGTCGGAACCCGCCTGCCCTTCCGTGACTTCGGGTTCGCCCTGCACGGCGACCGGGCCGAGCTCCGCGACGCCGGCGGACGACCGGTACAGCCCGCCGAGTGGACCTTCACCACGCACTGGCTCGACACGGGGCACGTCGTGAGCACGGCGGCCACCCGCCACCGATGACCGACGGGACGGGGCGCTACGCGGAGGCCGTCAGGGCGTGCGGGGTGAAGGAAGGGGCGTCCAGCTGGGCGTCGTTGCTGAGGATCGCCCGGTGCAGGCGTTGCAGCCGCGGTGAGGGTTCGACCCCGAGTTCCTCGACCAGGGCCTGGCGCAGCGACTGGAAGGCGTCCAGCGCGCGCCAGGGGTACCCGGACCGGTACAGGGCGATCATGAGCTGGGCGCACAGGGTCTCATGGAGGGGCTGCGCGGCCACGAGCATCCGGAGCTCGCCGATGAGCTCCGCGTGCCGGCCGAGCCGGAGGTCGGCGTCGAGCCGCAACTCCAGTGCCCGTGCGCGCTCCTCCTGCATGCCGATGACCTCCATGCCGAGGACCTCCCCCACGGGCACGTCGGCGAGGGCCGGGCCGCGCCACAGGTCCAGGGCGTGCCCGAGGTGCCGGGTCGCCGTCGCGGGGTCGTCGGCGCTCAGGGCCGTCGCGCCGAGGCGGATCAGCCGTTGGAAGGCCAGCAGGTCGCAGGAGTACTCCTCCGGGACGAGCCGGTATCCGCCGTAACACGTCGTCAGGATCTCCTTGGCGCCGCGGCCGGTCTGGTGGATGTCGGCCGCGGTCAGTTTCCTGCGTAACTGGAGAATGTAGGTCTGGAGCGTGGTGGCGGCACTGCGCGGGATGGCATCGCCCCATACCTCTGCCATCAGCGTCTCAACCTGCACCACACGCCCCACTCTGATGGCGAGCAGCGAGAGGATCTGTCGGGGTTTTCCAGCGGTCGGCACGATGGACGTGCCGTGCACGCGTGCTTCGAGCGGTCCGAGGACTCCGAATTCCATGGGGCGAGCCTCTCAGCCCGGTGGGAGGGGTAAACAGTGATGCCGGGCATGAACGGCTATGAAAATCTCACAAGATCCACCTGAGTCGCGCCGAAACGAACACAGTCCGAGGTCGGGGGCCGTCGCGCAAGGGGCCGGGACGGCGCACGTTCGTCGCGGCCGGCAGTCAGGCGTGGCACACCGGCGGTGTGCCACGGAAGGTGACCATCTCCTGGAACAAGGCGGTCATGTCGACCGGTGAACCGGGCGCCGCCCCGCGCAGTTCGGCATAGGCGCGGTGCAGGTTCGGCACCAGCCGCTCAGGGTCCAGGAGCTCCGCCCAGGGGCCGAAGTCGGTGTCGTGGGCCACCTCCAGCGGTGTGGCGCCGGCGGCCAGGCCCTCCTGGGCGAGGCCCCGCACCCACTGGAGGTAGCGCTCGGTCTCGTCCAGCGCCTCGGTCCCGCAGACCGGGCCGTGACCGGGGACGATCACCTCGGGCCGCAGTTCCCGCATGGCCCGCACGGCGGCCAGGGCGCCGGAGAGCGAGCCCATCGGGATGAACGGGGTGACTCCGCGCATCACCAGGTCGCCGGTGAAGAGGACCCGCTGCTCCGGCAGCCAGACCACGGTGTCGTTGGCGGTGTGCGCGGTGCCCATGTCGACGACGTCGGCGCGCACGGACCCGATGTGCAGGGTGAGCCGGTCCTCGTAGGTGATCGTCGGCGGGGACAGCTCGATCTCTCCCCAGCACACGTCCGGCCACAGTCCGGTGAGGTGCAGGCCGACCTTCTGAATCTCGGCGCGGGTGCCCGCGTGGCCCACGACCACGGCCTCGGGGAAGACGAAGTTCCCGAAGGTGTGGTCGCCGTGCGAGTGGGTGTTGACGACGACGCGCGGAGCGACGCCGACGCCCAGCACGGCCTCGCGCAGGGCGCGGGCCCGCTGTTCGGTGGCCGTCGTGTCCACCAGCGTGCTCTCGCCGTCCACGGAGATGACGCCCGCGTTGTTCAGGCACCAGCTCCCGTCGGGTTGCACATAGGCGTAAACGTTTTCAGCGACTTCCTCGAGCCGTGCCGGTGCGAGGGGGGCGGTCTTCGGTGCGGGGGTCATGGTCACGCGAACAGGCTGGGCGGCGGGGCTCGAGCGTCGGTCGAGTCCGGGAATTCCCCTGGGGGCCGAAGGCGCCGCTGGTAAAGTAAAGGTCAACTTCGCCGCCGCACAAAGGTGTCCGGCATTTCGAATGACCGCGAAGACGGGTTTCCCGTGTATCGCTCGATCGAAACGTGGCTTGCGTCACTCTGATATTCGGGGGAATTGAATTGTCCGAGCACGCGGGCGGCGCCATGCCCTTTACTGACATCGCCGGGCGGCCGAGCGACCGCGAGGAATTCCGGGGAGGTCGCCGGCCCGATGTCCCGTCCTGGTCCGGAACTGCACGTGGCGGGTCCAGAACCGGACCGACCGCTTCCGGCGGCGAACCCGTCGTGGGCCGGCCGTCCCGGACCCGTACGCCGGTCGGACGCGCCCTCGCGCGGCCCGGCCGAACCGGTGCCGTGATCGCCGCCGCGGCACAGGTCGTCTGCGCCGTCGCCGCCGCCGTCCACGGTCCCCTGGACCAAGGGGGCTGGCAGCGGGGCGCGTTCGTCGTCGCGGTGGCCGTCCTCGGCTCCCTGGCGACGGCGGCCGCCCGCCGACCGGGCGCACGACTCGGCACGCTCGCCCTCCTGACCGGTGCCCTCTCCTTCGTCCTGCTCCCCGGTGAACTGGCCTATGTCGTTCTGTCCGTGGGCCTCGCGGCCATCGGCGCACACGGGCTGGACCGCCTCCAGGCCACCCTCGACGTCCGCCGCTCCCTGGTGAACGCCGAGCGCCGGCGCGCCGCCCACGAGCACCGCCGCCGACAGCGCGATCTGCACAACCTGCTCGGCCACAGCTTCACCTCGATCGTCGCGCAGACCGAACTGCTCGCCCGCCGGTTGGCCGAGGAGCGGGCGCCGGGCCGGGCGGAGGCCGCCGAACTGGTCTCGCTCTCCCGGCGGGCCCTCGCCGAGACACGGGCCGTGGTCTCCGGCCCCCGGCGGCTCGACCTGGCCGCCGAACTCGCCTCGGCCCACCAGGTGCTGTGCATGGCGGGCATCCACACCGAGGTCGCCGTCGACTCCACGGCCCGCGACCCCGACGTGGCGTACGCCCTGGCCGCCGTGCTGCGCGAAGGTGTGACCAACGTGCTCCGCCACAGCCGCGCCCGGTCCTGCCGCATCACCCTGCGCCGCACCTCCTGCGCCATCGTCCTGACTCTCTCCAACGACGGCTCGGCACCGGCTCGCGAGCAACGACGTGAGGGCACCGGGCTGGACAGTCTCACCGCCCGGCTCACAGCCGTCGGCGGCACTCTGACCTGGTCGTACGAGGAGGACTGGTTCCGGCTGTGCGCGGTGTCCCCGACGACGGCGCGGGGTGCGGAGGCGTCCCCGGCCGCCGGACTGCCGGCTGGGGCGCGCTGACGCGGTCCGGCGCGGGCCGGCCGACCGGCCCGCGCCGGCGGCCGCTACAGCCAGCCCGCCTGCTCTGCGAGCCGCACGGCGTCGAGCCGGTTGCGGGCGTGCAGTTTCGTGACGGCCGAGGTGAGATAGTTGCGGACCGTGCCTGTGGACAGGCTCATGCGCCGGGCGATCTCGGCGGGGTCGGCGCCGCTCGCCGCGTGGCGCAGAACACCGGTCTCCCGCACGGTCAGTGGACTGACGTCGCTCTCCCAGGAAGCCAGCGCCAGCTCGGGGTCGATGACCCGGCCGCCATGCGCGATGTGCCGTATCGCCTTGGCCAGTTGGTGGGGCGGCTCGTCCTTGAGCAGATAGCCGCTGACCCGGGCGGCCAGGGCACGCTGGAGGGTGCCCGGCCGGCCCAGCGCGGTGAGGACCAGGGTGCGGCACTCCGGCAGCCGCCGGCGCAGTTCGGCCGCCGCGGTCAGGCCGTCCACGCCCGGCAGGTCCACGTCGATGACCGCCACGTCCGGCCGGTGCTCCAGCGCCGTGGGGATGATGGCGTCACCGCGGTCGACCTCCGCCACCACCTCCAGGCCGTTCTCCCCCGCCAGCAGCGCGACCAGGGCCCCGCGAACCATGTGCATGTCTTCCGCCAGCATGACCCGTATCACGCGCATTCCCCCGTCTTCATGCGTCATAATCCGTTCCTTATATCCGTGGATATTCAGAGCTGACTTGGATGGTACAGGGTCACCATTGCTCACTCTCGGTGATTCCGGCCGAAGTGCCGTTGCGTATGCCGAATCGCTTTCACGGGGATATCGCTTATGGCATCCGGTCCGCCGGAATTCGGCTGTCGTTCCGCCGCCGTGCAGCGGCCGGGTACTACAGCCTCAGATCTTCATGGTGTGATCGGTTGCGGCTGGGCGGTGGTCGCCAGGGCGGAGCCGGGCCGGCAGCGGGTCTCCGCGTCGGTGGTAGTGGATCGTCCAGCCGTTCTTGCGGCCCAGGTCCGACACGAGATCCGAGGCTGCAGTACGGGGCTTCCAGCCAGTTTCCAGTCCACCTCTAGGTGCCCGGCGCACCCTCAGCCGTCATCAAGGCTCCCGTCGACCCTCCCGGAAGGGCAGCCCATGAGCATCGCCGCCGACGAACTCGCCGAACTGCGGGCCGCCCTGCGGCGCGGCCCGAGCGAGGCCGCCACCGAGGCACAGCACGCCAAGGGAAAGCTGACTGCTCGCGAACGCATAGAGCTCCTGTTCGACAAGGACACCTTCACCGAGGTCGAGGCGTTCCGCCGGCACCGGGCCACCGGCTTCGGACTGGAGGACAAGAAGCCGTACACCGACGGTGTGGTCACCGGCTGGGGCCAGGTGCACGGCCGCACGGTCTTCGCGTACGCCCATGACTTCCGCATCTTCGGCGGTGCACTCGGCGAGGCCCACGCGCAGAAGATCCACAAGGTGATGGACATGGCCGAGGCGGCCGGGGTGCCCGTCGTCGGCCTGTGCGACGGCGCCGGCGCCCGTATCCAGGAGGGCGTCACCGCGTTGGCCGGCTACGGGGGGATCTTCACCCGCAACGTCCGCAACTCCGGCGTCATCCCGCAGCTCTCCGTCGTCCTCGGCCCGTGCGCGGGCGGCGCCGCCTACTCGCCCGCCCTCACCGACTACGTCTTCATGGTCCGCGGCACCGCCCAGATGTTCATCACCGGGCCCGACGTCGTCCAGGCGGTCACCGGCGAGGTCATCACCCAGGACGCGCTCGGCGGAGCCGACGCCCACGCCTCGCTCTCCGGTGTCGCGCACTTCGCGTACGACGACGAGGAGAGCTGTCTGGAGGACGTGCGCTATCTGCTCACGCTGCTGCCCGCCAACAACCGTGAGCGGCCTCCGGCCGTCCCGGCCACCGACCCGTCGGACCGCCCCACCGCCCGTCTCCACGACCTGGTGCCGGACGACCCCAACCAGTCGTACGACATGCGGAGCGTCATTCAGGAGATCGTCGACGACGGCGAGTTCATGGAGATCCACGAGACATGGGCAGGCAACATCGTCTGCGCCCTGACCCGGCTGGGCGGCGAGGTCGTCGGCGTCGTCGCCAACCAGCCCGCCACCCTCGCGGGCGTCCTCGACATCCGTGCCTCGGAGAAGGCGGCGCGGTTCGTGCAGACCTGCGACGCCTTCAACATCCCGCTGGTGAGCCTCGTCGACGTCCCCGGGTTCCTGCCCGGCGTGGACCAGGAGCACGACGGCATCATCCGGCACGGCGCCAAGCTCCTGTACGCCTACTGCAACGCCACGGTGCCCCGTATCTCCGTCGTCCTGCGCAAGGCGTACGGCGGCGCCTACATCGTGATGGACTCACGCTCCATCGGTACCGACCTCGCGCTCGCCTGGCCGTCCAACGAGATCGCCGTGATGGGCGCCGAGGGCGCCGCCAACGTCATCTTCCGTCGTGAGATCGCCGCGGCGGACGACCCCGAGGCCGTGCGCGCACAGAAGATCGAGGAGTACCGCAGCAACCTCATGCATCCCTACTACGCCGCCGAGAGGGGCCTCGTCGACGAGGTCATCGACCCCTCAGAGACCCGCTCCCGGCTCATCTCCGCCCTGACCATGCTTCGCGCCAAGCACGCCCCCCTACCCCACCGCAAGCACGGGAACCAGCCCCAGTGAGCGAGGACCTCGACGTGAAGGACGACAAGTGAGCCTCCGCAAGGTGTTGATCGCCAACCGAGGTGAAATCGCTGTCCGCGTCGCCCGGGCGTGCCGGGACGCCGGGATCGCGAGCGTGGCCGTGTACGCCGATCCGGACCGGGACGCGCTGCATGTGCGGGCCGCGGACGAGGCGTTCGCGTTGGGCGGTGACACTCCGGCGACC